>DASUJK010000199.1:0-27869 GCA_036279295.1 Pseudonocardiaceae bacterium | reverse complement strand
CATTGAGTCCGCAGACGACCTGGCCGACGCGGCCATCTTCGAGTCGGACGACGAGCTGGACGACTTCCTGGCCTTCACCTACGCAGCCCGACGAGCGGACATCGCCTGACCGTGGAGCCCGTTGTCCTCGACACAGATGTCGCATCCCTGATCATCAAGGGAAAGCTCCCAGTGGATGCCGCACGCCTCCTCGTCGGCCGTGTACCCATCATCACGTTCGTCACGCTTGCCGAACTCACTCGGTGGGTCGAACAGCGCCAGTGGGGACCACATCGCCGCGAACGCCTGGCCCAGTGGCTCGCCGGCAAGCATGTCCTTCACAGCAATGACGATGTCGCTCGGACTTGGGGCACCATCACTGCCTACGCCAGTCGCCGAGGCCGGCCACGCCCGATGAACGACTCGTGGATAGCTGCGTGCTGCCTCTCCTACGATGTTCCACTCGCCACCCTCAATGTTCGAGACTACGAAGACTTTGCTAGCCATGAAGGTCTCATTATTCTTGGCCAGCGGCACTAATTGAACCAATGTCACTGGCTGACCATGCAGTATCGCGCGGGGATACAATGAAGCCGATTCGAAGCCTTGAAGAACTAGCTCAGCCTGACAAGCGAAGCCTTATGTTTGGGCCGGGCGGCATGGGTCGACATCCAGACGCAGAGGCCGTGTCGAGGTGGAATCAGGATCTCGTCTTCAGAATAGAGTTGTCTGACGCGGTTCCAGAGACAACCCAGAAGAGTTTCGAGCGCCTTCAAGAGACCTATCTGCGCGGTATCTTCTACTATGAACAGTACACCGTGGCAGCCGATATGGCTCGACTGATCGCCGAACAAGCAATTGCCGAGCGTTTCCTCGCTTTTTATGAAGGGCTAGTCACCTTCGTTGACACCGAAAACGTTACCCATTCTATACGACCGGCGAACTTCTATGACCTACAGAAAGACCTATCCAAACATTCCCGCGGTGGTTCGGAAGCACAATGGCGCCTCAAGCTACGTAGCGGCCAAACAATCTCATTCGATGGAATGCTATTCTCCCTCTTCAGATGGGCACGGGCGGAGGGGCTACTCGGCGGGCAAGGGGACAGAATACGCGACGGCGCCAGGGTAGCGCTTCGGAACTTCGTCGCACATCCTCAATATCACCTTGGCTCTCCAATGGATGCACTCAATGCCATCGCCGACCTTGCACGGCTCATAAATCGACTATGGGGTGCCCCCAACCCCTCAGTCGAACGTCAAACAGTGGTCATTACGTGGACGAGCCAGTCGACCGAGTGGGGCAATGCTTCAGACTTTCAACCAAATGTCTTTCCGGAATCGAGTAACTGTGCGATCGTCCTCGCCGACCTGGACGAACCCGAGTTGTCTAACTTCGACCCACAATATGAGTCAACCGTCCATCCAGCTGAGTATCTGTGGGGACCAGGGACCTGGGAGGATGCCGCCCAGTGGCTTCAGAACAACCCGCCCAAAGTTGATATTGTACCGATACAAGACAGGCTATTCTTGCTCCGCCATCACGACAAGCTCCTGTACCTCCCTCGCAGCCCAAATGTAGCGGCAGGTATTAGCGACGCCGAACGATCTGGAACATGGTACCTGCTCCGCGCAGACTCGCCTTTCCCCGCTTTCAATCATCAGCGAGGCGTTCTGTCGAAAACGGGCGGGCATTCAAGACGGGGGGAGTGCCAATGCCCCGTCGAAGTAGTTGGTAGCGGGAATTGGCAGCGCGCGCTTGACCTATGTTCAGAAGCTGGCGTGAAAGTGACTCCGCAGTCAGTACCCGACTTTCGACTACCTCACGCACACATGCCCAGATGGAACCGCATCTTGGGCGACGGCCAGTGGGAGATCGAGGATACCACTTCACTCGAAACCTAGACGCACGGATTCATTTGCGCGCCAAATAACCGTATTCCAAGATGTAGGCGTTGGCATCCATGACCATCACTATCAGCTCGATAGCCCTATCATTTGCATCGTACGCCGTTCTGGCAATCTCCATAACTGGCGCCAGGATGGTTAGCCCCATCAGATCCCGTTCGATTTTTGTGGGAACACGGACACGTAGCTCATCCCGGAAGCGTACGGCTACAGGTTCGGCGCGACCGGCGACATAGCTTGGTCGATAGGAGGTCGCAAACTGGATCTCACGATGGGGGGCCGAGTGGTAATAGTACCGGACTCGAAGCGGTGATCCGGGGGGAATTTGCAATACATGCGCGATGTCTGCCGGTGCTCTCACCTTGAACTCGCCGGTTTCTTTTACCTTCTGCTTGCGATCGGTATCGGTCGGCCAAAAAGTCCTACCAAGGTCGGCACGGCCGGATACAACGCGTACCACAGGTCTGATCTTCCGGATGACGGTTCGTTGTCCAGGACGAGCGACCGTCAAGTGCTCGTCTTTCAACTCGTTCAGCGCTCGGCGGGCAGTGCGTTCACTCACCTCAAACACGCTCATCACCTCATGCGCGGTTGGCACCCGGTCGCCGGGCGGCAACTCGCCGGTCTCGATTCGACCGCGCAACCACGTGGCGATGTCGAGATAGGTCGGACTGGTTGACGCTACGGGCGGCCTGATGCCCTGGCGATCGGACTTCATAGTCGGTCCAGGTCAACAACGGTGCAATCGAGTAGGACACGGGTGAGTTGGGTCGCCAACGTCCAGCGCGCGGCCGGGTCTTCGTAGGCCACCGGTTCGCCGTCGTCGCCGGGTGCGAACGCCAGGTCAGAGCCACCAGCGGAACAGAACTGCACCCCGCTCACTCCGTGGATCGCGGAGTGAGCCCGTACGGCGACGTGAGCGCGGCGCAGGGGCGGGCACAGGCGTGCGCTGAGCCGGCCGCAGTCGATGCACACGGGTGGAAACGGGTTGGCCACGCCTTCCGGCCAGTCCGATTCACCACCTGGCCGTCCGTCGACCAGCAGCCACAGGTGGCCCTGTTCGGTCTCATCAGCGGGCTGCCCGCACACCTGGCACAGGAGCCGGCGCATCGCTCGGCGCTGCCGTAGTGGGTGCATCTGGCGGTAGACCGGCCGGCCCTGCCCTGGTCTTGACCCCATCCGGGACCACAGGACGCCACACTGGTCGCGATCCACCGACGTTTCATCGGCGTAGCCGATCCCCAAACCACCTCGCTGGATGAGCTGGTACGGCAAGGCGCGTTCCTCGGTCCACAGCGCCACGTACGGCACTACCGCGCCCCCGCCCATCGCGTGAGGGTTGTAGGACCGCCTGCTGCCTACTAGTGCGTCCACTGCTGAGCACCACCCTTCGGCTGTCGCTGCTGGTCGACCCATCGGCGCAGCTGGCGGTGTCGACGGCGGTCCGACAAGGCGGTGGTCAACCTGACCACCGCCGGGTCCTGGGGCAACAGATAGCCAATGGACGGAACGGCGATAGCTATTATCGCAAGGCAGAGTATGGAGAAGTTGTCATTCATGATTGCGGGAGTCCCTGGTCGACGTTATTGGCAATATCAAATCCGGTTATTGCTGCGGCTCGGACGACTGATCGAGTTGATCGGCAGCGATGCCCATCCGCACACCGAGGTCGGTCAGGTCTCCCCCGGAGGAAACAAGCCTGCGACCAACACTTCGCAATTCCGTAGTCGTTACATGCGAGATGCCCGGTTGACTCATGCTGCGCAACAAGAGTTCCGCTAGAACCTTCGATGACTTTGCCAAACTCTGGTTAATGGAGTTCAGTTGCCGCAGCAACTCGTGATCTGATTCGACGCTCACTGGTTCACCCACCGATACTCCTCGGGTGGTTGCGCCGATCGACATCGCTCTGCCGCGTCGTTCTTGCCATACCTACAAAGTCGGTCAGCCCACCGTCATCTCACAGGGCAAACTGAGGGGCAACCACGGTCATCGTGGGGCAATCTGGCCACATCGTCCCTGGTCACGGCAGTACACTCGGAGGTCAAGCGACCACGAAGGGTGCCCACCGTGGCAGAGTCGAACGCCAAGTTGCGAGCGTTGCGCGAACGGACTCCATCACGTCTTGCGCCTGGGGAGCCCATGAGTCGGGCGGAGCTGGCGCAGGCTGTGAACGCCTACTTGTGGAAGTCCACGACGAAGCGGTACGACCTGGACAGCCACACGATCGCACGCTACGAGCGAGGCGCCGTTGTGTGGCCGAGCGCGCACTACCGTTCAGGGCTACGTGCCGTGCTTGGCGTATCAACGGACGCCGAACTCGGGTTCCGGCCGACACCGCGAGGCTCGTCCAGCTCTTCCAGCAATCATCCTGTTCCCGCGCTGACCGTATTGGACTACGGGAAGTCGATCGATCTTGGTGCGAGTGCCGTTGAGTTCCTTGCAGAACTCTCGGTGGATACTCCTGTCCCGGCCTGCGTCG
Organism: Pseudonocardiaceae bacterium; assembly: GCA_036279295.1. Taxonomy (GTDB): domain Bacteria; phylum Actinomycetota; class Actinomycetes; order Mycobacteriales; family Pseudonocardiaceae; genus DATEPR01. The sequence goes on along the minus strand of DASUJK010000199.1, from coordinate 23,501 downwards.
GCTGGAACGATGTCGAACACGTTCGATCGACGACGCATGCCGTTGCGATGTCGGACAACCTGTTCGGTGGTGGATTGTCATGTGAAGCGGCCGCAGGTCAACTGCGGTGGGTAGGGCGTCTGCTGGACGCGAGGACGACCGACGACAACGTCCGGCGAGCCCTGTTCGAGGCGGCCGGCAACCTCGGTGGCGTGGTCGCGTTCGCCGCGTTCGACATAGCTGACTACACCTCCGCTGACCGTTGTTCCCGCTTCGCCCTCTGGTGTGCGGACCAGAGTGGATCGTGGGCGTTGAGAGCGGACGTGCTGTCGGACATGGCGCGGAAGGCCACATACCTGGGCAACCTGGACGAGGCGCTGTCGCTGATCGAGTTCGCGCAAGTCCGATCCGACCGCGTGTCCGCCACTGCCCGCGCCATGATGTCCGCGATCAGGGCAAGGCTGCTCGCGTTGACCGGCAGGCATGCTGACGCACAGGCAGAGGTCGACAAGGCCGATTCGTACTTCGCGGACCGCGAACCGAGCACCGATCCCATCTGGTTGCGGTACTACGACGAAGCCGAGCACCAGGGCAGTACAGGCCGAGCCCTGATACCCGTGGCGTATGCGACCAGGCGGGCCGAGCTGGCGGCCCCGCGTCTGGAGTCCGCCATCCGTCTACACAATGAGAACTACCCACGATCACGAACGTTCTCGCGAACGCGTCTGGCCACGTTGCTGATGGCAGTCGATGATCCTCACGAAGCCGCGTTGGTCGGCCGACAGGCTGTCACCGACGCCGCCTCACTACGGTCTCAACGAGTCGTTGCCGAGCTTCAGGGCCTGGCGGAAGTTTCTGCGCCGCACGTACGCATCGGCGACGTCGGAGAGCTGCGCAACAACATCACGCAACTCGCTCTGAGCAGCCGCTGAGACGATGTCGAGCATGTCAGACGTCCCCTCGGCAGAGCGTGTACTAACGGTCGCGGCTGGGATCGCCGGCCTCGACAGCCGCGGTGCCGAACTGATCCGCGATGGCTCGAATGTGATGTACCAGTTGGCCGGCCAGATCGTGGCCCGGATCGGCAAGCCCGGTTCACGTGACACCGCCGAGCGGGAAGTCAGCGTGTCCCGATGGCTCAACGACGCGGGGGTGCGGGCCACGCGCGCGCTACCTGATGTCGACCAGCCGGTCATGGTGGATGGCCGGCCGGTGACCTGGTGGCAGACGCTGCCCGCACATCGTGCGGCCACCCCGTCCGAGCTGGGCGAGGCGCTACGGACTCTGCACGCGCTGTCCCTTCCCAGCGATCTGGCATTGCCTCACTTCGATCCGTTCGACCGGCTTGATCAGCAGCTCGCTCAAGCACACGGCGCCGATCGCGATGACCTCACGTGGCTGGCTGTTCGTCTCGCAGCCCTTCGGCATCAGTACGACGGACTTCATATCGGTCAACCGAGCCATGTGATCCATGGCGACGCTTGGCAAGGCAACGTTGCCGTCTCAGGCTCCGGCACGTCGACGCTTCTCGATTTGGAACACGTGTCGATCGGCCATCGGCAATGGGACTTGGTGCCCCTGGCCGTCGACTACGTCGATTTCGCCAGACTCACGGCTGATGACTACAGAGCCTTCGTGCGCTCATACGGCCATGATGTGACAGGCGAACCCGAATTCCGCCTGCTGGCAGACATCCAGGAGTTGCGGTGGGTTGGCTTTGTGCTCAGCAAGGCCGGCGTGAATCCTGCCGCATCACGGGAGGCCCGTCATCGTGTCGCCTGCCTCTGTGGTGATGTGCCAAAGCCATGGACATGGGCGGCCTTCTGAACCAGGTTGCCGCCTGGTCGGGCTCGGCCGATGCGTCCCCGTACCCTGACGCCGTGAACGAGGGGACTGAGACATCCGGTGCAAGTGGGTCATTCAGCATCGCGTCGGGCTGGGACACGATGCGCGCTGCCTGCGCAATCGCCGAGTTCGACACCGACCAGGCTCGCCTGATCAGACTCGGCGAGAACGCCTTGTTCCACCTCCCGGCTGCCGGAGTCGTGGTGCGGATCGCTCGCACGATGAGTTACTGGGCCGACTCGGTGAAAGAGGTCAATGTCGCGAACTGGCTGGCAGACAACCAGTTCCCCGCTGCCCAGGCGTACGACGTCTCTCAGCCGGTTGCCGTGGCAGAACACCCCGTGACGTTTTGGCGTTTTATCGCCGGTCGAGCCGGCGATCAGCGCGATATCGTGACGCTGGGCGGCGTGCTCCGCCGGCTACACCAAACCCAGCCGCCGACCACATTCACCCTGCCGCCAGAGGACATCTTGGGCAGAGTCAAGCCTCGAATTGCGTCCGGTCAGATTCCGGATAGTGACAAGGAATTCCTTCTCGATCTGCTCTCTGACCTGACCGCCAAGGTGTCGAATCTTGAATACCCGCTGAGTCCCGCGCCAACGCATGGGGACGCACACACCGAGAACCTGATGATTCACGACGACCAGCCGGTCCTGATCGATTTCGAGCGCTTTGCTTGGGGACAACCAGAGTGGGACCTGGCGATGACGGCGACGGAACACCTGACGGCCAAATGGTGGACCGACGACCAGTACGCGAAGTTCTGCGATGCCTACGGCTACGACGTCACCGAGTGGACTGGTGGTTTCGACGTCCTACGAGCTGTGCACGAACTCAAGATGACGACCTGGCTCATGCAGAACGTTGCTGAGTCCCAGGAGATTGCCGATGAGTACCAGTCGCGGATGCGGACGCTTCGGGGCGAGCCATCCCCCGGCTGGCACCCGTTCTAACCAACCCCGGCAACACCAGCGTCGGGCACGACTTGCTGACCAGCTCCGCGAACTGGCGGACCGCAGTGTGCGAGGCATGTTTCTCGGTCAACGACCCGTAGAAGTCCGACACGTACCGCAGGTACCGACTGGACTGCAAAGAGCCGGCCAGACCAACAGCCGTGGTGGCGACGGACACCGCCTCGTCCACATCGCCCGCGCTCAAGGCCCCCGCCGCAGCAACCATGCCGATGAACGCCCGCGTACGCGGTGGCGTGCGAACCGGGTCGATCGCGTTCGCGACGAAACGCTGTGTCTCCTCCGGTCGACCGAGGTCACGGAAGCAGTGTGCCGCCTCGCCGGCCAGCTCCAGGGCGTCGAAATAGCTGATCCACTTCGGGTCCTCGGCTGGGTTGCTCTGCCCGAACACCAGCTCGGCGCGGTGCAGGACTTCGGCACAGCTCCGCGAGTCGCCAAGGCTGGCCAGTGCTCGTGCCTCCATGGCCAGAAACATCGCATTGACCGTCGCCGTGGCTTTGCCAACCCCACCAGCCTGCGCCGCGCGGGCGAACTGCACAGCGTCACTGAAATTGCCCAGGTAGTTGGCCTGGTGGCTCAGCTTCGACAAGATCTGGGCGCCCATGACGTGATCATTCGCTTCGCGCGCCAAACGCAGGCCCTGTACGAAGTAGCGTTGCGCCGCGCCATGCCGGCCTGCGTCGTAGGCACTCCAGCCCAGCAATTCGGCCGCGTCGGCGGCCGCCGCGAACACCTCACGCCGCACCAGTTCCGGGTAGCTCTGCCGTAGCGCGGGAACGATCTCGGTCTTCCAGTAGAACAGCAGCATCTTGCGCGTATGGCCGCCGCCGAACTGGAAGTCCAGGTCCATCAGATACCGGACGGTCGCACGAATCCGGGAGGCCACCTCGGCGCCGGACTCGGCAACCGGGCCGACCTGGTCCAGGTGTAGCGGTTCGGCGAACAGGTAACCGGTGATCACGCTTGGCGCGGCCTCCGCGACCCAGCTCGCAGCTGTGATCAGCGGGCTGTCGGCCAGGTCTGCCGACGTCAGATCGGCCAGCACCTCGACCGCCTGCTCAGGCTTCGCCGGGTACTGCGCCCCCTCCTGCATGAGGTCGACCTCGGTCGCCATCTGAGGCGCCTCGAACCCGATCTCCGCGAACGACAGCTTCCGGCCCAGCTTGGCGCTCAGAGCTGCGGCGATGCACCGAACGGTGTCGTCGTGCGGCCGGACGCCATCCAGCCAGCGGCGAACCGATACGTGATCCGGCGAGATGGCGTGGCCGGCCTTCGTGGCCTCAACCCGAACACGGGACGCAAGGCCCTTGTTGCTGATGCCCGACTCTTGCATCACCGCTGCTAGGAGCCTGTTCGGCTCGCGCTTGGCGCCCACCCTTGCCATCACCTCATTGCCCAGTAAATCACCTCCGTGCACCCCCCGTGTGCACTTATGCACCCCCTGTGCACACTGCCGCACCCCCGCCATCACGCGGTTTCCTTTGGACATGACGAACACGGGAGAACGAGAAGCCCAGGTCAACGGGCCACTCGGGCCACTCTCACCGACCGAAGGGAACCACGATGTCGAAGAACATGCTGCCCATGAAGTCCGGTGGCGGACTGCTCAGCAAGATGGTCACGATCCTCATCGCGCTGGCCGTTCTGGCGCTGGTCGTACAGCACCCGAGCGATGCGGCGACCTGGGTGGTCAGCGTCGTCCGTCTGCTCGGCCGGGTGATCGCGGGAATCAGCACCTTCCTGCGATCGATGCTCGGGTAACGCGCTCAGCCCTGGCGTTGGCCGGCCTGCTTGTCCTGGCTCTCCAGTCGGGCGACGACATCGGACACCGCCGAGAGCCGGGACTCGATGGCGGCCAGATTCCCGCTGGCCTCCCGTACCTGGTTCTGCAACTCCCCCAGCTCGGCACGCAGGGTTCGAAGCTCCTGCCCGGCGTCGGACTGCATCGACCGATCACGGACGTGATAGCCGGCGTTCGGCCGGTGGACCACGTAACCCTCGTCCACCAGCAACCGCAGTGCAGCAAGGGCAGTGTTGACCGCCGCTCCGTGCTCGATGGCCAGCGTTCGTACCGCAGGAAGTGCCGTGCCAACCGGGTACGTGCCGGCCTCGATCGCTGAGCCGAGTTCATCGGCAATCCGGCGGCTGGTGCGCCGGCTGTCCTCATCGGCTTCGCGCTGATCTGCCACACACCAACCCTACCGGTGTCTTACGACATCATTTGACAGTTTAAGACATCGCACTCTAACGTCTGCGACAACGCAGATGTCTTAACACATCGGAGCAAACGCCATGAAATACGGACACCTTTCACGTTCGCTGGCCAGCTCGCTCTCCACTGGCGAGATCGAGCCCACCCATCGGCCGGACGGGCTCACCGAAGAGGACATCGACGCCCTGGCCGCCGAGGCAGGCATCGACCTGAACGCGTCGACCGACGTCGACAACGAGCCGGCCGGGATCGTCATCCCGCTATGGCCGGCAGGTCAGAACTCCGCCACGCCCATGGGCGACGAGGCCGCCTGATTCCGCCCTGGACCGGTGGTCAGCCGGCAAGCACGTCCACCGGTCCAGGTCTCCCGATATCGCCTTACGACAACTGGAGACACACATCATGAACCCGAACACCATGCGCATCGCCCGCACCTGGGGGTGGCAGCGATGACCAGCGCCTACCCCCGCACCCTTGAGGACCTGATCCCACAGGCGCAACGCGTCGCCCGCGAGTTGGGCGCGCTGCCGAGCCAGAACAAGCTCAAGGCCGCTCTCCATATTCGCGCCGAACGCGCCAAAGCCGTACTGCAAGCGCTCAAGGACGCAGGCTTCAACCCGACCGCTCCGACAGACAACACCGCCGACTCTTCGGAACCATCAGTGCAGGTCAGCGGCGATGCGGAAGCAGTCGAGCACGGTGGCACCGAGCTGGGCGCCAAGCAGGTACGCCGGTGGCCGGTGGTCCTACTGGCCGCGCCTGCGTTCGTCGCCATCTGGTCCGGCTGGGTCGGTGTCGGTGTGCTCACCGGGTTCGGCCCGGTGCATCCGCTGCCCGGCATCGCGAGCGGGTTCACGATCAACTCGGCGATCACGCTTCCCATCGGAGTGGAGACCTACGCCGCCTACGCCCTGCGTGTCTGGCTCGCTGGCGGTGGGCCGGCCCGCGCTCGACAGTTCGCCAAGCGCAGCGCTATCGCCGCGTTCGTGCTCGGCGGTCTCGGCCAGATCGCCTACCACCTGATGACGGCCGCACATCTGACCATCGCGCCATGGCCGATCACCACCGCCGTGTCCTGCCTGCCCGTGGTCGTCCTCGGGTTCGGCGCGGCGCTGGCTCACCTGCAACACGAGGACAGGACGGGGGACGCACGATGACCACGAACCGGCCGACCGACACACCTGATGATCCTGATGTCCAGCTCGCCACTGTCCTGAACTTCCCGATCAAGGCCGGCGACGTCATCGATGCGGAACAGGACGAGGACCACGAGTCCGTTGTGGTCGACCCGCCCGCGAAGGGTGCACCGGTCGACCCACCGGACGAGCCACGACCGGCACGCGGTCCGCAACCGCGCCACCCGATCACGCCCGGTTGGCTGCGCAGCAAGCGCGATGCTGTCGCCGCACTGCGATGGATGTTGGACCAGGCGGGCTACACGCTGGCGTTCCACGGGCTGCGGCTGCCCAAGTACGCCGGCAAGACAGCGGTGTACGCCCCGGTCGGCGCGGTGCGGACGCTGGTTCGACTGCTGCGCTGGGCCACTGCCGAAGACGGCAACTACGCCCTGCGCCAAGCCGCCGCGACCCGCGACGACCCGACCACCTGGCTACGGCTGGACATGCAGCGCCAACGTCAATCCCGCTGGCGGTGGACCCTGCTCGCGCTCGGCGTCCTGGCGGCCGTGGTCCTGGGTGCTATCGGCTGGACCGTGCTGCCCGCTCCGCTGGCATGGCTGGCTGGCGTCGTCGCGGTGGTCCTGTTGGCTCGCCTCGGACGACCGGAGGACAAGCCGATCACGGATCGTGTCACCGAGGCCAAGGTCTACCGCAAGCTCACCGCCGAACTGGTGCGCCGTGCGCTGCTGAGTGTGCAGCTCGGCGCCATCAATTCCGCGGTGACCAAGGACCCCAACGCCATCACGTTCCCTGTCGAGATCCACCGCGATGGCCCTGGCCACCTGGCCATTGTGGATCTGCCCTACGGCGTTGAAGCGGGCGACGTGTGCGCCCGGCGTGGTCGGCTGGCTTCGGGCCTGCGGTTGCCGCTGGACCAGGTGTGGCCCGAGCCAGCACCCGGCCACACTGGACGGCTGGCGCTGTGGGTCGGCCACGAGCCAGCCTCGCAGATGCGGCAACCGGCCTGGCCCCTGATCCGCGACGGCCTGGTGGACGTGTTCAAGCCGTTCCCGTTCGCCACCGACCCGCGCATGAACGTCATCGACGCCGAACTCATCTCCCGCAACTGGCTGGACGGCGGACAACCCGGCTCGGGCAAGACGTTCGCCCTGCGGCTCAAGGTCCTGGCCGCTGCGTTGGACCCTCAGGTGGAGTTGCGCGGCTACGAACTCAAGGGCGTCGGCGACTTCGCCGTGGTCGAGCCGGTCTGCGCCGAGTACGGCAACGGATTCGATGACGACACCCTGACCCGCTGCGCCGCGATGTTCGACTGGCTGTACGCGGAGTGCGAGCAGCGAGCGAAGCGGATCGCCCACTACGCCGGCGTCGGCAAGGCACCCGAGAACAAGGTCACGCCAGAACTGGCGTCGCTCAAGAGATCGGGGCTACACCCGCTGGTCGTGTTCGTGGACGAGATCCAGGAACTGTTCCTGTCCGCCCACGGGAAGAAGGCCGCCGAGGTCGCCGAGAAAGTGATCAAACTGGGTCGCGCGTTGGGCGTGATTCTGTTGTTGGGCACACAGATTCCGGACAAGGACAGCCTTCCGACCGGGATCACCCGCAACGTCAACACCCGGCTGTGCTTGTCGGTGGCCGACCAGATCGCCAACGACATGATCCTCGGGACGTCGGCCTACAAGAACGGCTATCGAGCCACGGTGTTTCAGCCGGTGGTGGAGGCCGGTTGGGGCATCCTCGCCGGCCTGGGCAAGCCCGGTGCGTGCCGCTCGTTCTACGTGAACACGACCGAGGCGGAACGGGTCGTAGCCCGCGCCATCGCTGCCCGCACCAAGGCCGGCACGATGCCCAACCCCGATACGTCCACTCGCGACGCCGGGCCAGCCTTCGATGTCCTGGGCGATGTGGCCACGGTGTGGCCGGCAGGGGAGGACGCCGTGTGGAACGAGACCCTGATCGACCGGCTCACCGAACATCGGCCCGACGTGTACGCCGGTTGGAAGCCTGCCCAACTGACTGCCGCGCTGGATGTGCACGGCGTGCGGGTCGACCAGATCGGCCGACGAGTGCGCGGCAAGACCGTCAATCGTCGCGGTCCCAGTCATGGCGACATCACGACGGCGATCGCGGAACGTAATCGAAAGCAGGGCCACGCGAACCCCTGATGCGGCTGCTAGCGCTAGCGGCCCACCCCGCTAGCGCTAGCACCTCCGCTAGCACACCAATTCCGCCACCCACCTGGACGCTAGCCCGCTAGCGGCCGCAGTGACCTGCACCCTAAAACGCCTGCTGGAGCCACTATGAACCCCCTCGCGCCGCTCGCTAGCGCTCTGCTCATCGCCTCACCATTCGTCACCCTCGGTTATCTCGGCGTGTGCCTGATCTGGCCGTTCAAGGCTTGCCGCCACTGCGCTGGACACGGCCAACATCACGGCCCGTTCGGCGGCATCCGACCCTGCGGCCACTGCACCGGCACCGGCCTGCGACTGCGCATCGGCCGACGCGTCTGGAACGCCCTCCGGCGCATCTACCGCGACATCGACTCCCACGGAGACCACTGATGAACGCCAACACTCGCCAACGCATCCTCACCTCGGTCCGGCTGCTGCTGGCCAACCACCCACCCGAGTACGGCTCGCCGGCCTGGCACGCACTGCCGTGTGGCCACCCGGACCGCAACCTGGCCGTGTGGCAGGCGGCCGAGGCATGGCGCTGCTACTGGCAGCCAGCGGCAATCGCCGAGCGGCTGCGCGCCGAGTTGGACCTGATCGACCGCGCCACGCTCGAACGATTCAAAGCGGCATCCGCTGACCTGTCCCGAGCCTGGGACGCCTCCCGGCACTGCGCCGGCCCGACCTTCGCCGAGCTGAACCGGCGCCGAACCCTCGTCTCCCGGCTGCCCTGCGCCGTCTGCGGCCAGCCCGTCGACCTGGTCCACCCGCTCCCCGACGAGTTGGCCAGCGCGTTGCCGGACACGTCCGGCGTGCGCTGCGCGGCTCATCAGTCCTGCCCGTTGCCTACCGCCCAGGAGATCGCAGCATGACCACCGCACACTCCACCATCGACGGCGCCGCGCTGCTGGACGCGCTCCACACGGCGCTGACCACCTACGTGATCCTTCCGACGCGAGAGGCCGCCGACGCAGTCACGTTGTGGATCGCGGCCAGCCACGCCCAACCGGCCTGGGCGCACGCTCCCCGGCTGGTCATCCGGGGTCCTGAGAAGCGCTGCGGCAAGTCCCGGCTGCTCGACATCGTGGAGGCCACCTGTCACGAGCCGCTGATCACGGTCAACGCCTCGCCGGCCGCCGTCTACCGATCGATCACCGACGACCCGCCCACCATGCTGGTGGACGAGGCCGACACGATCTTCGGGCCGAAAGCCGATGGCAACGAGGACCTACGCGGTCTGCTCAACGCCGGCCACCAACGCAACCGCCCGGCCGTCCGGTACGAGGCCGCATCCAATCGGGTCATCACGATCCCGACGTTCTGCATGGCCGCGTTGGCCGGGATCGGCGCCATGCCCGACACCATCGAAGACCGCGCCGTCGTGATCCGGATGCGCCGCAAGGCGCCCGGTGAAATGGCGGCCCCCTACCGGCACCGACGCGACCGGCCAGGGTTGCAAACACTCGCCGAGCGGTTGTCGGCGTGGCTGCGCGTCGACCTGGTCCGGCTCGAACGAGCCGAGCCGGCCATGCCCGTGGAAGACCGGGCAGCCGATACCTGGGAGCCACTGGTGATCGTGGCCGATCATGCGGGTGGCCACTGGCCCGACCGAGCACGAGTCGCCGTGCTGGCCCTGACCGCCGAGGCAGCCGACCACGGCCAACTCTCCACCCGCGTGCGACTGTTGGCCGACTGCCGGATCGCGTTCGGCACCGACACCGCACTGTCGACGGCCGTGCTGCTGGACCGGCTCAAGGTCGACCCGGAAGCACCCTGGACCGACTACGGCCCAACCGGTCTGACAGCGGCCAGGCTCGGCGCGCTGCTGCGTGAGTACGACATCCGGTCCGGCAACATTCGCTTCCCCGATGGCGCCCAGGCCAAGGGCTACCAGCGGGCCGACTTCGCCGACGCCTGGACGAGGTACTGCCCGGTCGGCGAGGACGGGCCAGGGGTAGCCGTCCCGTCCGTCCCAAGGTCATCTTCCCAGGCCCAGCCGGTACGCCTCGCGTCCGTGGGACGGCTCACCCGTCCCAGCGCGACGAGCCGTCCCAGCCCGATCAGCAGCGGGACGCCTGGGACGGCCGGGACGGCAACACCGCTGATCCGACCGGCCGGAGGTGCGGCATGACCAGTCGACGCCAACCACCCGAGCAGCCGACGAGGGGAGCGCCCGTGTCCTCCATGCGCAACTTCCTGACCGTGGCCGAGCTGTGCGCCGAACTCGGTGTTGCCCGATCGACCTTCAACGACTGGCGAGCCAAGGGCACCGGCCCGCGCTGCATCAAGATCCCCAACGGCGAACTCCGCATCCGCCGCACCGAACTGGACCGCTGGCTCGACGCCCGTGAGGAGGCCGCCTGATGGACACCACCTACGACGTGAGTATCTGGAAGACGACCGTCTACAAAGGCAAGCGGAAGACCACGTACTACGTGCGTTGGAAGGTCGCCAAGAACGAGTTCCGCGAGGCGTTCAACACGCAAGCGCTCGCCGACAGCTTCCGGTCTGGTCTGGTGACGGCGTCCCGCAAGGGTGAGGCGTTCGACAAGGCAACTGGCCGGCCAGTGTCAGTGTCCCGCGAAGAGAAGGACTCCTCATGGTTCGACTTCGCGGCGGCCTACGCGAAGTTCAAGTGGGATGACGCGTCACCCAAGCATCGATGCGGCATCGCCGAGGCGCTGACGAACATCACGGCGGCCTTGCTGAGCAGCACGCGAGGCAAGCCAGACGACAAGGTGCTACGGGCGGCTTGCCGAACGATGTTCAATGTCAACCTCCAGGCTGCGGAGAGGACCGGTGAGATCGACGCCGCAATCCGGTGGCTCACGCACAACACACGCCAGGTGAGCCACCTCGCCGAGCCCGACATCCTCCGGGCCGTGATCAAGGGCATCAACTCGACGCTAGACAGAAAGCCAGCGGCGGCGTCGACGGCCAACCGCAAGCGCATGACCCTCCGGAACGCACTGGACTACGCCGTTGATCAGAAGCTCCTCACAGTCAATCCGCTGACCGAGGTCAAGCAGGCCAAGAAGGCGAAAGCGCCGGCCCTGCGCCAGGTCGACCGGCGCGCAGTGGCCAACCCTGTACAGGCTCGAACGCTGTTCAAGGGGGTAGCGGCTGAAGGCCCGAGCGGCGAGCGCTTGGTGGCGTTCTTCGGTGCCATGTACTACGCGGGCCTGCGCCCGGAAGAGGCCGCAGCGCTCGCCAAGGTGCACCTGTCCTTGCCACCCGCCGAGTGGAACGAGGAGGCGCAACAGTGGGAATTCGCCGAAGGCGAGGATGGTTGGGGCGAACTTCATCTTGAGAAGGCACGCCCGGAAGTCGCGGCCGAGTGGACCGATGGCCAGACTGCGAGCGAAGAGCGTGGCCTGAAGCACCGAGACCCGAGTGAAGGTCGATCGACGCCGTGCCCGCCTGAACTGACGATCCTGCTCTACACCCACATGGACAAGTTCGGCACAGCTCCCGATGGTCGCCTGTTCTACGGCATTCGGAGTTACGGACGAATCGGCAGCACGGTCTACGGCCGCATCTGGGCAGCAGCCCGCGCCGCTGTCTTCACACCAGAAGTCCTAGCATCGCCGCTCGCGAAACGCCCATACGACCTCCGGCACGCCGCCGTATCCACGTGGATCAAGGCAGGGGTCGAGGTAACCAGGGTCGCCGAGTGGGCAGGGCACAGTGTCGCTGTCCTGCTCAGGGTCTACGCAAAATTCATCGACGGAGGTGAACAAGACGCCAGGCTGCGCGTCCAGCACGCACTCGCCTCGTAGAGACCTACACTGGATCACGAGATAAGTTGAGCCCTATTCTCACAAGCCGCGCCGCCGACGCTCGGCTTCGGAGTCCTCGCTGCGGGCATCACTTTCATAGGTTTGGGCAAGCTGCGCGAGTATCTTTCGAGTGCGCGGCCACTCGCTAGACCGTTCGGCATCTGCCGAAAACTTGTTGGAAAGGTCTAGCTCCTGCACTCCACCATCGAATACGCCGCGCGTAGTGACGCCTCGCTTGTTGAAGATGCCAATCTCGAGACCGGCATCCATTTCATCATTCTGCATTTCCTCAAGAAGGTCACGAACAATCAACGGAGGGAAGTGGCCGTCAGAGTCAGACGGCGCAAAGGCAAGAACACGTCCGATCTCCCCATCGCCAGACCGGAGCACTCCCCGGTCATTCAGCTCTGACCGGGCGACTGAAATCCAGGTGCTCAATAGCTCCGACTCTAGCGTCCCATCCGCTCCTATACCAGGGCACTTCCGCCACGATCCAAGAACTTCGAACGCACGGCGAGCCACGCGGCGCTCGTTTTCTGGTACAACGTCCGCCCCATCCAGTTCGACATCGTCTCTCTTGTACACATAGCCAACGAGTTCTGCAAAGAAACTCGCATCTTCGGCTAGCACAGTATGCAGGGTTGGCGCTTCCTCATCGAAAGTTCCGATAGGCAAAAGGTTCCATTCGAGGTTGGCCACACGCTGCACACCTAGAGAGACGCGGTGCTCGGCAAGAAGTCGAAATATCACCTCGAAGTCATGGACCGACAATAGCGATATTTCCGCATCCGCGCTATCACCATTGAGCATACCTTCGACTGCCCTCGCCGCGATCTCGGCGATGTCGAGGCTGCCAGCGTTCCGCGCGTACAGTGCTATCAGATCTAGCGTTGCAGCAAAACGGGATACACCCATCATCCCTTTTGCCGCTTGCTCAACCTGACCAAAATTGTCGCCCAATCCAAAGTATCGAAACTTACTCCAATAGAGTCGCGAAACGTCTGGTGGCAGGTCCATCAGACGTCGCCAAACCGCGGGTCGATCATAGCAAAGATTGAGCAAGGTAGCTTTCACGCCGGAAGCGTCAGCGTTGGCGACCATCCTATCGAGTAGCGTTTCTCCCTCGCGCAAAATCCGTTTCTCAAAGTATCCAGCGGCTACTTCAAAATATACGGATTGATCTCGATCCAGCCAGGTAAGCAGTTGGTTACCTACGTCGGAGAAACACTCACCAAGCGTACCGCCAACCAATCGTTGGTATTCAGTGGTTGTAGCCAGTTCGATGACCATAGGAAGGCCCCCGACTACCATAAGGCGAATCACTACTTCTCGACGCTTCAGTGAGACAATCGCGTCGTACCGTCGATGGTCTTCGTGCTCCAACGGGTTGCCGAGGCTGATCCAAGGAGACTTAAAGAGCCACGAAGTCCTCGCCACCTCACTATGGGGTCTAATCACGATCGCAGATTCTTCCAACACCGACAGCTCGCCCTCGGGGAGAGCCCAATTCGTACCGGAGTAAGTACGGTGGCGCGCAACCTTATCCCGAATGGCATTAAAGATTCGCGACCGCATTTGGTCGTCAATATGAGATTCACTCAAGGTCCTGATGCGCTCAGCGAAGATGCGACGCTGGGCGTTCGTCAGACGATCTATCTTAGCGATCAGCGCCAGGTAACATTCTGGATCGTTGTCAAGGTTGCCCATGGCCAGATCCACCAGAGCAACCAAAGATTTGTCATACTCCGTCCGAGTAACCCGTCGGGCGATGCGCCAATCATGGAATTTTGGGCCCGGCGTAGAAAGCTGCGTCTCGTGACCGGACGGTATTAGATCAACAACGAGGGGTCTACCGATCTCAGGTTGGCGACGTAGAATGCGTTCAAGCGCACGAAATTTTTGCTCCGAACTTGCCGAAGTGTTTGAATACCATATGCTAAACATCTCCTTCAGTTTATCGCTCGGCCTTCCGGACCAGTAGCCTCCCGGGTCGATGGCCGCGAGCTTTGCCATTATGTCCACGACGTCGTCAAAATAGGCAGGTAGCCAAGCCATCACACTGAGTGCTGACATGAAGCTGATGTGTGGAGATCGTGGGGGGAACGACCCTTTAGGACCGCCATCTTGAAACATACTCGCATGCAGTGGCGGGTTGCCATTTAGGCCGAATCGTATAGCATCAATAAATTCCGCCGGTGCTGCCTCTGCTAGCAGTGGGATAACATCGTCGAGCGTTGTCCAACGCGAGTAGCTTTCATCCGCGTTGGCCCAGCTCAGAACTCGGCGAACAATCTTCCTAGACCACTCGATACCACTAAATCCACCTGGCGTCTGGACGAGCGTGTGTTGATCCGACAACAGCGCCAGTGTGCAAGAGACACCCTCCCGCAGCGCTCTAGACGAAGAGCCAACACGGTTATCACTTTGGGCGTCGCCATGCCTTTCATCGGAGGAACTCCATTCAGTGAGCGTCTCCATGCAGCACGTCTCAAATCCGTGCATATCATCATAGGTCAGGTAACCGTTCAGCAGAGTCCAAGAGTCTTCCGGAGACACGACATGCCAACGTTCATCGAGCCGGTCAAGAAATGGCTCCTCCGGCGTTCCCATCAACCCTAGTGATGCTTCTCGAATTTCAGTGTAAGACATCCCGACTAGTTGTTCGATGATCTGTCTATCTTTCAAATTTGTACCGTCCCACGCCTCAATCAGCGCAATTCTCCGCGTTACTATGCCGGGCGCCACAGCCCACGAAGGCCGCAAGACGGCAGGATCGGCAGCAAGCGCGCGTCTCAGGGCCAGCAGACTGCGGCGCGCGAGTGTCGCATAGAATGAAAGGCGATCATGAGATGCTTCTATATGCTTCAACTCTTCCGCCACCACCTGCCCATCAAGCGGCAGAACTTCGAGGTCAGGGGTGGCGCCTACATGGGCGACCAACACGATCTTGTGCGCGTGACGAAGCGGTATATCATTTACAAGATCCGGGTTTATCAACACCAATATTAGCGGCTTACCCTGTCCTAGAAGTTGCGCAAGACTGGTCGAGTCAGTAATGAATAGAGTTCGTGCCAACAGTTGCTGGAAGTCAGGACCTTCGGCCTGATGTACAGAGGCAGCGACAACCGCCCGAAGTTCGTCAGCACGAAGATGACCACTAGCCGTAATGACCGATTTACTTGATCGCAGCAGCAAGTCTACAAAGCGACCCGCTACATCTTTTCTTCCAGCAAGGACTACTGTCGAACTAAGGGGTATGCGCGTTGACGGCAACCATGTTTCATTCCACCAGTGGTCGACGGAGCGGACTCCTGCTAGAGCTTTCCCGAGATGGCTAGCGAGCCATGCCATGGTAGCTGGGGCCATGTCTAGCCATGTATGTATAGAATCGAGGTTGTACGCTCGAACCTCCTTCCAGCGACCTTCCTTCATGCGGTCGTTCGCCCAGGTTCTTGCCTTTGTCCACGGCGCGAGAATAGCTTGCACATACGTGACCGTCGACGGGTCTTCGCCGTTAGGCCCAGCTAGGCGCTTCACATAATCGTCATCTGCCTTAGCCTGAGCGGTCCCTTGCACCGACAGTTCCCAAACCGAGGTACCGCCCGGTATGAACACGGCTTCGGCTGCCGTTGATACGACACCGTCGAACCCACCTGTTGCAGTACCCGAACCACCAGGCATTTCCAATTCGGTTAGCCCTTGGGCCGTTTCGGCAATCAATCGCCTGATCAATATGGGGAACAGCGTATCGAAGCCCGCCGACGTTGCGGCGTGCTTAAGGTCGTCTCTGCTGATCGGCGGCCACGGTGCCATGTTGAGCACGGTAACAAGACGAGCAGACAGTATGCAGGAGCAGACATCTGCCGCTCGTGCCCTCACTGGCATGCTCGCTGCCGTCATCCAGACGAGCGATGAGGCAACTGTCCGAACTGTGCCCATGATCGACGCGCTACTGCCACTAGCGGCAGTAGCTTTGCCGCGTATTTGACGTGATCACCCGGCTGGGGCCGGTCGCGGCCGTACTCAGCCGGATACACGAAGATCGGCTCTACGACCCATACATGCAGGTCAAAGAGCCGATCTCGTGGTGTGGCGGGTGAAGGATTCGAACCTTCGTAGGCTGAGCCGACGGATTTACAGTCCGCTCCCTTTGGCCACTCGGGCAACCCGCCAGGGCCGGTCCTGCGGACCGGTGGCTGAACCATACCCAACGCGCTGCGGTGGGCGCCAACCGGTACCCCGGTAGCATGCGGCGCACAGCGAAACTGGACAGCGGAGGTGTGAGCACGTGGCGGACCCCTCGTTCGACGTCGTGAGCAAGGTCGAGCATCAGGAGGTGGACAACGCGCTGAACCAGGCCGGGAAGGAGCTGACCACCCGGTTCGACTTTCGGGGGACGGGCGCGCAGATCGCCTGGTCGGGTGAGTCGGTGGCGATCCAGGCGGACACCGAGGAGCGCTGCCTGGCCGCGATCGACGTGTTCAAGGAGAAGCTGGTGAAGCGGGGCATCTCGTTGAAGGCTCTAGAGGTGGGCGAGCCGGAGTTGTCCGGCAAGGTCTACAAAGTGAGCGGCACGATCGTGCAGGGCATCTCCTCGGAGAAGGCCAAGCAGATCGCGAAGGCCATCCGCGACGAGGCACCCAAGGGGGTGCAGGCACAGATCCAGGGTGAGCAGCTGCGGGTGTCCGGCAAGAAGAAGGATCACCTGCAGGACGTGATCGCCCTGCTCAAGGGCAAGGACTTCGGCATCGCACTGCAGTTCACTAACTACAGATAGCGAGATCCAGGATGAAGGGCATCGTGCTTGCCGGCGGTAGCGGCACCCGGTTGCATCCCATCACACAGGCGGTGTCCAAGCAGCTGCTGCCGGTCTACGACAAGCCGATGATCTACTACCCGGTGTCGGTGCTGTTCCTGGCCGGTATCCGGGAGATCCTGGTCATCTCGACGCCGACGGACCTGCCCACGTTCCGCAGGCTGCTGGGTGACGGCAGTCAGTTCGGGGTGCGTTTCGAGTACGCCGAGCAGGCGCAGCCCAACGGCCTGGCCGAGGCGTTCGTGATCGGCGAGGAGTTCGTCGGTGACGACTCCGTGGCGCTCGTGTTGGGCGACAACATCTTCTACGGCCAAGGCTTCGCCAGGACCCTGCAACGGCACACCCAGGACCTGGACGGCTGCGTCCTGTTCGGCTACCCGGTGAAGGACCCGGAGCGCTACGGCGTGGGCGAGGTGGACGAGGCCGGCCGGCTGGTCTCGTTGGAGGAGAAGCCGAGGGCACCGAAGTCCAACAAGGCGATCACCGGGCTCTACTTCTACGACAACGACGTCGTGTCGATCGCGAAGGCGCTCAAGCCGTCGGCGCGTGGCGAGTTGGAGATCACCGACGTCAACCTGACCTACCTGGCCCAGGGGCGGGCCAGCCTGATCGACCTAGGCCGCGGTTTCGCCTGGCTGGACACCGGTACGCACGACTCGCTGCTCGAGGCGGGCCAGTTCGTGCAGGTGCTGGAGCACCGGCAGGGTGTGCGGATCGCGTGTCTCGAGGAGATCGCCCTGCGGATGGGCTACATCACCGCGGACGAGTGCTACGCGCTGGGCGCCAAGCTGGCCAAGTCGGGTTACGGCGAGTACGTGATGGGTGTCGCGAAGGCGGCCAACTAGCCTGCCATCTTCTCCAGCCTGCGGATCCGCTCCTCGATCGGCGGGTGCGTGGAGAACCACTTGGACACGCCGTCACCGGCCCGGAACGGGTTGGCGATCATCAGGTGCGACTGGGACACCACGGACGGCTCCGGCGCCAGCGGCAGCGCCCGCGTGCCGTACTCCAGCTTCCGCAACGCCGACGCCAGCGCCAGCGGGTCACCGGTCAGCTCGGCGCCTGACTCGTCCGCCTGGTACTCCCGCGACCTGCTCACGGCCATCTGCACGATGCCGGCCGCGATCGGCCCCACGATGGCGATCAGCAACAGTGCGATCGGGTTGGACCGGTCGTCCCGGCCACCGCCGCCGAAGAACACCCCGGCGAACAGGGCCAGGTTGGCCAGCACACTGACCACGCTGGCCAACGCCCCGGCCACGCAGGAAATGAGGATGTCCCGGTTGTACACGTGGGACAGCTCGTGCCCGAGCACCGCCCGCAGTTCACGTTCGTCCAGCAGCTCCAGGATGCCCGTGGTGCAGCACACAGCCGCGTTGCGCGGCGAACGGCCGGTGGCGAACGCGTTGGGCGCCCTGGTGGGGCTCACGTACAGCCTGGGCATCGGCTGCCGCGCCGACGTGGCCAGCAGCCGCACGATCCGGTACATCGCGGGCTGTTCTGCCTCGGACACCGGCCTGGCCCGCATCGTGCGCAGCGCAAGCTTGTCCGAGTAGAAGTACGCGTACGCGTTCATGCCCAGGGCGACCAGCAGCCCGATGATCAGCACGGTGCGGCCGAAGAACGAGCAGACCAGAATGATCAACCCGCTCATCCCGCCGAGCAGCAGCGCCGTCTTCAGACCGTTGTAGTGCCTGTGCACCGGTTACACCCTTTCGAGAAACTGCACCTACCACCCGTAACAACGGCTTCCGGGCGGCAGAAGTTCCTCGTCAGACGCCTGCGGAGTCCGTTCCGGCCTGACCGTGCCGCCAGTACGTGGTGGTGCGCACCTGCCGCCGGTCCAGCCGTCGATCGGTCAGTAAGTGCGTCCGCAGCGCCTGCATGGCGCTCCGTTCGCCTGCCGCCCACACCGCGATGTCGCCGGTCAGCTCCAGGTCCGACACCGCGGCCAGCAGCAGGTCGGGGGTGCCGGGAGCGCCGCCGTTGCGGTGTACCCAGCGCACACCGGGCAGTGGCTGCTCCTCGGCAATGTCGGCCACCTCGATGACAGCCGCAACAGACCCGGTCGCGGCCGCCAGCAGCGCGCCGATCGCCGGCAGTGCGGTTTCGTCGCCGACCAGCAGGTGCCGTGGCACGTCCTCGTCCAGCGTGTACGCGGGCGACGGGCCGACCAGGATCACGTCGTCACCGGGCTGAGCGGCAGTGGCCCACGCCGACGCGACGCCGTCGCCGTGCAGCACGAAGTCGAAGTCCAGTTCGTGCGCCACCGGGTCGTGCCGGCGCACGGTGTAGCTGCGCATCGCCGGCCGGACCTGGCCGAGCATGGTCCGCGCCGACACCAGGGTCAGCGGGTCGGGCAGCTCGACGCCGGAGTCGTAGAAGTACAGGACCACGTGCTGGTCGCCACCGCCGCCGGGGAACGTGGCCAGGGGCGCGCCGCCCACGGTGATCCGCGCCATCCTCGGGGTGACCATGGTGGTCCGCAGCACGGGTACCCGCCACAGCTCGGGTGGATGCCGACGCGCCCGGCGCCGACCGGTGGCGCTCATCGATGTCACCGGCGGCATCTTCGTCGTCCTGCGATCCGGAATCAACTTGGTGTCCACTTGTGGTCGCCGAGGTACCTGGAGTCCACTCGACGGCTCGCCACGGACACGGGCCGCTGCGAGGATGAGTGTGGAGGTAATTGATGAAGATCGGACTACAGATCCCGGATTTCACCTGGCCGGGCGGCGCGCAGGAACTCGGCCCGACGCTGGGGAAGATCGCGTCCACCGCCGACAAGGCCGGGTTCGACTACATCGCGCTGATGGACCACTTCTTCCAGATCCGAGGGGTCGGTCCCGCGGAGCACGAAATGCTGGAGGGCTACACGGCACTGGGCTTCCTCGCCGCGCACACCGAACGGGCGAAGCTGCTCACGCTGGTCACCGGCGCCATCTACCGCTACCCCGGCGTGCTGGCCAAGATCGTGACGACGCTGGACGTGCTGTCCGGCGGCCGGGCGATCCTGGGTGTCGGCGCGGGCTGGAACGAGGACGAGAGCCGGGGGCTGGGCATCCCGTTCCCGACGGTCGGCGAGCGGTTCGAGCACCTGGAGGACGCCCTTGAGGTGTGCCTGCGGATGTGGGCCGACGACGAGTCGCCCTACCAGGGCCACCACGCGAACCTGGGGCGCACGCTGAACTCACCGCAGGCGCTGTCCCGGCCGCACCCGCCGATCATGATCGGCGGCGGCGGGGAGAAGAAGACCCTGCGGTACGTGGCCAAGTACGCGCAGCTGTGCAACCTGTTCGCGGGGCCGGAACTGGCGCACAAGCTGGACGTGCTCAAGGAGCACTGCGAGCGCGAGGGCCGCGACTACGACGAGATCGAGAAGACCGTCTACTACATCTTCGACACCGGCACCGACGGCGAGCGGGTCGAGCAGATGCTCTCGGAGCTGAAGGGCCTTGCCGATCTTGGCGTGGACACGGCCATCGGCGCGGTGCGGGACGTGCACACGATCACGCCGCTGGAGATCATCGGCCGCGATGTCATTCCGGCCGTGGCCGGCTTCTAACGAGAGGCACCGCATGAAGATCGGCCTGCACATTCCGGACTTCACCTGGGACGGCGGCGACTCGGCGATCGGCCCGACGCTGGCCAAGGTGGCCAGGACCGCGGACGAGGCCGGGTTCGACCGGATCAGCGTGATGGACCACTTCTTCCAGATCGCGCACCACGGTCCGCCGGAGCACGCGATGTTGGAGGCGTACACGGCGTTGGGTTTCCTGGCCGCGCACACCGAGCGGGCCACCCTGCTGACGTTGGTGTCCGGCGTGATCTACCGGTACCCGGGCATCCTGGCCAAGCAGGTCACCACGCTGGACGTGCTGTCCGGTGGCCGGGCGTGGCTGGGCATCGGCGCCGGCTGGAACGAGGAGGAGAGTCGGGCACTGGGCCTGGACTTCCCGCCGCTCGCGGAACGGTTCGAGCAGTTGGAGGAGGCCATCCAGATCTGCCTGCAGATGTGGTCCGACGACGAGTCGGCCTACGACGGCAAGCAGTTCCACCTGGACCGCACGCTGAACTCGCCGCAGTCGCTGCAACGGCCGCATCCGCCGATCATGATCGGCGGCAGTGGCGAGAAGAAGACGCTGCGGTTCGTGGCCAGGTACGCGCGGTCGTGCAACCTGTTCGGTGGGCCGGACGTGGCGCACAAGCTGGACGTCCTGCGGGAGCACTGCGAGCGCGAGGGCCGCGACTACGACGACGTCGAGAAGACCGCGACCATGCTGTTCGACCTCGGTGACAGGGGCGAACGGGTGGACGAGACGCTGGCGGCGCTGAAGGCAATGGCCGACCTGGGCATTCAGGTGGCGCACGGCAAGGTGGTCAACGCGGGCGCGATCGAGCCGCTGAAGCTGATGGGCCGGGAGATCATCCCAGCCGTGGCTGAGTTCTAGTCGTAGCTGGTTTCTAGCCGACCGGTGCGGGCGCCGCTGCCACGGCGGTGGTGGCCCGCGCCGGGCCGAGCCGCAGCACGATGCCCTCGCCGCGCAGCGCACGGCGGAACCAGATCAGCGAGACACCGGCGGCCAGGCCGACCACCGTGTAGGACCCCGCGGTGGACACCATCAGGAAGTTGCCGACGGTCGCCTTGGCCAGCAGATAAAGCGTGCCGGCGCCATTGGTCACGAAAACGAGTGCCCACAGCAGCGACACCTGCTTGAAGAACTTCTGCACCCTGGGGTGTTCGCTGAACGACGCGGGGAACGCGCAGAAGTCGCTGGCGAGCTTGGCCAGGAACGGCCGGCCGAACGGCAGCGACGCGAGCAGCACGAACGCGATCAAGAAGTTCTGCAGGGTGGGCTGCAGGAAATAGAGGAAAACACTGCCGGTGACCAGACCGAGCACTGTCCGTGCGACCAGCAGAACGGTGGTGAGGATCAGGATCGCGGGGATCTGCTTGCGCAGGACGACACGGCGCGCGATGGCCACGACCGACCAGCTCAGTGCGGCGATCAGGCCGCCGTCCAGACCGACCACGGTGAGCAGCAGGTAGAACAGCCCCAGGGGGACCAAGGTCGACTCAAGCAGATGCTTGCCGCCGTCCTTGGCGATCGAGCCGAGCGCGGGGAGGTGCACTGTCAGGTGTTGTGGCATCTACTCAGCGGTCCCTCTCACGGGTGGCGGTCGGCTGCTGATCATTTCCGGCACACCTGGTTGGAGTGGAGACAATCTACTCGACAGACCTGTGAGATCCCGGTCGGATCCGCGAAATGCCGTCGATGTCCGTTGATCCGGGTGAATTCGGGGGAAGAAACCCACCACGGTTGTCGTTGTTCCAGCTTGACACTTACTTGACACCAGTTACCCGGTGAGAGCAATACCGAAACTGGGAGGGCAAGTCGATGGGTGGAATACCGCTGGCTGGAGTGGGTGACGGACACGTAACGTCACCGGGGGCGGTCCGGCGGGGAGGTAACGGAGACCGCACGTTGGCGAATGCGTCGGCGTCGGTCGGGGCGCACATTGAGTGTTACAGGCCGACCGGCACGGGCGAGGGGGTGGCGTGAGCGGGACAGGGATGAGCTTGATGGTGGCTGTGCCGGCCGCCATCGTGGGTGCCGCCTGCATGGGTGTGGCGAGTGCGGCCCAGGCCCGCGCGGCCCAGCAGGTACCGGCCAGCAGGACGCTGCATCCCGGGCTGCTGCTGGACCTGGTGCGGCGACCGCTGTGGCTGATCGGCATCGTCGCCACGATCGCCGGGCTCGGCCTCCAGGTGCTGGCGCTTGGCTTCGGCCCGCTGATCCTCGTGCAGCCGCTGCTGGTGTGCGCGCTGCCGTTCGCCGCCTGCTTCTATGCCGCGTTCGGCCACCGCAGGCCCGACCGGGTCATCGTGGCCGGTGCGTTCACGTGTGTCGTGGGCCTGTCCGCGCTCCTGCTGCTGGCCAGGCCGACCGGCGGTCTCGACCATCTGGTGGACACGGCCCCGCTGGGCGGCATGTCGATCGTGCTCGGCCTGTTCGCGGCGGGCGGTCTGGTGCTGTCCTCGGTGTTCACCGGCCCGCTCAAGGTGCTCGGCCTGGCACTGGCCACCGGCGTGTTCTACGGCATCACGGCCGGGCTGATGAAGGTGGTGGCCGGTGAACTGCGCACCGGCATCGGCGTGCCGTTCGGCCACTGGACGCTGTACGCGGTGTGCGTGATCGGGCCGATCGGCTTCCTGCTGTCCCAGAACACGTTCCAGCAGGGCCGCATGGTGTCGCCAGCGCTGGCCGTGATCACCACGGTGGATCCGCTGGTCGGGGTGGCCATCGGCGTGTGGTGGCTCGGCGAGTCGGCGGCCACCGGTCCGGTCGTGCTGGCCGGTGAACTCGCGGCCGCGCTGGTGATCACGGCGGGCATCATCGTGCTGGCCAGGCGGGCCGACCACCTCACGGTGCCGGCCGGCCAGCCTGCTGCCCGACACACGCAGCGCGCCGCGATGCGCGTCGAACTGGGCTAGACGAGGGCTAGACGGTCCGGCTGCGCAGCTCCATCGTGCAGCACTTGGGCCCACCGCCGGACTTGCGCAGCTCGGACATGTTCACCGGTATCGGCT
>DASUJK010000198.1:0-3150 GCA_036279295.1 Pseudonocardiaceae bacterium | reverse complement strand
CGGCTGCGGACCCTGCCGTTCGGCACCGGCGTCCTGCTGCTGCGAGCGGCAAAGCCCATCATTCTCACCCTTCGTCCCTGGACCCGGCGACCCGAGAAGGCACAGCTTCGGCGCAGCCAGGGCCGTCTGGAGCAGCTCATCCAGGAGGCACACGCAGCCAGCCGGGCCACCCGAACGGTGCGGTATGCCGATGCCCGGCCTGGCGGGGAGCCCTCACCGACGACGTGCCTCGATGAGTGACGCCCACTGGCACGGTCACGGACCGCTCGACGACACGGGCTTCCTCGATGTCGAACAGGACCTTGGTGAGGGTGGGCCGCGGCACTGGCCCTCGCTCACCGGTAGTGACGCCGAACAGGCGTGGCAGGACCTGCACGACTGGGTCGAGCGGCTGGTGGATCGCTTCGCCCTGGACCCGCGCCCGGTGCCCCCGTGCTGGTTCCGGCACAACGCCATGGTGGAGGTCCTGGCCGCGCTACGTGATCACGAGAGAGCCAGCTACGCACCCGATGCGCCCGGCACGGAAGCGGTCGACTGGCTGCGCGCGCTGGGCGAGGCCGAGCACCGGCTGGCCGAGTGCGCCGCGCGGACCCAGTGCTCGGTCACCGAGCACCGCGACGACCCGGCCCGGATGTGGCACACGGATGCCGCCGAATGGGCCGACTTCGTCTCCCGGGACGTCGCTTGCCGTGGCGAGGCAGACCTCAGCGGGCCGCGGTCCGACTGACCGAGTCCGCGGTGGAGTGGCCGGCCCGATGGCGTACCCCGCGGGCGGTAGTCGTTTCAGGGCGAGAGGTGCTCGCCCGGCAAGGAAGCACCAGCCATGGCTCCCTCAACCGCACTACCCACCATCCCGGCCGACACGGCGTCCCTCATCGCGGCCACCGCACGAGACCAAGAGAACGACCTCGCCGAGCAGCTCATCGGCCGCGCCGCAGCGGCCCACCGCAGCGCCGACCACCTGGACGGAGCCGACGCCGCCTACCTGCTCGGCGAACGCAACGCCTACGCCGAAGCCGCCGGCCTGGCCCTCTCCCACGGCGTGGAGTCGCTGACCTACGCCATCGCCAACCGCATCACCGACGACCTCACCGACGGCCTCCGCGATCCGGACCAGCTCGTGCAGCGCGCCAGCCGCCTGCCCCGGACGGAGGCCGCCGAGGCGACCTCGAACCGGTTGGAGTGGATCGGGCCGCTGGCGTTCACTCGCCGCTACGCCGGCGAAGGCGTCGATGAGGACTTCGGTACCGGATGGGGCTCCCGGCACGACCAGCGGATCACCCACCGCCACCAACTCGGGTGCGACGACGGACTGCTCTACGCCTACGACCCGACTTGGCGCGAGTACGCCGTCCTTGGCGAGCACGTCTCGCTGCGCGAGGTTCGCGACGCCTACGCCCACGCCTTGGGGACGAACCCGCACGTACCGGTGGGCGCCTTCGCCTCCCAGGTCACCCACGCTTCGGACCCGTCACTGAACGCGCGGCCGGCGGAGGTGGAACTGTGAACGACCGCCGCCAGCCGCGGGCCGGCGTCTCCGCACGAGTCGATGTCGAGGCGGTGCGTGCCGCGAACTCGCTCGCCGAGGTCATCGCAACCTCGGGCGTCGAGCTCACGGCGCGCGGTCACGGCTACGTGGGCCGCTGCCCGTTCCACGACGACCACACACCCTCGTTGTCCGTCGACGGCACCCGCGGCCGGTTCCACTGCTTCGGCTGCGGCGCACACGGCGACGTCATCGACTACGTCACCCGCCTGACCGGGCTGGGCTTCCGCGACGCCGTGCAGATGCTGCAAGCAGGGACCGTCACCAGCGGACTACCCGGCACCGTGCCGGCGATGCCGGCACCGCCACCGGTACGGCAGCCGCAGTTCACCGTCCCGGTCGAGCGGGCACACCAGATCAACGAGCTGGCGTGGGAGCACTTCACCCGCCCACCGGCGAGGCCGCACGCGCAGGCCTACCTGGGCCGCCACCGCGGCATCGACGTCACCGCGCTGGGCGAGGCCACCGGCGGCGCACCACTGGTGGGGTATGCCGGCGCGAGCTGGCAGTCGCTGGCCCAGCACCTGACCGCAGCCGGCGTCACCGGCGACGAACTGGTCGAGCTGGACCTGTGCCACCGCGCCCGCCGGGGCGGTCTGATCGACGCCTACCGGGGCCGGCTCATCCTCCCGGTCCGCAACGAGCAGGGACGGCTGGTCGGCTTCCTCGGGCGGGACACCACCGGCCACCCCGGAGTGCCGAAATACCGCAACCCGACACGCACTGCCGTCTACGACAAGTCGCAAGCGCTCTACCGGCCAGCCGTGCACCCGCCGCACGCCGACGCCACCGTGGTCGTGGTAGAAGGACCGCTGGACGCCCTCGCCATTGCCGCCACGGCAGCCACCGCCGGGCAGGCCGCCCGGTACGCACCATGCACCACCAGCGGGGTCACCGTCTCGACCGCGCAGGCCGACGCCATCGTGACCATCCACCCGTCGATGCCCGTGATCGCCATGGATGGCGACGACGCCGGAGGCGACGGCACCACCCGCTGGCTCCAGGCGCTGTGCCTGACCCGGCGCCGGCCGGCCCTGGTGACCACCCTGCCGGCTGGGACCGATCCGGCGTCCTGGCTGGCCGAGCACGGACCGGATGGCTTGGCTGCCTTCGATCGGCACCCACATCCCAGCATGGGCGAGGCCGTGGTCCCACACCTACCAGGGCGTGAGCTTGTCCGCCTTGCCGTGCAGCGATGTGCCGACCCCACGGCAGCGGTGCTGTCGTCGATCACACCGCTGACGGCAACGCTGCCGTCCGACGCCGTCGAGCGGTTGCTCGGCCAGGTCGAGGCCGAGATGTCCCGTCAAGGCTGGAACCCGCACCACAGCTTCGAGTCGGTCCTGCGCCATCACGCGACCACGGCGCTTCGCCAACACCCCGCCCGGTCGACGTGGCCCGCATCGCCAGCCGCACCCCGCCGGCCGTCCACAGAGCCCGCACCGCGCCTGGCCACACGGGAGGGGCCCTCGGCACCCTCCCTGACATGACGGCACCCGACCGAAAACCAGCACCGCGAGGACCAGGAGTGACCCGTGAGCAACCCTCCACCCAGTCCGCCCGAGGACATTAGGGCGTGCATCGTCGACGCCTGCACCCACCTC
>DASUJK010000197.1:0-4663 GCA_036279295.1 Pseudonocardiaceae bacterium | reverse complement strand
AACCTGGGAGTGCCGCTGCGGCGCCTGGCGTATGTGCGAGCGACCTGGCCTATCGCTTCCCACCGGCCGGCTTCCGCCTCCGATCCAGCGCTGGTGGCCCGGCTGGCCAGCTCCTTGTCGAGATCAGCCTGCATGCGGCGTAGGTGATCGATCATCGAGGAACGGACCCGTGTGGTCGGTATCGAGTAGCCCTCGAACCAAAGGGACACCCGAAGCAACTGCGGATCTTTGCTCAGTGAGCGGAGCCTCAGCAGCGCTTTCAGCTGGTCAACGGCCTCGGCCGGGTAGGTCCACACTGGTCGAACACCGACCTGGCCAGTGCGCTCGGCGTGCGGCAGAAGCCCCTGGTTGCGCCAAGACTCCAGTGTGCGTTCGCTCGTATGTGGCTCGACAGCGTGGGCAACAGCCAGCAACGCCGCCGTGTCGACCCGCTCCGAGCTACTCCCACTCGTGCGCGGCGGTTCAGGTACTCCCACTCCAGAGGGCGACATCTTACAACTTTAGCCAAAGGGCGACTCTCGGGCATCACCGCTGGTCAATCGAGCCTACAGTGGATCCAGTGGGGCACTACCGTCCCGCAGACCTACTCACATTGGAGGACACACATGAGCGAGGCTCAGTTCGACCAAGGGGTCGCTTACGTCCGGAGTTGGGTACGTAGCAACCCTGGTTGGCATCGATGTTCGGCCGAGCAGATTGCCGACATGCTCGCTAACGACGCCGACTGGACGACCATCAGGCTCGGCGGCTGGCTGCAAAGCCCAGATGGTGAGTTGATCGAGCGGATCGTCCAAGCGGCCTTGCCGTACCCCGTGGGACTGACGACGAGAGTGCTGGTCGACGGGATCAAACTCGCGGCCAACCAGCAGACAGAGAGGCGACGCCTCCTCACCGTTGCGGCTGCTGTCGCCGGAGCAGCGCTCATCTGGTTTCTGGCCACTTCCTGAGCTGGGCAGATCCAGCGGGAGAACCCGCCTACTCCGGCCCGGCGGGTAGCAGGTCCGCTGCGCTGATGTGACAACGGTGATCACGTGGTCAGCGCAGCGGACCCTGCTACCGCTGCTTGTCTACTGAGCCACCGAAATTGCCTTCGGACTGGTTCGGCCCTTGCGGCGCCACTTGCGGAGGACCGCCCGGCCGTAGTTGTTCGTCTTGGCGACCTCGTCCAGCTCAGCGCCGGTCGGCGGGGGTAGACCGGCGGCGACCTTTTGCTGGTAGTGATCCCACATGACCTGTTCGGCTGTGCGGCGAGACTGGATCGCGCCGATCAGGGTCAGTGGCTTCTCGGTCCGAGTGTTCGTCTCGCTGCTGTCTCGTTCTGCCTGGTCGGGTGCGTCTCGGTGGCGTTGGTGGCCTACCAGCTCGACGGCCAGCAGGAGCGCTACCGGCGGCCAGCCGGCCACCAGGATCGGCGCCCAGGCCATCGACGGCGCCGTGGCGATGTTGGCGGCCAGCGACACGATGATCCCGATGGCGAACGTGGCCCGCAGGACGTACCGCGCTCGGCCGGTGCCGCCGCGGCCGTCGCGCAGCAGGCCGGCTGTGGACAGCACCAGCAGGCCATCGACCGACAGCGGCCACAGGCGGGCCGTGGTTAGGTCCGCTCCGCCGGCCAGGGCGAAGTCGCGTTGATGCTGGTACGAGGCGTAGGCGGCGACCGCTGCTACGGCCAGGGCACCGAGCCGGCGTGTCCAGCGGTCCCACGGGGTCAACTCGTCGGTGGTCATCGCCCACCGCCGGCCAGCATCAGGTCCTGCTGTTCGAGCAACGCACGCTGGGCTCGGGCCGCCTCGCCGTAGTGCTGGGCCATCTTGTTGCTCGACCAGCCGCCGATCGCCATCAAGCCCTCATCGCTGCCCTGCCGCAGCTTCCACTCGTGGGCGAAGTTGTGCCGGAACCGGTGGGCGTGCACCCCCGCCAGCTCGGCCTGGCCACCGCGGCGCGCCAGCACCCGCTTGAGGCCGTTGACCGACAACGGCTTGCCACGACGGCCCAGCCACAACGCCGTACCGGTGTAGCCGTGGGTGTCGGCGAGTTTCGCGCGGGCCTTCAGATAGCGCGCCAACGCCAGTCCCGTGTCCGGGCTGTAGCCGACCAGTCGTTCGCGGCTGCCCTTGCCGAACAATCTGGCTTGGCGAGCGCCCGGCCGTACGTCATCGGCGTCCATGTTGCCGACTTCGGACACGCGGGCACCGGTGTCCCAGAACAGCAGGATCAATGCCCGGTCGCGCACGGCGAGAAAGTCGCGGCCCGCGCAGCTGTCCAACAATTGGGTCTGGTCGTGCTCGGTGAAGATCGGCGTCAGTTTCTTGGGTGTCGCGGGCGGTTCGGTCGCGTCCATCGGGTTGCCGGTGGTGATTTTCTCCCGTTTGGTCAGCCACGCCCAGAACACCCGCAGGTTGCGGTAGTTGTAGGCGGCATTCGACGCGCTGGTGGCGTCGATGATGTCGGCGATGAAGTCTTCGATGTGGGTCGCGGTGACCTCGGCCGGCTCCAGGTCGTGACCCTGGTCCGCGAGCCAGGTCGCCCAGCGGCGGGCGGTGAACAGGTAGCCGCGGATGGTCTCCTTGGAGAGCGCCTTGGCTCGGAGGGTGGTGTGCCACCGGTCGATCAGCAGGTGCCACACGACCGTCTGCGGCTGAGTCTCGTCCATGTAACAGACGCTCCAATCGTGGTGTCACCGAGCGCTGTGCACCACGAGTGACCGTCGAGCGGACCTGGGTCCGTCTGGTCACCGCCTCGTACGCACCCCCTCCGACCCGCCTTTTTGGCGGGTCGGAGGCCGGTCCACTACGCTGTCCGACGGAGGATTCGCATAGTGGCCTAGTGCGCACGATTGGAAATCGTGTTGGGGTAAAACCCTCGCGGGTTCAAATCCCGCATCCTCCGCAACGCTGAGCAGGCCGAACGCCGGACACCGTGTGATCTTGGTGTCCGGCGTTGGGCGTGTCGTCTCAGTTGTCGTCTCAAACGACCCCCCCGCTACGGGGTCACCAACACGCTGGTCGGACCGTCCTCCCCGTCCTCGTCCAGCAGTGCCGCGAAACGGCTTCGCCAGGGTTCCGGCAACGCATCCGTCAGGCGCCGGACGGCAGTCCGCTGGTCATCGGTCAGTCGGGCCGCGTCGTACCCGTCATCGTCCGGAACGGCGCCAGTAGTCCACAGGAGATCGGTGACCTGCTGCGCAATAGCCGCCACGAGTTCGTTGGGCACGTGCATGTAGCGCTTCGCTACAGCTGCGTCGGACCAACCCATGATCTCCATGACGGCCGGCAGGGGCACCTTGAGCACCAACAGCATCGTTGCCGCTGTGTGTCGAGCGTCGTGGAGCCGGGCGTCCCGCACCCCTGCACGCTTGAGTAGGGATTTCCACATCTCATGATCCACGGTTGGGTGAGTGGGCTTGCCGATGTGGTTGGTGAACACCCACCCCTCGTCATGCCATAGGTCACCAGCGCGGGCACGCTCAACTGCCTGTTGTTCCCCGTGGTCCTCTAATACGAGAATGAGCGGCAGCGGCAAGCCGATTGTCCGTTGCGCAGCCCGCGACTTGACTTCGGCGGTCACCACTCCCCCGCCGTGACGCTTCGGGCAATGAGCACCGTATCTATGTCCGCACGGCTTGTCCGCCGAACAGCCGTGTTGCCAGATGTACTGTTGCACTGCCCGTCGGATATCAAGTGTTGCCCTAACTATCTGACGGAGCGGGCAGAGTTGCCCGGTTTCGGTCCTGCATTCGCTACCTTTAGCGCAGCCGTGCTGCCATTGGATATCGAGGTCGGACCACTTCAGGCCAAGCGCTTCGCCACGGCGCAATCCGAGGGTCAACGCGACCACAAACCGAGCGCCATTTCGCACGTTCTTCGCCGTACCGAGGATCTGCCGCGCCTCGTCCATCGTGAACGGCACAATCTCATCTTCAACAACACGGGGCGGCTTGGCGACCTTGGCCGGGTTCGCCGTCATGTGCTTACGCCTCAACGCTTCGTTGAGCGCGATGCGGACAGTCCGGTGCGCAAGGTGTGCGGTTGCCGGCTTCAATCCACTATCCACCATTCGACGGTATAGCTTCTCCAGGTGCTCCGGTTCGAGCTTGTCTAGCCGGTGTGCACCAATTCCAGGTATCAGATGCTTGTATACCGACGTCCTGTAACCAACCATCGTCGTTGGACGCACCGACCCGGCGGCGATGTTCTCAATCCAGTGGGTCAGCCACTTTTCCAGCGTCCATACCTGGCCCGG
Source organism: Pseudonocardiaceae bacterium (assembly GCA_036279295.1). GTDB lineage: Bacteria > Actinomycetota > Actinomycetes > Mycobacteriales > Pseudonocardiaceae > DATEPR01. The sequence goes on along the minus strand of DASUJK010000197.1, from coordinate 421 downwards.
TTTCCGGACAGTTCCTGAATCCCGAGAGTTTTCAAGTTCGCGGACCTGCTTACGAACCTTCCCTTCATCTTTTGACTGCACATGCCGCCTATCGGGTCTTCCATCATCAAGGACACCCATTGTGACTCGGCCGTGCCAGTAGCCGTCACTACCCTGGTAAATGCTGCTGGTATTGTTCGGAGCCCGAGTGCCTTCCGCCCGCTTCTTTCGTGCCATTGTTGTCACGTTCCTTTCCGTCGAGCGGTCAGGCGGCCGTCGGCCGTTGGTCGGCTGCGAGTTGGTCGATATAGGCGATCAGCGCGGTGGCCGGCACGCGGCGCAGGCGACCCACCCGGACGCTTGCGATCTCACCCCGGCCGATCAGGGCGAACATGGTGGTGCGGCCGATGGACAGTCGCGCGGCGGCGGCTTCGACGGTGAG
>DASUJK010000196.1:0-5207 GCA_036279295.1 Pseudonocardiaceae bacterium | reverse complement strand
GATCGACGCGGCCAACGTGGTGCGGTGCGCGCGGGTGCTGCTGCGCAGGCCGCTGCTGCGCGTTGGCGGCGCGGACGGTGACCTGCTGCCGCTGGTGTTCCGGCACCGGGCCGCGCTCGCCGACCTGTTCACCCAGACACTGGGCTACCGGCTGGTCGTGCAGCGGCAGTTCGCCCGGCTGTACAAGGCGATCCCGGGTACCGACCTGCCGCGCGCGGAAGCGGGTCTCACGCCGACCGGCTACGCCTATCTGGCGCTGACCATCGCGGCGCTGACCGGCGCCGGCCGCCAGGTGCTGCTGTCCCGGCTGGTCGCGGACGTGCGGGCGGCGGCAGGCGAAGCAGGTGTGGCCGCCGATGACGACGTGGCCAACCGGCGCACGCTGGCCGCCGCGCTGCGGCACCTGTTGGGGCTGGGCGTGATCACCGAGACCGAGGGCACGGTGACCGGGCTCGTCGGCGAAACGCCGAGTGAGGCGTTGATCACCATCGACACCGATCTGCTCGGCCAGTTGCTGGTCGGGCCGCTGACCGGGGCCGAGTCCGTGGACGACCTGCTCACGCTGGCCGCCCGACCCGGCCCGCGCGGTGTCGAGCACTCGGTGCGCAGGCGGCTGGTCGAGGACCCGGTGACCCACTACGCGGACCTGCCGGCCGAGCAGGCGGACTGGCTGCGTCGGCGGGCGCGGCGCGAATCGGCGTTGCTGGAGCGGTGTTTCGGCCTCATCACCGAGTCCAGGGCCGAGGGGATCGTGGTCACCGATCCCGAGGACTACCTGACCGACCTGGTGTTCCCTGGGGCCAGCACGGTGGCCAGGATCGCGCTGCTGGTGCTGCCCGAACTGCTCGCCGACGAGCAGCCGGAACTGGCCACCGACGACCCGGGGCCGCAACGCAGGTCGGACGGCCGGGTGCCGGTGACTGTCGGCCAGGTGCGGTTGGCTTGTCAGCGGCTGGTGTCGGACTACCCGGCGGCGTGGTCGAAGCAGGCCACCGAGGACATCGCCGAACTGGCCGACGACGTGCTCGCGCTGCTGGCCTCGGCCGGGCTCGCGTTGCCGGGCGAGGACGGTTGGTTGATCTCGCCTGCCGCGCATCGCTGGCAGCCGGTGCCGGACGAACGGCCGGCCAGGGAGATCCCGGTGCCGGAGGCCACACCGGAACCGGAGCCGGGCTGGTCGCTGTTCGATGAGGAGGGGTGCGCATGACGGCCGTCAACGACCGCTGGCGGTTGCACCGGGGCGGGATCGTCAACATCTGGCAGTACGACGAGCAGGAGTTCGACTTCTCCGGCGGCCGGGCGATCCTCCAGGGCACCAACGGTTCCGGCAAGTCGCGCACCCTGGAACTGTTGCTGCCGCTGTGTCTGGACGGCGATCTGCGCCAGTTGGGCTCCAAGGGTTTCGACACGGTCAGCATCCGCAGGCTGATGCTGGACGAGTACGACGGCGGGCCGAACCGGATCGGCTACGCGTGGATCGAGTTGCGCCGGGTCGACGCCGAGGGTGTGGAGCGGTTCCTCACGTGTGGGTTGGGACTGAAGGCGTCCGCGACATCGCAGCAGGTCAGCGACTCGTGGCGGTTCATCACCGAAGCCAGGGTGGGCACCGACTTCCGGCTGGCCGGCCCCGACCGGGTGCCGCTGGGTCCGGTCCAGCTGCGCGAGGAGATCGGCGCGGACCGGGTACTGGAGGACGCGGCGTTCCGGGCCAGGATCGCCGAGCTGGTCTACCGGATGCCGGCCGGGCGCTACGGTGATCTGCTGCACCTGCAGCGGACCCTGCGCAACCCGGACGTCGGTCTGAAGGTGCTGGAGGGGCAGCTCGAACAGATCCTGTCCGACGCGCTGCCGCCGCTGGACGCCGCCATGATCGAGCAGCTGGCCGGCTCGTTCGAGGACCTGGAATCCATCCGGGAGAACATCGCCCGACTGTCCACAGCGGACACAGCGCTGACCGCGTTCCTCGGTGGCTACTCGGGTTACGCGTTGAACGCGCTGCGCGGTGCCGGCGAACGGGCCAGGGTCGCGGCGCGGGCGCTGGAGACCGAACGCGCCGAGCTACGCACGTTGACCGCGCGGCTGGCCGAGCAACGGGCCAAGCACGAGACGGCGCTGGCCGAGGTGACCGCCAAGGAACAGCGCGACGACGAGCTGGACCACACGATCGACTCGCTGAAGGGACTGCCGGCCTACCAGGGCATGCGGGACCTGTCCGACCGGGAACGGCTGGTGGCGCACGCCCGCGCCGCCGCCGAGGGTGCGCTGGAGACCGCGACCAAGCACCGCACGCACGCCGATCGCGCCGTGGAGACCGTACTCACCGTGCTGCGCAGGCTGGAGCAGGACACCGAGGCGGCAGGCGAGTTCGCCGAGACGACCCGGCGGGAGCTGTCGGCGGCCGGGCTGGATCCGGCGCTGTGTCCGAGGGTGCCGGCCGCGCCACGAGTGCTGCCGGGCACGACCGTGGAACTGGTGCGTGCCAAGCCAGATCCGGAAGCGGAGCCCGTTCAGGTGGAGCGGCGCACCCCGCCCGCCGTGGACGCGGACGTGCTGGACGCCGATCTGCGGGCCGCGGCCGAGCTGGCCGGCCGAGCGGCCGCGGTGGCCACGCAGCGGTCGGCGTTGACGTTGTCGCTGCACGAGCGGGCCACCCGTGTGGACCGGCACGCGCAGCGGCTGGACGGGTTGCGGCAGTCGGCCCGGCAGGCCCAGCTGGAGGCGACCGAGTCGGTGGGCAGGCGCAATGAGGCCGGTCAGCGCCTGGAAGACGCGGTGGCAACGTGGTGGGAGCGGGCAGGCGGGTGGCAGGTTGCCGGACCGCTCGCGGGCGAGTCACGGCCGCCGGTGCTGCCGACCCCGGACCAGTTGCGGGCCGACGCCGATGTGGCGCGAGCCGCCCACGACGCGGCTCGGGAATGGGCTGCGCCTCGACTGCACGGGCTGCGGCAGGCAGCGGTGTCGGCAGGCCAGCGGGTGGACGAGGTCGCGGCTCGGACAGCAGCTGCCGAGGCCGAACTGATCGCGTTGCGCGGCGGTGTGGACGCCGCTCCCCCGGCGCCGCCCTATTCGACGGCCCACCGCGATCCGGCGACCGGTGCGGCGTTCTACCAGCTGGTGGACTTCGTGCCAGGGCTGGATCCGGCGGCTCGGGCGGGGTTGGAGGCCGCGTTGCAGGCCAGCGGGTTGTTGTCCGCGTGGGTCCGGGCGGATGGCCGCGTCGATGTCGACGACCTGTTCGCGGTCGGCTCCGGTGCTGTCGCCGAGCCGTTGTCGGCGGCGCTGGTGCCCGCCGTCGAACCGGGGTGTCCGGTGCCGGTGGACGTCGTGGCGCGGGTGCTGTCCGCTGTGACGCTCGGCGATGGCCCCGGTCCCGGGCTCGCGGTGTCGGTGCACGGGCGCTGGCGGGCCGGCGTGCTCGCCGGGTCGATGACCAAGCAGACGGCCGAGTTCGTCGGTGCCGGTGCGCGGGAGGCCGCGCGGGCCCGGCGTAGCACCGAGTTGGCCGCGCACCTCGTCGCACTGGCCGACGAGTCGGCGGCGGCCGAGGTCGAGTCGAGCGCGCACGCTGGCACGGTGACCGCGTGGGAGCAGCACATGGACGCCTTCCCGGACGACCGGGCGCTGATCGCGGCACACGCGACGCTCGGCACCGCGACCCGCACGGCCCAGGAGGCAACGGCCAAGGCGGCCCGGCTGCGGGCCGAGTACGAGACCGCTGACCAGCACAGCGACGCGGCACAGGTCGAGCTGACCCAGACGGCGGCCGAAGCGGGGCTACCCGCCGACACGGACACGCTGGAAGCCGCGCATCGGGCGTCGGTGGCCGCGCGCGGCAGCGCGGAAGCGTTGCGGGACACGCTGATCGGCCGGTGTGTCAGCACGGTCCGCGACCTCACCGACGCCCTGCACGACCACCAGGCCGCGGCCGACGATCTCGGGGACGCGGCAGGCGCTGCGGAAACGCAGTGCGCCGAGTTCGCCAGGGAGGCTGCCACGTTGGCCGAACTGACGTCGGCGATCGGCGGCGAGGCGGAACAGATCGCGGCCCAGCTCACCGAGCTGGAGGCCGAGCGACGGGCGTTGCGGACCGAGTTGCCCTCGCTGCGCACCGGGACGACCGAGCTGTCCAACCAGGTCGTGAAGACCGAAACAGTGTTGGAGGGCAAGGGAAACGACATCGACGCCAAGGCAGCCGCGGCCGCGTCGGCGCAGGACACCTTCCAGGCCGCGCTGACCGCTCCGGGTGTGTGGGTGGCCGCGATGCCGGACGAGCCGATGCCCGAGCACCCCGCGATGTTGCTGTCCACTGTGGAACGCAAGGGTGCCAGCGAGGAACTGGTGATCACCAAGCTCCAGGCGTTGCAGACCGCGTTGGCCGGCAGCCATGAGATCACCCCGGAACGGCACGCCGGCATCCTCACCATCACGGTGGCGGGCGAGCAGGGGCCACGGCCGGTGGCCGAGGCGGCCAGGCAGGTCAGCGACCAGTTGGCCGAGCAGCGCGGGTTCCTCGGTGAGCGCTACCAGGACATCTTCGCCACGTTCATGTTGCGCAACCTGGCCGAGCGGCTGCACGGCCAGATCACCGTGGCCGAGGACCTGACGCGGCGGATGAACGACGTGCTCGACGTCGCGCGGTCCAGCCAGGGTGTGCACGTCCAGTTGGAATGGCGGCCGTCCGCGGCACTGGACGAGACGACGCTGGAGGCGCTGAAACTGGTGCGGACGCCGTTCGCGGAACGCACCGAGGCCGAGGACGCCATGCTGCGCCGGGCGTTCACCGAGCGGATCGACGCCGAACGGGACACCCATTCGGGTGGCTACGCGGAGATCCTGACCAGGGCGCTGGACTATCGGTCCTGGTACACGTTCACCGTCCGGGTGGCCGACGCCGGACCCGACGGCAAGCCGAGGACCCGGCGGATGCGCCAGTTGTCCTCCGGTGAGACCCGGCTGGTGTCCTACGTGACCCTCTTCGCCGCCGCTGCCGCGTTCTACGGCGCGATCAGCGGCTCGTCCGGTGTCGACGAGGCCGGTCCGCTGCGGCTGGTGCTGCTGGACGAGGCGTTCGAGCGGCTGGACGACCCGACGATCGCCAGGATGCTGGGCCTACTGGTGGACCTGGACATGGACTGGATCATCACGTGGCCCAGCGGTTGGGGCGTGTCCGACCGGATTCCGCGCATGCACATCTACGACGTGCTGCG
>DASUJK010000195.1:0-24716 GCA_036279295.1 Pseudonocardiaceae bacterium | reverse complement strand
CGTCGTCGGCAGCGGCTGGCGTGCCGAGTTCTTCCTCCGCCTGGCCGGCCAGTTACCGGACCACTTCCGCGCCACCGGCCTCGTCACCCGATCCGCCGAGCGGGGTGCCGCCATCACCGCCCGGTGGGGCGTGCCGTGCTTTCCGACCGTCACCGAACTGCTCAGCAAGACCAAACAGGACGTTGTCATCCCGTGTGTGCCGTGGCCGGTCACCCCGGAGGTGACCATCGAGTTGGTCGAGCACAACGCCAAGGTGCTCGCCGAGACCCCACCCGCGCCGGACGCGGACGGGTTGCGCGCGCTCTGGGACCGGGTTGGCGCGACCGACAGGGTCCAGGTCGCCGAGCAGTACATGCTCATGCCGGGCCACGCGGCACGCGCCAAGGCCGCCGCCGTCATCGGCGAGCCCACGTCCGTGCAGGTGTCCTCGACGCACCTCTATCACGCCGTGTCGATGATCCGGTCCCTGCTCGGCGTCGGATTCACACCGGCCCGTGTGACCGCCCAGCACTTCACCGCGGGTCTGGCCGACCCGATCAACCCGCAGGGCTGGACCGACGACCTGACCCCGAAGCAGGCGACCACCACGATCGCCACCATCGACTTCGGCGGCCGGATGGGCCTCTACGACTTCACCGACAACCAGTGGTGGAACCCGTTGCGCGGCAGGCGAATCGTCATCCGCGGCTCGCTCGGCGAGATCATCGACGACCGGGTGGTCCGCGTGGTCGACGAGCGCACTGTCGTGGAGTCTCATCTCGTCCGCAACCGGGCAGGCACTGATCTGGATCTGCGTGGCGTCGATCTGGAGCACATCAGTTTTGACGGGAAAGTGTTGTGGCGCAACGAATTCTTCGGCGCCCGACTGTCCGAGGACGACATCGCCGTTGTTGACCTGCTCGCTCGCACGATCGCCTGGAGTCGCGACGAGGGGCCACCGCCGTATCCGCTGGCCGACGGCTGCCAGGACCACCTGATCAGCCTGGCGATCGAGGAGTCGGCCCGGACCGGCCAACCGGTGACGACCACCACGGAGAACTGGATGTCATAGTCATTGTGAGAGTAACCGTCATATTGCTAGCGTCTTTCACTATGAGAGATGCTCGCTGGTTAGCGCTGGGTGCGCTGAACCTCGCTGTGCTCGCCGTCGGTCTGGACGGCACTGTGTTGACGGTCGCGCTGCCCACGTTGGCCGGCGCACTCCACGCGTCCGAGTCGGACCTGCAGTGGTTCACCTCGGGCTACCTGCTGGTCCTGGCCGCCGCGATGCTGCCCGCCGGCCTGCTCGGCGACCGCCACGGCCGACGAACGGTGCTGGTCGGCTCGCTGGCACTGTTCGGCGTCGGGTCGGTGGCCTGCGCCTTCGCGCCGACACCGGCCGTGTTCGTGGCCGCGCGCATGCTCGTCGGCATCGCGGGCGCGGGCATCATCGTGATGGCCCTCGCGTCGATCACCGTGCTGTTCACCGAGGCCGAGCGGCCCAAGGCGATCGGCGTCTGGTCGGCGGCGAACTTCCTGGCCACACCGGTCGGCCCGATCCTGGGCGGCTGGCTGCTGTCGCACTACTGGTGGGGCTGGGTGTTCCTGATCAACCTGCCGATCGCCGCGATCGGCCTGGTCGCGGGCGCCATGCTGGTGCCGCAGTACCGCGCCCGGCACCGGCCTGCCATCGACTGGCTCGGCATCGTCCTGTCCACGGTCGGACTCGTCGCCGTCACCTACGGGCTGATCGAGACCGGCCAACACGGCTGGACCTCGGCGTACACCCTGGTCCCGCTGGTCGCCGGGCTGGCGCTGCTCGCCGTGTTCTTCCGGCACGAACAACGCACCAGCCAACCGCTGGTCGACCCGGCCCTGTTCACGTCCCGGTCCTACACGTGGGGTGTGGTGCTGGTCGCCGTCGCTGTCCTGGCCATGATCGGCGTGCTGTTCCTGATGCCGCAGTTCTTCCAGGGCGTGCTCGGCACCGACGCGCTCGGCTCCGGCCTACGCCTGCTGCCGCTGATCGGCGGGCTGGTGGTCGGCGCCGTCCCGGCCAGCGTCGCGGCCCGGCTCATCGGTACCAAGGTCACCGTGGCTGCCGGCTTCGCCGCGCTCGTCGCCGGCCTGGTCATCGGTGCGACGACCGGCGCCACCGCCGGGTCCGGGTTCATCGCGCTCTGGATGGCGTTGACCGGCCTTGGCATGGGACTGGCCCTGGCCACGGCGTCGTCAGCCGCGCTCGCCGTGCTGTCCGACGAGCAGAGTGGCATCGGTTCGGCCGTGCTCCAGGCGGTCAACAAGCTCGGTGGGCCGTTCGGGGCCGCTGTGCTGGGCAGCGTGCAGCTCTCGGCGTACCAGAGCAGGGTGCCATCAGCGGCCAGGGCCAGCCTGTTCGACGGCATCGCCGAGGCCGACCGGCTCGGCTCGCCGGCACTGTTGGGCCAGGTCCGGGCGGCCTTCGCGCACGGGCTGGACGCGGCGTTGGTCGTGTCGGTCGGCGTCGCAGTGGTGGGTCTCGCGCTAGCGTTGGTGTTTCTGCCACAGCGAAACGAGGGCAGAGCACCGCGAGAGGAGTTCGACAGTGCCGCCAGCCCAGCGGTCCAGTGACACGACCGGGCTACGCGAACGGAAACGGGCCAAGGTGCGTCGGGAGATCCAGGCCAACGCACTGCGGCTGTTCCGTGAACAGGGTTACGAGGCGACCACCGTGCAGGAGATCGCCGAGGCTGCCGTGATCTCCGAGAGCACGGTGTACCGCCACTTCTCCACCAAGGCCGACATCGTGATGAGCGACGACCTGGACCCGGTTTTCGTGCAGGTCTTCCGCGCCCAGCCGCCCGAAAGCAGCGCGGTGGAGGCGATCCGGGCCGCCATGACGACGGTGTTGGGTGCGATGTCCGCCGAAGACAAGGCACGGCAGCGGGAGCTGCTGGAGCTGGTCCTGTCCGTGCCGGATCTGCGGGCCACGATGCTGAACCAGCTCGCCGACGGGATCCAGCTGCTGGCCGACGAACTGGGCCTGCGCACCGGGCGGCCGGCCGACGATCCGCCGGTACGGGCGCTGGCCGGTGCTGTGGTCGGTGCCGCCACCGCCGTGATGTTCGCGGTGGCCGCCGACAAGAACGCGGACCTGGCCACCATGGCGGACGAGGCGATCGGCGCCCTCGGTGCCGGATTGGCCCTCTGACCGCAGGGCATTCGTGAGATACGGTCGCGATCACACGCCCAATGGCACTGGCCAGCAGGAAGGACCAGCATGGCAGAGCACCGCCTGGATCCCAGTCCGGACACCGTGACCGACGTGTTCTCCCGAGATCTCCCACCGGTGCTCACCGTGGATCCCGGCGACACGCTCGTCGTGCGGTCGCTGGACGCGTCCGGGCACCTGGAGCGGCAGACCAAGCCGGGCGAGGACGTGCCGAGGCTCATCCCGAACGGGCGTGGGCACTGCCTGACCGGGCCGATCGAGGTACGCGGGGCCGAGCCCGGGATGATGCTGGCGGTCCGACTCGTGTCGCTGCGGCCGGACGACTGGGGTTTCACCGTGGCCGGCGCGCGGGACAACGTGCTCAACCGGCGGTTGGGCGTCGCGGGCGAGCCGCCGGTGTGGCTGCTGTGGGACGTGGACGTCGACAAGGGCACTGCAACCAACGACCTGGGGTTCACGGTGGACATCGCGCCGTTCCTCGGCGTCACCGGCCTGCCACCGGACGAACCGGGCGAACACTCCACCGTGCCACCCCGGGCCACGGGCGGCAACATCGACTGTCGTGAGCTGGTCGCCAGGTCGACGCTCTACCTGCCGGTCGCGGTGCCGGGCGCGCTGCTGAGCATGGGCGACGGGCACGCCGCGCAGGGTGACGGCGAGGTCTCCGGCACGGCCGTCGAGGTCGGGATGACCACGGAGGTCGTGCTCGACCTGGTCACGGACGCCCCGGTGCCGACGGCACACGCGGTCACGCCGACGGCGAGGATCACGTTCGGCTTCAGCAGTGATCTCAATGACGCCACCGGCCAGGCACTGGACGCGATGCTCGGCTGGCTCCAGACTCTGTTCGACGTTGACAAAACAACGGCGCTCGCGCTGGCCAGCCCGTCGGTGGACCTGCGGGTCACGCAGGTCGCCAACGAGGTGTGGGGTGTGCACGCCGTGCTGCCGAACGGGGTGCTGCGGTGAACTGGCCGATCGCGGACGGGGTGTTCGATCTCGGTGACACGGAGGTCGAGCGGGGCGGGACCATCAAGGACGCCAAGCTGACCTGGCAGTCACACGGCACGTTGAATGCCGCGCGGGACAACGTGATCGTGTACCCGTGCAGCTACACGGCGACGCACGAGGACCTGGCGTGGCTGATCGGGCCCGAGGGCATCCTGGACCCGACGCGGTGGTTCGTCGTGGTGCCCGACATGTTCGGCAACGGCCTGTCCTCCAGCCCGACCAACACGGTCGACTACCCCGACGTGGTCACCATGCGGGACAACGTGGCCGCCCAGCGCAGGCTGCTCGCCGAGCACTTCAGCGTGGACAAGGTCGCCGCGGTCTACGGGTTCTCCATGGGCGCCGGGCAGGCATACCACTGGGCCGCCATGTACCCGGAGCTGGTGGAGCGGGCCATCGTGGTGTGCGGCAGTTCGCGGACCGCCGTGCACAACCAGGTCTTCCTGTCCGGTCTGCTGCGCATCCTGGAGGCGGCACCGGAACACCTGGGCAACGGCCGGTTCAGCGCCGAGCCCGCGCTGGCGCTGAAGGCCTTCGGGCACGTGTACGCGGGCTGGGGACTGAGCCAGGACTTCTACCGGGCCGACCTCTTCCGCACCGCGCTGGGCGCCGCCGACCTGGACGACTTCCTGCGCACCGACTGGGAAGAGAGCTTCGGCGCCGGCAACGCGGCGAACCTGTACGCGCAGGCGCTGACCTGGTACCACGCGGACATCAGCGCCGACCCGCGCTACGGCGGTGACCTGCACGCCGCGCTGGCCGCGATCCAGGCCAAGGTACTGCTGCTGCCCGGCGAGACGGACCTGTACTTCCGGGTCGCCGACAACGCGGCCGACCTGCCGTTCCTGCGGGAGGCCGAGCTGCGGCCGATTCCGAGCATCTGGGGCCATCAGGCGGGTGCGCCGGCCAGGAACGAGGAGGACTTCGAGTTCCTGCGGGCCGCGGTGCGGGAGTGGCTGGACCGCTGACTGTCGGTGCGGCCGGATACGTTGGCCGGCATGGACGAATGGACCGCCGCTGATCTCCTGCGGGACATGCCGGCCGGGTCGGTGGCGCTGTACGAGCGGTTCATCGAACTGGTGACGGCGTGCGGGCCGTTCACGTACCGGGTGACCAAGTCGATGATCACGGTGAAGGGTGTCCGGCGCGGCTTCGCGGGTGCCCGGCCGACCGCGCGCGGGTTGGCCGGGTACTTCGACATCCAGCGGGTGATCACCGATCCCCGTATCCTGCGGGCCGACCCGTACACGAAGCGGCTGTTCGTGCACCAGTTCCGGATCAGTACCATCGACCAACTGGATGACGACTTCGCAAGCTGGATCGGCGAGGCCTACCGGGTCGGCACGGGCGACCACATGATCGCCAAGGCATAGTTGAGGGACAGTTCGGAGGTTGGATTGACGGGGTCGATCCAACCGGTCGAGCATCGGGCCGTGCCGGACCCGATCATGGATGAATTGCGGGCACAGCTGCCTGACCTGGTCGACGAGGCGCTCGACCTGCCAGCCTCGGTGCAGACCCTGGACACGGTGAATCCGGAGTCGGCCAGGCAGACCGTGCGCGGCGATGTACAGGCGGCGGTGCTCGCGCAGGCCGATGACATCCTGCGGGTCACGAACCCGGAGATCTCGGCGATTCGTGAGGCGGCCACCGCCCTGGACCAGCACCGGCCGCCACACCAGGCCAAACCGTTGGACGAAGCGGTGCGGCATCGCAGGACACTCCGGGCGTTCGGCTTCGTCACCTGGCTCGGTATCGCGTTCCCGGTGGCGGTGTGGCTGTCCTGGCCACCACTGTCCTCGGCGATCGGCGGTCCGCTCACCGTCGGAATCGACATCGCGGCGGGCATCGGCGTTCAACTGCTGGCCTACTACTCGTTGGCTGGTGCGGGCCGCAGAACCACCGGGTACCGGCTCTACGGCGGCGGTCCCGGCAACCTGGCCGTCGGGACCACGGCTGCCTACGGCTTGTTGCTGTGGCGACTGGGTGGTGTGTCCGCACGCGCCATGAACGGCGTGTCGTTCTGGGCGGTGTGGATCGGGATCGCCCTCGGCGCGCTGGTGATCGTCGTCATGGGACTGGTACTGGTTCCGCTGAGTTCGTCCGGCGAGAAGCCCGGCCGTCGGCTCACGACGACGACCTACCGGCCCGGGCTGATCACGACGGCGACAGCGATCATCGTCACCGCGGTGCTGCTGCTTCGGGTGTCCGCACCGGCATGGGAGTCGGCGCTCATCGCGGTCGCCGTAGCGTTGACGATCCAGACCGTGCTCGGCCCCTGGCTGGCCAGCCGCCCGGATCTGGTGGCAAAGGTGCTCCCCCGCCCGTCCGCTGCCGGCTGGCGCACCCAACACCGATCGTTGACAGCCACGCTGGTGGCGAACCAGCGAGAGTGGCGGGTGGCGGCCGACCGTGTTGTCGTGACGGTGGTGTCGCAGCAACTGAACGAGGCCATCCAACCGAAGTTCGGCACCGAACTCGGCAGGCTGGATCGGACCGGGCTCGGGCAGATGCGGGCCGGTGACCGGGCCGTCGCCACCGCTGCGTTCGCCCGGCTGAGTGATCTCGTTGGCGGCATCGCGGGCGGCGCCATCGGAATGGCGGGCCCGCGTGGCGCCGGCAAGTCCACGCTGCTGGAGTCCTATCGGGCCGGCAAGTTCCTGCAACCCGGCAACGAGCACATCGCGCTGCTGGAGGGTGTGCCCGTCCGGTACGACGCACGAGAGTTCGCCCTGCATCTCTACGCGCGAACGTGTGCGGAGGTCATCCGGTTCTGCGACCGGCGGATCGGTGCGGACACGGCCCCATCGCGCGACTGGCGAATCGTGTATCGGCGGTGGGCGCCGATCCTGCTCGTCGTCGTGCTGTGGTTGGCCGCCAGCCTGGTCGGGGCGAACATCCTGCTGGCACAGCACATGCTGGCCGTGGCGTGGTGGCCGTTGAGCACCGTGCTGGCCGCTGGCACCGTCTGCTACCTGGTGGCCCGACGACCGCGCAGCAGGCCGGTGGCGGCGACCAGTGCGGCGGAGGCGGCGGACAGCCTGCCGTCGTTGCGCAGGTTCGCCAGGGAACGGTTGGCGGACATCCAGTTCCAACAGAAGCGCACCACCGGCTGGTCCGGCAAGATCAGCCTGCCCTTCGGTTCGGAGGTGCAGCGGTCCGACTCGCACGAGATGACGCCGCTGCCCCTGACCTATCCGCAGGTCGTCCACGAGTTCGGCGCCTTCCTCGGCACCACCATCAGCTGTGTGACCACGCTGCCCAACATCGCGACACCAGCCGTGGTGATCATCCTGGACGAGCTGGACAAGATCCTCTCGGCCGAGCACGCGCAGGAATTCATCAACGAGGTGAAGGCACTCTTCAGCCTGGAAGTTCCCGGATTTCTGTTCCTCGTCTCGGTGTCCGAGGACGCGCTGGCGTCGTTCGAGCGCCGGGGGCTACCCGTCCGGGACGCGTTCGACAGCGCGTTCGACGTGATCTTCCGGGTCGAGTACCTGAAGCTGGACGACGCGCGTTCGGTGTTGGCCAGCCGCATCCTGCGGCTGCCCGAACCGTTCATGTGCCTGTGCCACTGCATGGCGGGTGGTCTGCCTCGTGAGCTGATCCGGATCGCTCGACAGGTGGTCGCCACGCACGGCGCGTTGGCCGATGTCTGCCGCGACGTGGTGACCGAGGATCTGCACGGCAAGGTGGCGGGGCTGCGGACACTCATCGCACGGCAGACCCAGGACGACGCCGCCGCGAGCGAGTTGATGCGGCACATCGACTCGCACTGCGCGGCCGATCCGGGCACCCTGCTGGCCGCGGTCGCCGAGCCACCGATCCGGAGTGGCAACGACGACCTGTGTCGGCTGCAACTGGAGATGCTGGGCTATCTCTACTACTGCGGCACGGTTCTGGAGGTGTTCGGCCCGGACTTCACCGAACAGCACATGATCAACGGCAGGGACGGTGTCGGGGACGGGTCGTTCGACACGCTCACCTCGGTGCGCCAGTTGTTCTCGGTCAACGCGCGGCTGGCCTGGTTGACCGTCAGCGCGTTCCGCACCGCATGGGATCTGCCGACGATCGATCCACCGTCCTGAGGCGTACGTTGGGTGTTCGGGCGGGTTCGAGGAGGCTGGTGTGGGGCGGGTGGTGCCTGCGGTCGCTCGGGCGGTGGACATCCTGGATCTGTTCCTGACCGGCGCCGAGACGCTGTCCATGCCGGAGATGACCGCCGCGCTCGGGTTGCCGAGGGCGACCGTGCACGACCTGGTGTCCACGCTGGTCGATCGGGCCTTGCTGGCGCACGCGCCCGGCCAGCCGCATCGCTATCGGCTCGGGCATCGGCTGTGCCAGCTGGGCAATGCCTACGCCGAACGGCTGGATCTGCCGCGCGAGGGCACCCACGTGGCCGCCGAGGTGGCCGCTCGGTGCGCAGAGACCGTCCACGTCGCCGTGCTGGACGGCGCCGATGTCGTCTACGTGGCCAAGGTGGACAGCACCCAGTCGGTCCGGCTGGTGTCCGCCGTGGGCAGGCGGCTGCCGGCGCACTGCACCGCTGTCGGCAAGATGCTGCTGGCCGGCCTGCCGCCCGACGACTTCGCCGCGCGCTATCCGACCGACACCCTGCCGGGCATGACCAGCGCCAGCATCACCGACACCCGGGCGCTGACCCGGGAGATCAACGAGATCCGGGCCTGTGGCCTGGCGTTCGACCACTGTGAGTCCAACCCGTCGGTGGCCTGCGTGGCCGCCGGCGTGCACGACCGGACGCACACGATGGTGGCCGCGATGTCGATCTCCGTGCCCACCGTGCGCTGGTCGGACGACATCGCGGCCGCGCTTGCCCTCGTGGTCACCGAAGGCGCACGCCGACTGTCCACACTGCTAGGTGACAACCGGCACAGCTAGGTCGGTCGCGCCCTGCGGCGAGCCGACCGCGTCCGGTGCGTAGCGGCGCAGCAGTTCCAGCCCGATCTCAGCCCGTCGGACCCGCTCCTTGCTCAGCGCGACCGCGGTCGGCGTCAGGTGCGTGCCGCTGGGATAGATGTTGGGTGCGTTGCGCAGCCCGAACTTCAGGTACACCGGCGCCGCCACGCGCACGATCTCGGCGATCTCGAAGTGCCGGACGAAGCCGCCGGTGTCGTCGGGCGACTCGATGTAGATGTCCAGTGGCAGGTCGACGGCCGCCCGGATGGCCGCCAACTGGGCCAGCGTGAGGTCGGTCGGCACGTTGTACGTGGTGGCGCCGAGCTGTTCGGCGATCCGGATGGAGGCCGGGTTGGCCAGGCCCATCTGCACGCTGACCTTGAGGCTCAGGGCCGGCAGTTCACCTGCCGCCCGCATCAGGGCGGCCACCTGGAGCACGCCGATGTCCGTCACCAGGACACCCCGGATGCCGGTTTCCGACGTGCGGCGGATGTCTTCGATGACGTGTACCAGCTGGTCGGCGCCCTGTGCCTGGGCACCGAGCGCGCCGAGACCGCTCGACCGGGCGGCGGCACCGGTGGACCAGCCGGCCAGCGGCCGGGCGAACAGGCTGACCTCGACTCCTCGGGCCGCCGCCGGCTCGGCCATCGCGGCCAGCTCGCCCACGGTCAGCAGCATCCCGCCACTGCCCTGCGACACCCGGTGCACCAGCACTCCCCTGATGTCCGCCTCGGTGAACACCGCGGCCAACGCCTCCGGGCCTTCCACGCTGGGGATCTCCACCCGGTACTGGGCGCCGTCCGGGAACCGCTTCGTGCTGCTCGGCAGCTCGTGGGCGTCGCCGCCGGGCAGGCCGAGCGAGCGCAGGAACTGGCGTGTCGACTCCACAGCCACCTCGATGTCCGGTATTTCGAACGCCGTACTGGATCTCGGATCGAGGCTAGAACCGGCCCAGATTTCTCGTCAAGCCCGGCTGATTGCGGACCGTTCCTGTCCGCCTTGCCGGTTAGCGTAGTGAGACACCGAACAGAAGGGCCAGACGATGGACTGGAAGCTCGAACTGGTGATCCTGCCCGTGTCCGATGTGGACCGAGCGAAAGCCTTTTACGTGGACCAGGTCGGCTTCGTCGCCGACTACGACCACACGGTCAGCGAGGAGATCCGCTTCGTCCAGCTGACCCCGCCGGGCTCGGCATGCTCGATCGCGTTCGGCAAGGGTCTGACCGACGCCCCGGCCGGCTCGGTGAAGGGCCTGCAGATCGTCATCGACGACGCCAAGGCAGCGCACGACGAACTGGCCGAGCGCGGTGTGGCCGTCAGCGACGTGCAGGTGCTCGACTGGGGGACGTTCGTGTTCTTCAGCGACCCGGACGGCAACGCCTGGGCGCTCCAGCAGCTGCCGGCCAGGCCATAAGGGGTAGGCGGGGGTCAGGCCCTGGCGTTCTCGTCCATCGTCAGGGCCACACTCCGGCCGGTCAGCTTGCGCACGACGATCACCACGATGCCGATCGCGAGCCAGATCGAGCCGCCGATCTTGGCGTTCAGGTCGGCGTTGTACAGCACGTAGCCGATGATCACGAAGCCGATCAGCGGCACCACGAGGTGCATGCCGAACGTGCGCTGGCGCTGTTTCAACAGGTAGTACACGCCGACCGAGACGTGCAGCATCAGGAACGCGAACAGCGCGCCGAAGTTGACCAGGGTGGACAGGAATTCGACCTGGCCGACGAAGAAGATGCCCAGGATCAGGCTGACCACGGCGACCAGCAGCACGGCGCGCTCGGGCACCCTGCTGCGTGGACTGACGTGTGCGAGGAACTTCGGCAGCGTGCGGTCGCGGGCCATCGAGAACAGCAGTCGGGCCGTCGCGTTCTGCGCGACGAGACTGTTGGCCACGGCGGCGGCCAACGCCGAGGACACCGCCACCAGCACGGTCATCCAGTGCCCGGCCGCGAGCCCGGCGACCTGGTAGAACGCCTGATTGGTGGCGTCCTCACCGGTGAACTGGGTCTTCCCGGGCACCAGCAGCGCGGCCAGGTAGGTCTGCACGACGAACAACACCGCCACCAGGCACAACGACAGCAGCGTGGCCCGGCCGACCACCCGCGAGCCGCCCTGGACCTCTTCGGACTGAGTGGAGATCGCGTCGAAGCCAAGGAACGACAACACGGCGACGGACAGCGCGGCGAACACCAGGCTCGGCGAGAATTCCTTGCCGTTGTACAGCGGTGTGGTCGACCAGTGGGCGCCACCGGTGCCCTTGCTGATCGCGATGACCGCCGCCACGATGAAGATCGTCAGCACGATCAGCTCACCGATCAGGAAGATGCGGTTGGCCCACGCCGTCGTCTCGATGCCGGCCAGGTTCACGCCGGTGTTGACCACCACGAAGATGACCACCCACAGCCACTGCGGCACACCGGGCAGCACGGTGTCCAGCGCGGCGGCGCCGGTCACGTAGAGCAGGGTCGGCACCAGCAGGTAGTCCAGCAGGATCGCCCAGCCGGCCAGGAAGCCGACCCACGGGGTGATGCCCCGGCCGGCATAGGAGTAGACGGAACCGGCCACCGGGAAGGCGCGGCTCATCTCGCGGTAGCTCAACGCGGTGAACACCATCGCGACCAGGCCGATGACGTAGGTCAGCGGCACCATGCCCTTCGAGGCGTTGAACACGACGCCGAAGATCGCGAACGGCGCGATCGGTACCATGAAGATCATGCCGTAGACCAGCAGGTCCCGTAGTCTCAGGGAGCGCTTCAGTTCCTGCTGGTACCCGAAATCGGCGAGCTGGTCCCGTCCTTCTCCTGTCGTCATGCAGGCGGCTTACCCGTCCAGGGAGGCCAGGAAACCGCCGATCACCGCATTGAACCGATCGGCTTCCTCGACGTGCGGCATGTGGCTGGACTCGGCGAACACCGACCAGCGGACATCCGGGATGCCGGTGAAGAACGGCGCGATGGTCGCCGTCGTCGCCTCGTCGTAGCGGCCGCTGGCCAACAGTGTGGGCACCTGGATCTGGCCGACTCTGTCCACGATGGACCAGCCGGTCAGGCTGCCGATGACGTGGAACTCGCTGGGGCCGTTCATGGTCTGGTAGACGGTCGGATCGGCGTCCATCGCGGCGAACGTGGCCGCCACCTCCGCCGGCATCGGCTGGATCCGGCAGACGTGCCGCTCGTAGAAGGCTTGCATGGCCTCCTGGTACGCGGCCGAGTCCGTGGTGCCGGCCGTCTCGTGCTCACGCAGCACGTCGTCGACGGCACGCGGCAGTTCCGCCCGCAGTTCACCGGCCGCCGCCGACCACAGTTCCATCGATGCCGGCGAGTCGGCGATCACCAGGCCACGCAGGCCAGCAGGCTGCCGGACGGCGTGCTCGGCGGCCAGCATGCCGCCCCAGGACTGGCCCAGGACCGTGTAGCGGTCCGCGATGCCCAGTGCGGACAGCAGGTTCTCCAGTTCGGCCACGAAGAGTTCCGGCGTCCAGTAGTCCGACGGCGCGTCCGGCAGGTGGGTGGACCGGCCGTTGCCGACCTGGTCGTAGTGCACGACGGGACGGCCGGACCCGGCCAGCGCGGTCAGCCGCAGCAGGTAGTCGTGGGTGCAGCCGGGTCCGCCGTGCAGCACGACCAGGGGTGTCGGCCCACTCTTCAGGTCTCCGGTCACCCGGTACCAGGTCTCGTGGCCCTGGAACGGGATCGTGCCCTCTGCGGTCGCCTGAGCTGTCGTCATGCGCGTCTCCTCATCCCGGGTGCCTGTGTATTTGGTATCAAACCCGGACCTTTATCGCTAGCCGATAGGGTCGGGCAGATGGCGACTGGAGGACTGTCGGCGGCGCGGTTGCGCCGGATGCACGACGTACTGGCCGGTCACGTCGACAACGGCGAGCTGCCCGGCATGATCACGCTGGTCAGCAGGCACGGCGATGTGCACGTGGACGTGATCGGCACCCTGGCCATGGGCGGTACGGCCCAGATGGAACGGGACACCATCTTCCGCGTCGCGTCGATGACCAAGCCGATCGTCGCCGCGGCCGCGATGATCCTGGTCGAGGAGTGCCGGCTCGGCCTGGACGAGCCGGTGGACGGATTGCTGCCCGAACTGGCCGACCGGCGGGTGCTCACGTCGCTGGAGAGCCAGCTGGACGACACCGTGCCGGCCAACCGGTCGATCACGCTGCGCGACCTGCTCACGTTCCGGCTGGGCATCGGCCAGTTGATGGCACCGCCGGACAAGTATCCGATCCTGGCCGCCGCCACCGAGCAGAAGGTCATCACCGGTCCGCCGGACCCCACCTCGATGCTGCCGGCCGACGAGTGGCTGCGCAGGCTGGGTGAGCTGCCGCTGATGTACCAGCCGGGCGAGAGATGGCTGTACAACACGGGTTCGGACATCCTCGGTGTGCTGATCGCCAGGGCGACGGACCAGTCGTTGGAGGACTTCCTGCGGGACCGGATCTTCGAGCCGCTCGGCATGGTGGACACCGCGTTCAGCCTGCCGGCCAAGGACGTCGACCGGCTGGCCACCAGCTACATGCCGAACCAGCAGACCGGCGAGCTGGAGGTGTTCGACACGCAGAACGGCATGTGGGCCGCTCCGCCGCCGTTCCAGTCCGGTGCCGGTGGGCTGGTGTCCACCGTGGACGACTACCTCGCGTTCGGCACGATGATGCTCAACCAGGGCAGGTACCGGACGCGGCGCATCCTGTCCCGGCCCAGCGTGGCTGCCATGACGACCGACCAGCTGACGCAGGCGCAGAAGGCGGTGTCCGGGTTCCTGCCCGGCTACTTCGACAACCTGGGCTGGGGTTTCGGCGTGTCCGTGGTGACCGGCCGGGACACTCCGTACGCCACGCCCGGCCGGTACGGCTGGGACGGTGGGCTCGGCACGACGTGGGCCACCGATCCGGCCGAGGACCTGGTCGCCGTCCTGCTCACCCAGCGGGCCGGATTCCCGTTGGTGTCCAAGGTCTACCAGGACTTCTGGACGTCGGTGTACGCGGCGATCGACGACTGATCAGTGCGCCCAGCGCATGGCCGCGGTGATCTCGTCCGGCGTGGCGTCGGCGAAGAATTCGACCTCGCCACGCCGGACCGCGAGGATGTCCGAGACGAGCTGGGCACCGAACGCCGACGTCAGCGTCTTGTCGGCCTCGAACGCGTCGGTCGCCTCGGCCAGTGACGCCGGCAGCCTGGGTGGCAGGTCGGCCAGCAGTGCCGGGTCGACCTCCACCGGTGCCGGCAGCGTGGCCTGCGTGTCCACACCGGCCATCCCGGCGTGGATCAGGCCGGCCACGACCAGGTACGGGTTCGCGGTCAGGTCGAAGGACTTCACCTCAAGGTTGGCCGCCCAGGAGCGGCTGCCGGTCGAGCCGCTGACCAGGCGTAGCGCCGCTTCCCGGTTCTCCAGGCCCCACACGGCGAACGCGCCTGCCCAGTGCTGCGGGATCAGCCGCAGGTAGCTGGCCACCGACGGCGTACCGATCGCCAGCAGTGCGGGCAGCCGCTCCAGGATGCCGGCGGCGAACGCCTCCCCCGGCCGCGTCAGGCCGTGTGGTCCGTCGCCGCCGGAGCACAGGTTCCGCTCCCCGTCCCACACGCTGATGTGCACGTGTCCACCGTTGCCGACGCCGTCCGCGAGCACCTGCGGCGAGAAGGACACCCGCAGCCCGTGCCGCTGGCTGACCGCCCGGATCGTCTGCCGCACGAGTACCACGTCGTCAGCCGCGGCCACCGGGTCGGCAGCGGCCACGGACACCTCGAACTGGCCGGGGCTGTACTCCGGGTGGATCTGCTCGACGGCAACACCCTGGTCGCCCAGTGCCACGGCGACATCACGTACGTAGTCCGACCTGGACACCAGCCGTGCGTAGCTGTAGGCGGGGCCACGCGAGCCGGGCCGGAACTCGTCGGTGTCCTCACCGATCGTCCACTCGACCTCGAACGCGCACCTGGCCGACCAGCCGCGGGCGGCCAACAGGTCCATCGCCGCCCTGGCCGCGCTGCGCTGGTCGCCCGGGTACACGGCACCGTCCTGGTCGTACCGGTCGCCGGGTGCCCATGCCCAGCCCGGCTGGCCGGTCAACACCGTGACCCGGCCCAGGTCCGGGTGCAGTCGCAGATCGCCGACCGCACCGGACGTCATGGGCATGTCGTTGAACAGGAACGTGTCGAAGCACGGCGACGCGCCGACGCCCCACGCCGCCAGCGACTCCAGCCGGTCCAGCGGGATGGCCTTGGTCCTGGTGATCCCGCTGTTGTCCACCCAGGTGACGGCGAGCAGCCGGACACCCCGCGCGGCCAGTTCGGGCCGCAGCACCCTGGCGTGTGCCGCCGCCGATTCACGGTCCTGCTCGTCCATCCAGCTACCTCACAGGCTTGCCATTTCCCGACATCGGCGCGACGCTACCGCACAAGGCACAGCAGCAGCCGACCTGTGATCGCAGGGAGTCGCCATGTCGGAGCCAACGGGAACCGCGATCAAGCCGCCGACAACCCAGCCCGGACTGCGCCGCAACCTCTCGGTCTGGCAGGCGGTCGGGCTGTCCATCGCGCTGATGGCGCCGAGTATGGCCGCCAACATCAACCCACAGCAGACCGGCATCGCGGCCGGGCGTGCCGTGCCGCTGGCGTTCTTCCTGGCCGCGATCGGCGTGCTACTGGTGGCCTACGGCTTCGTCCGGCTCTGCCAGTACTACCAGCACGCCGGTTCGGTGTACGCGTTCGTCGGCGCAACGCTCGGCCCGAGGACCGGCGTGGTGTCCGGGGTCGGCCTGCTCGGCACGTACACGTTCTACGCGGTCGTCACGTCGTCGGCGGCCGGCAATCTGGGCACCGCGTTCCTCACCCAGGTCGGGATCTGGCCGAACCCGCCGACGTGGGGACCGTTCGTGCTGGTCGCCGTCGCGTTGATCGGGGCGTGGCTGCTGGCCGTGGTGCCGGCCAAGCGGGGCACCAGCGTTCTGCTCACCATCGAGGGCGCGACTGTCGCGCTGATCCTGCTGATCACCGTCGTCATCGCGGTCCGGCTGATCTCCGGCTCCGCGCCGGGCGGCGAGCACTTCACGCTCCAGGTGTTCACGTTCACGCCGGACGTCGGCCCGTCCGGGGTGTTCCTGGGCGCGGTGTTCGGCTTCCTGTCCTTCGCCGGTTTCGAGGCGGCGGCCACGCTCGGCGAGGAGACCCACGACGCCAGGCGCAACATCCCGCGCGCCATCCTCGGCACCGCGATCTTCGGTGGCGTGTTCTTCGTCGTCGTCACCGCCATCGAGATGATGGGCTTCGGCAGCGGGTCGGCAGGGGTGACCCGGTTCACGCACTCGTCCTCGCTGCTCGGTGACCTGGGCACCGGCTACGTCGGGTCCTGGGTCGGTGACCTGATCAGCCTGGGAGCGGCGATCAGCGCGTACGGCTGCTGCCTGGCCTGTGTTGTCGGCGGCTCGCGGCTGCTGTACGCCGTGGCGCGGGACACCGTGGGCGCACGCGGCATCGGCATGCTGTCCAGCCGTGGCACCCCGGCCCGTGCCGTCGGCGTGGTGGCGGGCACCGCGGCCGGCATCATCGTGCTGTGCGCGTTGGCATTCGGTGCCACGGCGACCGACACGTTCGCGTGGTCGGGCAGCATCGGCACGCTGATCATCCTGGTGATCTACATCCTGACCACCATCGGCGCCATCCGGCTGGTGTTCGTGCACCGGAAGATGACCGTGCCGATGTGGCAGATCGCCTTCCCGATCCTGGGCATCGCGCTGCTCGGCTACACGATCTACGTCAACCTGGTGCCCTACCCGACGGCCGGACCGGCCGAGTGGTTCCCGGTGGTGGCTGGCGGCATCCTGGTGCTGGCGATACTGGCGGTGCTGTTCGCGCCACGGCTGTTCAGCCGGGTCGGCACCCAACTGGCCGACTCGGAGCTGGCGTGAGTCAGCCGTGGGACCGGGTGCCGCTGGTCGACCACCACTGCCACGGCCTGCTGCGCGACGAACTGGACCTTGCCGGCTTCGAGTCGATGATGAACGAGGCGGACGGTGCCGGCCCGCTGGGCACGACATTGTTCGACTCGCTGCTCGGCATGGCCGTCCGCCGCTGGTGCGCCCCGGTGCTCGACCTGCCGGCGCACACCGAGCCGGACGAGTATCTGACGCGCAGGGCGGAACTCGGCACCGACGAGGTGAACCGGCGGTTCCTGGCCGGCACCGGCATCACGGACTACCTGGTGGACGGCGGTTACCGGCCCGAACTGCTGACCTCGTCGGCCTCGCTTGGCGCGTTGGCGGGAGCGCGGGCACACGACATCGTCCGGCTCGAACTGCTGGCCGAGGACGTCGTGCGGGCCGGTACGTCGGGTCCGCGGTTCGTCGGCGACTGCACCGAGGCGCTGGCCAAGCGCGCGACGACGGCGGTCGGGTGCAAGTCGATCGCGGCCTACCGGGTCGGGCTGCGGTTGGCCGGTGGGCGGCCGAGCGACGCCGAGGTCGCTGTCGCCGCCGATCGCTGGTTGTCCGATGTGGACCAGTCCGGCGTGGTACGCATGGCAGATCCGGTATTGCACCGATTCCTGGTGTGGCTGGCGATCGAGCAGCGGCTGCCCGTGCAGTTCCACGTCGGTTACGGCGACGCCGACGTGGACCTCGGCGAGTGTGATCCGTTGTTGCTCACCGACCTGCTGCGGGCCACGATGCCGGCGGGGGTGCCGATCCTGTTGCTGCACAACTACCCGTTCCATCGGCATGCCGGCTATCTCGCGCAGGTGTTTCCGCACGTGTTCATGGACGTCGGGTTGGCGACGCACAATGTCGGCTTCCGTGCCGGCGCGTTGATCGCGGAGGCCCTGGAACTGGCGCCGTTCGGCAAATTCCTGTTCTCCAGCGACGCATTCGGACTGGCCGAGCACTACCACCTCGGCACACTGCTGTTCCGGCGTGGGTTGTCCGAATTCCTCGGCGGCGCTGTCGCGCATGACGAGATGACATCAGCGGACGCGGTACGAGCCGCAGAACTGATCGGTTCCGGCAATGCCCGTCGGGTGTACGGACTGTCCGCGACGTAACGTGTCGGACGTGCTGAGTCGACGCCAACTGAATCGGGCGAGCCTGCATCGGCAATCGCTGCTGGCGCGGGCCGAGCTTTCCGTGTGCGCCGCTCTCGAACGGCTGGCCGGAATGCAGGCGCAGGCCCCGAACGCGCCCTACGTCGGCCTGTGGAGTCGGCTGTCCGGGTTCCAGCCCGCCGAACTGGCCGACGAACTCGTGCGGCGGCGGGTGGTGCGGACCCCGCTGCTGCGCGGCACCGTGCACCTCGTCGTACCGAACGATGCCCGTGATTGGTATCCGCTGGTCAGGCCGGTGCTGGCACGTGGTTTCGCGTCGAACTACGCCCGTGCGCTGGACGGCGTCGACCTGTCGGCGCTGCTCACCGAGGCGGCAACGCTGCTGGCTGACCGGCCGATGACCAGGGTGGAGATCGGCGCGGCGCTGGCCGAGCGGTGGCCGGCCCGGGACCGCACGTCGATGGCCTACGCGGTGACCTGCCTGCTGCCGGTCGTGCAGGTGCCGCCGCGCGGTGTGTGGGGTCAGACCAGCCAGGCGACCTGGACGACCGCCGAGACCTGGCTTGGCGACACGGCGCCGACGGGCTCGGTGGCCGACATGGTCGTCCGCTACCTGACCGCGTTCGGCCCGGCCACCGTACGGGACATCCAGACCTGGTGTGGGCTGACCCGGCTGCGGGAGGTCACCGACCAATTGCCGCTGCGGCAGTACCAGGGCGAGGACGGCGCGACGCTGCTCGACGTGCCCGACGCCGAACTGCCGGACCCGGAAACGCCTGCGCCGCCCCGGTTTCTGCCCGAGTACGACAACCTGCTGCTGTCCTACGCCGATCGCGCCAGGGTCGGTGCGGACCACCGCGCGGTGCCGTTGCCGCCCGGCATCGGCGGTGTCCTGGGATCCGTCCTGGTCGACGGGTTCTGGCGGGCGGGTTGGCGGCTGGCGCGGACGGACGGCACGGCAACACTGCACGTCGAGCCGTTCGACCGACTCACCCGTGCCGACACCGCTGACGTGACCGAGGAGGGCCATCGGCTGCTCGAATTCATCGCCGCCGACGCCGACCGGTACGCGGTAGTGTTCGCCACAGCCGTCCACCGCACCCCGGCACGATAGGGCCATGACCGTGCACCTGGATCACGTGCCGAGCGCATGCTGGCAGCACACCGATGTCGAGGTGCGCAACTCGACGATCCAAGGAGACGGTCTGTTCGCTGCCCGCCCACTGCCGGCCGGTCACCAGTACGTGGACACCATTGCTGTGGACGAGGACGTGCGCCTGGTGCTGCCGCCGAACCAGCCGATTCACCATGACAACCACAGTTGCGACCCGAATCTGTGGCACACCGACGCCTACACGCTTGTGACCCGGCGCGCGATCGAGGTCGGCGAGGAACTCACGGTCGACTACGCCACTCAGACCACCGAGCCCGCGTTTCGCATGTCCTGTCGTTGCGGCCCGACACTCTGCCGCCAGGTCGTCACCGGAACCGACTGGCAGGAAACCGCATGGGCGGATCGCTACGACGGACACGTCGTCCCCGCCGTTGCCAGGCTCACCGGGGCAGCCACGCCATGAAGCCGAACTACGGAGACCAGTTGCGCGCCGATCTCGGCACGCCGACATGGCGGCGGAAGCTGGCCAGCAGCCCTCGGTCCCTGGTGTGGCTGGCCGAGGTCAACTCGACGCCGGTGGTGGTCAAGCAGGTTGTCGGCGGGACGGACGCCGAGGCACGGTTCACCCGCGAGGTCACCGCGTTGCGGCTGGCCGGTCGCGCCGAACCCGCTGTCGCGCCTGCCTTGCTAGGCGTCGACGTGGACCAGCAGGTCATGGTGTTGGAGTACCTGACCGGCGAGCCGCAGTCCGATGACTGGGTGATCGGTTACGCAACCGCGCTGGCCGGACTGCACGCAACGACCACGTCAGCGGACGCCGATGCCCTGCCACGCTGGACACCACCGGGAGCGCGGGATGTCGTGTCCTTCCTGGCGCTGGCGATGGGCCTGGACATGGAGGTGCCCCGGCCTGCCGTGGCGGAACTGGACAACCTGCTGCACCGGCTGGCCGAGCCGACCGGGTTCGCCCTACTGCACGGCGATCCCTGCCCTGGCAACGATCTGCACACCACAACCGGCGTTCGGTTCGTCGACTTCGAACAGGCTTCGTTCGGCGATGGGTTGACGGAACTGGCTTATCTGCGGATCGGCTTCCCGACCTGTTGGTGCAGCACGGTTCCCCCGGCCCCGCTGCTGGCCGAGGCCGAGAACGCCTATCGGGACACGTGGCGCGCGGCGACCGGCAGCACGCCGGCCGGTGATCTGGCCGACGCGTGTGTCGGTTGGCTGCTGCGTGGTGACGCGCTGGTTCAGTTGGCGGAGCGGGACAAGGGCGATCACCTGGCGGCGTTGCGGCGCAAGGACTGGGCGTGGGGTACTGCCACCGCCCGGCAGCGGCTCGCGCACCGGCTCGGCGTCGTCGCCGAGCTGACGGCCGGCCACGACCGACTGGCCGCGGTCGGCCGGTTCAGCGCCGACCTGCGCGCGCGGATGCTGGCCGGGTGGCCCGAACTGGCACCACTGCCGGCCAGCAGGCTCAGCGCGCCGATCATGAA
The DNA here is from genome assembly GCA_036279295.1 of Pseudonocardiaceae bacterium. Taxonomy (GTDB): domain Bacteria; phylum Actinomycetota; class Actinomycetes; order Mycobacteriales; family Pseudonocardiaceae; genus DATEPR01. The sequence goes on along the minus strand of DASUJK010000195.1, from coordinate 3,943 downwards.
GCGGTCGCTTCGCTCCTGGTCCTCCCGCGCCGCCGGCGCGGCAGGACCTCAGACGGGCATCGGGTAGAGCGTGGCAAGGTCAGCGGACAGACCACCCTTGACCACGCGGCTGACGTCGTCGACGAGCACTTCCTCCGCGTCGTCGACCAGGGCTTGCAGCACACGCGCGACGACATCCTCCGGCGCCGTCTTGGGCGAGTCGACATCCGCCGCCATGTCGGTGTCGATGTAGCCGGCGTGCACGCCGAGCACCTGGGTGCCGTTCTCGCGCAGTTCGAGGCGCAGGCTGTTGGTCAGCGACCAGGCGGCCGCCTTGGACGCCCCGTAGGCCGCGAACCTGGGCAGGCTGATCCACGATGCCACCGACAGCACGTTGACCAGCGCGCCACCGCCGTTCGCCGCCAGCACCGGCGCGAACGCGCGGGACACGGCCAGCGTGCCGAACACGTTGGTCTCCAGGTCGGTGCGCAGTGCGGCCTCCAGCTCGTCGCCCAGTGCGGACGACGCGTGGAAGACGCCGGCATTGTTGATCACGATGTCCACGTCGGTGAGCCGGACGGCCAGCGCGGTGACCTGAGCTGCGTCGGTGATGTCCAGCCGGACGGGCACCAGGCCCGGCTCGGTGGGCTGGAAGTCGGAGCGGGCGGCGCCGTAGACGGTGCTGGCCCCCTCGGCGAGCAGAGCGTGCGCGAACGCGGCACCAAGGCCCCGGTTGGCACCGGTGACCAGGGCAACGGATCCCTTGATGTTCATGTCGGCGACACTAGCCCGCGTTAGTCGTGAAACACAACTCACTTGCCCGAACATGACCCAGAACACACTTCACTGAAGCCGCCACCGACAGTCCATCATGGACCCGATTTGTTTCTCAGTAATGTACTGAGCGGGCTGACCAAATAACAGTCGTTAACTCCGGCAGACATTCGGGGTAATGGATCGACTAAAGGTGGACAGTCCCGTTCGGGTCGTGTAGACACGACCAGCGTGCTTGCAAACACAGCGCTCGCACGAGGCCCCACGATGATGTTTCGTGGCGCAGCGCGTGCGCATACATCCGGAGCCGTCCACCTAGTCCGTGTGTGATCGGAGACGATGAGACCAGTCTCATTGTGGCTAGCCGATGAGTTCTTCCTGCTCGCTCACCGGGACTACGACGGCCGGCCACGCCTCAATTCGCATGCCCTGACATTGGGCCTCGCGGGCGCATTGTTGATCGAATTGGCATTGCACCGCAAGATCAGAATCAACCCACAGCAGTTGGAACTCATCGTGGCAGGTGAAGATCCGCCGCCGGACGCGACAGCCCACGCGGTAATGGATCAACTGGCCGCCGAACCTGAAATCATGTTGATCTCGACATGGTTGAAGTTCCTCGGACAGACATCCACCCAACGGGTCGCCGACCGACTGGTCCGCCAGGGGATGGTTCGGCCGCAGCCGACCGGACCGCCGTGGCGCCGATCGGTGTTGCATCCGCCGCTGGACGCCAACGAGGCGATCCTGCCCGCGGTCCGGATCCGAAGCGTGGCCGCGAACCGACAGCCGGTCGAACTGAGTGACGCACTGCTGACCGGCCTGGCCGCGGCAACCGGCCTGGACGGTTTCCTGCTGCAGGACCTGGATGCCGACGGGCGCCAGTTCCTCCGTGAGGTGATCGCCCAGCTGCCCAGACCCCTGATGTGCCTTGTCGCCGAAACGAAAGCCGCCGTCGGCGCCGCGGTGCTCGCCCGCCGCCGCTAGCGCCGACGCTCGTCCACAGATTCACCTTATCATTTGGAGTCCAGTATGGACAGAACCTCCACGGCCACGAGCAATGTCGCGGCTGCGCTGGCACACAACAAACTCGGCGCGACAAGGGTTACCCAGTTCGCGCTCAGCGCCGCCGCCACGCTGACCGTGGTGGCCGGTGTGTTCCCGACCGGGTTCGCGGTGACCGGCATCACCGGCATCCCGGCGGCGTTCGTGCTGCTCGGGATCGTGTTGATCGTGTTCTGCGTCGGGTACAACGCCATGTCCCGGCGGATCTCGAACGCGGGCGCGTTCTACGCCTACATCGCACAGGGCGTGTCCCGACCGGCCGGCGTCGCGGCGGCATGGATCGCGATGTGCTGCTACAACCTGCTCCAGGTCGGGCTGTACGGGATCTTCGGCGCGGTCGGCGCTCCCCTCCTCAACTCCTGGCTGCACCTCAACCTGATCTGGTGGGTCTGGTCGCTCATCGCATGGGCCATCGTGGCCGTCCTGGGTCTGGCCCAGGTCGAGTTCAACGGCTCGGTGCTGGGCGTCCTGATGGTCGCCGAGGTCGTCGTCATCCTGATCTACTCCGTCGCGTTCGTGGCGCACCCGGCCGGTGGCGTGGTCACCGCGACGACGTTCCTGCCCAGCAACCTGTTCGTCACCGGCTTCGGATCGCTGCTGGTGATCGCCATGACCGGTTTCGTCGGCTTCGAGTCGGCCGCCTTCTACTCGGAGGAGGCCAAGGACAGCCAGCGCACCGTGCCCAAGGCCACCTACGTCTGCGTCGGCCTGATCGCACTGCTGTACTGCCTGTCCTCGTGGGCGATGACCGTGGTGGCGGGCCCGACCCACATCGTGGCCACGTCCGGCAAGCTGGGCGGCGAGACGCTGTTCACGCTGGCCGCCGGCATCCTCGGTTCGGCGTGGGGCACCATCGGGCACGCGCTGCTGCTCACGTCGGTCCTGGCGGCCATGATCTCCTATCACGCCTCCGCGTCGCGGTACGTGTTCTCGCTGGGCCGCGAAGGCGTGCTGCCCTCGGCGTTCGGGCGCACGCTGCCCAAGACCGGCGCACCGGTGTGGGGATCGCTCACCCAGACCATCATCGGCTTCGTGGTGATCGTGTCGTTCGCGGCGGCGCATCTGGACCCGTTGGTGAACCTGTTCTTCTGGCTCGGCACGACCGGCGGGTTCGGTGTGCTCATCCTGTTGATGGGCACGTCGGCCGCGGTGATCGGCTACTTCCGGCGCAAGGGCGGGGAGAACGCCTGGCGGGCGGTGATCGCCCCAGGGCTGACGTTCCTAGCGCTGGCCGCTGCCGTCGTCCTCTCGTTCCTGAACTTCGCCACCCTGCTCGGTGTGCCCCCGGACTCGGTCGCGCGCTGGGCGTTCCCCTTGGCCTACGCGGTGGTCGCACTGGGTGGCGTCCTGTGGGCCGCGGTGCTCCGTGCCCGCAGGCCGGATGTGTACCAGCGGATCGGGCTCGGCGTCAGTGCGGAGACCGGCCGTTCCACCGCTCTCGGCACTGAGGGCGGCTCCTACGACAACAGAGCGGGATCCTTGTTGTGATGACCAGTGTTGAGTCGCTGAATGACGTAGAGATACTGGGTGCCGGGCCGGACGAGGCACCGGTCGCGGCACGCATCATCGCGGATGCCTTCCAGCACCTCGACGTCGCCAAGTGGTTGGTGCCCGACCAGGAACAGCGCCGGTCCGTTGTGGAGCGGAACATGCTGATCTGGACCACGCACGCGGTCAAGCACGGGCTGATCAGCCTGACCGCGGACGAGACGGGCGTGGCGGTGTGGTTCCCGACCGCGGAACCGGTGCCGGCGCCGGACGACTACGACGAGAAGCTGGCCACGGCGTGCGGGCAGTGGGCCGACGCGTTCCGGCAGCTGGACGACGTGTTCGAGAGGCACCACCAGCACGGCGAGCCACACCACCACCTGGCGTTCCTGGCCGTCCGGCCGGGTCACCAGGGGGAGGGCATCGGTACCGCCCTGCTGCACCACCACCACGAGATGTACCCGGACGTCGCGATGTACCTGGAGGCCAGTTCGCGCGCCTCCCGTGCCCTGTACTTGCGGCACGGCTATCTCGACCGAGGTCGGTTCACGCTGCCCGACGGCCCACCGCTGTGGGCGATGTGGCGGCCGAGCATGTAGCTCGGGGTTTCCACAGGAAGTCCGGGGAGGGTGCGCGC
>DASUJK010000194.1:0-2647 GCA_036279295.1 Pseudonocardiaceae bacterium | reverse complement strand
AGCAGCTGATCGGGCTGCGCCTGCAGATCGAGGTCGAAGGCCCGATCGAGGCGCTGCGCTCGGCCACGTCGGTCAACGCCGACCTGCTCCGGCGGCCCGACCTCGGCCGCGTGCAGGCCGGCTGTGTCGCCGATCTCCTCGTGCTGCACGGTGACCCGTTCCGCAACCCTGAACTGCTGTGGAGCACCGCCGGGCAGCGTACGGTGATCAAGAACGGCGTCCCTGTTTCCTGACCGTGGCTAGTGTTTGACGTATGGCAGCCAATCGGGTGGTCGTCGTCGGAGCGTCCATCGCCGGCCTGCGTGCCGCCGAGGCAGTGCGGAAAGCAGGGTTCACCGGTGATGTCGTCGTTGTCGGCGACGAACAACACATGCCCTACAACCGACCACCGCTGTCCAAGGAAGCACTGAGCGGCAAACTCGACCCGGCGCGACTGCCGTTCCGGGTGCCGAAGATCGCGAACGACGTGCGCTGGCTGCTCGGCAACGCGGTGACCGCGGCCGACCTGACCGCGCGGACGGTCACGTTGACCGACGGCTCGACGCTGGACTGGTCGGGCCTGGTGATCGCCAGCGGCCTGCGCACGCGCACACTGCCGCTGCCCGGCCCCACCGTCGGCCGGCACCTGATGCGCACCGTGGACGACATGGCGGCGCTGCGCGAGCTGCTGCTGCCGGGCGCTCGGCTGGTGATCGTCGGAGCCGGTTTCGTCGGCTGCGAGGTGGCCGCGACCGCGCGCACGATCGGTGCCGACGTGGCCGTGGTGGCACCGGAAGCGGTACCGGTCGAACGGCCGCTGCGGGCGGCGATCGGCGACGTGCTGAGACAGCGGCACGAGGCGGCCGGGGTGCGCTTCCATCTGGGCACCGTGCCCGTCGAGTACGTGGGCACCGATCGGATCGAAGGTGTGCTGCTGCGCGACGGCACCACACTGCCCGCCGACGTGGTGGTCGAGGCAGTCGGCTGCGCACCGAACACGGAATGGTTGGCGGACAACGATCTTGACCTGACCGACGGTGTCCTGTGTGACAACCAGCTGCGGGTGGCCGGTCGCCAGGACGTGGTCGTGTGCGGTGATGTGGCCCGGTTCCCCAACCTGCTGGTCGACGACGTGCCGCGCCGGGTGGAGCACTGGACGATGGCCAACGACACCGGACGGAAGGCCGGCGCCGTGCTCGGCCGGCACCTGGCCGGCGAGCCGGCCGAGGACACCCCGTTCGCGCCGGTGCCGTCGTTCTGGAGCGACCAGTACGAGCTGCGGCTCCAGTCCTTCGGTGCCGTCGACCTCGGTGGCGACGACGTGCGCGTGCTGGAGCGCGACGCGGACAGCGGGATCGCCGTCGGCTATCACAGGGCGGGTGAGCTGGTCGGCGTCGCGCTGATCGGTCTGGCCGCCCGCTACGGGCACTACCGGGGGCTGATCGCCGCGATGTGATCGGTGCAACCACCGGCATTGTGATGCACTGCCTTTCCGACCGTGACCGTGCGGGGTACGTTACTAAGCGCTCAGTCAGCCGGCGTTCGCAAGGAGTGTGCATGCGGGTTTTCTCCGATCTGGCCGAATTCGTGGCAGCCAAGGGCGAGCAGCTCGGCTACAGCGACTGGCACGAGGTCACCCAGGACCAGGTGAACCAGTTCGCCGACGCGACCGGTGACCACCAGTGGATCCACGTGGACGTGGCGAGGGCGGCGGCCGGGCCGTTCGGCCGCACCATCGCGCACGGCTACCTCACGCTGTCCATGATTCCCGCGCTCGGCGCGAGCATCTACCGCGTCGACGGGTTGAAGATGGGCATCAACTACGGCGTCAACAAGGTGCGCTTCCCCAACCCGGTCCTGGTCGGCTCCCGGATTCGGGCCGGTGCCGAACTGCTGGACATCAGCGACGCGGCGCAGGGCACCCAGGCGGTGCTGAAGTACACCGTGGAAATCGAGAACCAGCCGAAACCGGCCTGTGTGGCCGAAGTGGTCGTACTGCTCGCCGCATGATCCCCAGCGAGGACGAATCCCATGACTGAGACAGCGACAACCGAACCGCTGGCCGCCGCCGACCTGCGGGACCGCGTGCGGGACCTGCTGGCCGCCCACGATCCCGCCACCACCGATCGTCTGGAATTCCTGCGCGCCCGGTTCGACGCCGGGCTGGCCTGGGTGCACTTCCCGGTCGGCCTCGGCGGTCTCGGCGCGTCGCGCACGCTGCAGACCGTCGTCGAGACCGACCTGGCGGCGGCAGGCGCACCGAACAACGACCCGCGCCGGATCGGCATCGGGCTGGGCATGGCGGCGCCGACGATCCTCCGCTTCGGTTCCGAGGAACTGAAAACCCGCTTCCTGCGTCCACTGTGGACCGGCGAGGAGGTGTGGTGCCAGCTGTTCAGCGAGCCGGGTGCAGGGAGTGACGTGGCGTCTCTGTCGACGTCCGCCGTGCGCGACGGCGACGAGTGGGTCGTCAACGGACAGAAGGTCTGGACCACCCTGGCGCACATCGCGCGATGGGGCCTGCTTCTGGCGCGCACCGATCCGGAGGCTCCCAAGCATGAGGGCCTGACGTACTTCGTGATCGACATGACCGCACCGGGGATCGAGGTACGACCGCTACGCCAGATCACCGGTGAGGCCGAGTTCAACGAGGTCTACTTCACCGACG
>DASUJK010000193.1:0-39847 GCA_036279295.1 Pseudonocardiaceae bacterium | reverse complement strand
GTGGCCCCGGGGGGCGCGGGGGCCACGACACGTCACAGACCGGCCGGCAGCCGCAGCCGCGGCGTGACGCCGTCAAGATCGGTATGCACCACCGACACCGAGCCGCCGTGTTGGTGCGCGATCTCGCTGACCAGCGCCAGGCCCAGCCCATAACGCTGCCGGCCCTCCGGGGGTGCTGCGGCCAGGACGGACGACGTGGCGAACCGGTCGAACATCGTCGACACCATGTCCGGCTCGATGCCGGGTCCGTCGTCGGCCACGTCGATCACGACGTCCCTGCCCGCGATGGCCGTCGAGACGCGGACCTGCTGCCTTGCGTGTCGGATGGCGTCGTCCACCAGGGCGGTGACCGCCCGCCGCAGACCGGCGGGCACACCGACGACCGGTGGCTGCCGCGTGATCGTGGCGTAGGCGATGGTGACACCCTGCTCGTCGGCCAGTGGCCGGGCGGACTCGACCGCCTGCTGGACGAGCAGCGGCAGCCGGACGAACTGGTCCCCCGCGCTGCCACGCGGATCGACAGCTAACAGCAGGTCGTCCAGGATCGCGGTGAGATGGTGTGTATCGACCACCAGGCCGTCCACATCGGTCGACGTGATCGAGGACCTCGGCTTCGATGCCGTGGACGGCGGCAGTATCGAGGATTCCTGGCGCCAGCAGCCGGGCACACCGGTCTACGGCAAGGACCACGGAATCCAGGACACGCTGCGCGCACTGGCCGAGGCGACCCAGGAACGGCCCGCCGAGTTCCGCGCCGAGCGCTGACCAACCACCTCGGGCGGCGGCCCCACCGCTCCACCACGCGGTAGGACCGCCGTCGGGACCGCGCCCGGTCAGCAAACAGTCAGGTAGGTCCGGCCGACGCCGTTGCTGTTCGGCTCAGCGCGGACAGCAGCCTCCGTGGCGCTAGCGATCCGATGACCCGGCGCCGTAGGTCAGGCGAACCAGGCCGGCACCGACGGTCCGCGTGTCCATCAGCCGCATGGTCTGCCGGTGACCGGTCCGGTCGAAGACACCGTCACCGGCACCGAGCACGAACGGGCAGATCATCAGCCGCAACTCGTCGACGATGTCATGCTCCAGCAACGTGTGCACCAGTTGGCCGCTGCCGTTCACGACGATGTCCCCCGCCACGGCATCCCGCAGCTTCGTGACGTCGTCCACGACATCGCCGGACAGGACCGTCGTGTTGTCCCAGCCCAGCTCGCGCAGGGTCGAGGACACGACGTACTTGGGCAGGCCGGTCAGCCGGTCCGCCCAGCCGCCGGTCCTGGTCGGCCACCCCTTGGCGACGAGCCACTCGTACGTCCGCCTGCCAAGCAGCATCGCCTCGGCACCCAGCGCCTCCTCGAACTGGACCTCGGCCCACGCCTCGCGGTCCTTGCCGGTCAACTGGTTGAACCAACCGGCGAAGCTGGTGTCGCCGTCGGTCGGGTCCTGCATGACGCCGTCCAGCGAGACACTCTCGCTGACGATGATCTTCCCCATGTCGATGTCCTTTCGGATCGTGTGCTGATCCAGACGCCACGACATCGACAAAGGGGTCGCTCCCCGACCGCCCCCTTCGCGCATCGGCAGGCGTCCGTACAGGATGAGACCGAGAGGGGTGACGAGTGGACGACCTGATCAACAGGGCACGCACCGGGGACGGCGAGGCGTTCCGGGCGCTGACCCAGCCGCACCACCGCGAGCTACAGGTGCACTGCTACCGAATGCTCGGCTCGATCCAGGACGCCGAGGACGCACTACAGGACACCATGCTGGCCGCGTGGCGGGGGCTCGGCGGATTCGACGGTCGCGCCTCGCTGCGCACATGGCTCTACCGGATCGCCACGAACCGGTGCCTGAGCCTGCTGCGCTCGGCCAGCCGTCGACCGGCCAAGGAGTGGGACATTCCCGGCGTGCAGCCGCCGGAACCGACCCGGCTTGGCGAGGTCGTGTGGCTGGAGCCGTGTCCGGACAGCCTGCTCGACGGGGCGATGAGCGTGCCGCTCGGCCCGGCGGCCCGCTACGAGCAGACCGAATCCATCTCACTGGCCTTCGTCACGGCGTTGCAACTCCTGCCGCCGCGCCAACTCGCCGTCCTGATCCTGCGCGACGTGCTCGGTTTCCACGCGAGCGAGGTGGCCGACATGCTGGACACGACGGTGGAGTCGGTCAAGAGCGCGCTCAAACGGGCTCGCGCCGGCCTGGAGCGCAACCGGGCGGTCACCGAACCGCCGCCCGCAGCCGACTCCCCCACCGAGACGGCGATCGTGGCGAACTTCGTGCGGGCCTGGGAGGCCGCCGACGTCGACGCGCTGGTGACCCTGCTGACCGACGATGTCTTCATGTCCATGCCACCGCTGCCACTGGAGTACCAGGGCCGGGACATCGTGCTGCGCTTCTGCGCCGACCTGTTCGGCGCCGGCCGCCGGTTCGACCTGGTGCCGACGCGGGCCAACGGCCAGCCTGCGTTCGGGGCCTACCTGAGCGCGGCCACCGGTGTCCGGCACGGCGTCGGCCTGTACGTCATCACGATCGCGGGCGACCGGATCTGTGCCATGACCCGCTTCGAGAACAGCGTGTGCCCCGCGTTCGGGTTACCGAGATCACTGCCGCCGATAACACATGTCAGCCCCGCAAACGATTGAAATCGTGGTGGCTGGCCGGCGGGCCGCCCGTTGCCACGGAGGATTCTGTGTGGTTACGCATGTACGGGTAGATGCGGCGATCGAGCGCTACACGCTGCCCATGAACTGGTCGGGCAGGCCGGATGCGCACCAGTGCGGCGGGAGGAACGGCTGCGAGAGGAGGTGTTCACGGGACGAACAGTCGCATCGGGGGTCACCACCCACATCCGGGCGCACCACCTATGTTTGCGTGGCCACCACGCACGACCGGGCTACGCTGACGGGCCAACTGCCGGCACGATCTCCGGGATGGCACATGGGCTCGACCGAGGCAACGGGCATCTTCAGCGCACCGGTGTGGTGGGATCCGCGGGCGCGGAAGGTCATCTTCGACAAGAAGTCGGTGATCCCGGGCGTGCTGGTGGCAGCGGGCGACAACCTGTCGTTCGTCGGGCCGACCGAGATCGTGTTCGACCTGCTGCGCGCCGACACCGAGATCGAATTCTTACAGCTGACCAGTGGCTTCGAAGTGCGTACCGGGGACAGCAGGTACCGGGTCTTCCTGCGGCCACCGGTGAACGGCGTGCCGCTGCTGGATCGGGACGCGGTGCTGGCCATCGGTCTGGGCCTGACCAGGACGGCAACGGTGACCGACTGGACGGCGGCGCGGTTGCACAAGCCCGTCGACGCGGTCACCTCACACGAACTGGGTGAAGTCGCCGCCGACATCCTCGGGATCGTGGCCGCCGACGTGGCCGGAGCACTGGGCAAGGACCGATGCACGGCACTGCGCGCCATGTGGGCCACATCTGGCTCGTAGACCCGCGCTGACTCGTGGACCTCAGGCTCGTAGGCCCGCTGTGATCACCACGAGCAGGGTGTCCAGGTTCTTGTTTGCCTCGTCGGCAAGGCAGCCCTTCATCAGCGCCTTCACGTCCCCGATGCCGATCTCGGGCCGGATCGTGCCGGCCTGCTGCGCCATGATCAGCAGTGTGTGTAAGCGACCGGCCACGTCGAATCCGGCCTCGGCGCCGATGGTGTCCATGTCGTAGCCGTTGCCGGCCAGGGCTTCGGCGAGGCCGAGGTGATGTGCGCCCTCCCGGACCACCATCGCGAACAGTTCGAAGAACGCCGTTGCCGGGTCATATCGCTTGGCCAGTTCGTCGGCCGACCGGGTGAGTCCGGCCATGCGGTCGAGCAGTATCGCCGTGAACAGATCCTCCTTGGTGGGGAAGTGCCTGCTCACCGTGCCGGTGCCCACGCCTGCCCGGCGGGCGATCTCGTGCACGGGCACGGAAAGCCCTTCGGTGGCGAAGATCTGCGCCGCCACTTCGAGCACTTTGGCCCTGTTGCGCACGGCATCGGCCCTGGCCATACGCCCTCCTCGGCAACCGGGATGACCGTCCCGATTGTAGCCGACGGGAGACAGGACATGGCAACGCAACGCTGGACCACCACCGACATGCCCGATCAGCGGGGTCGGACCACCGTGATCACCGGCGCCAACAGCGGCATCGGCTACCAGACGGCCCTCGCGTTCGCCCAGCACAAGGCCACCGTCGTGTTGGCGTGCCGCAACGAAGCCAAGGCAACCGATGCCGCCGACCGCATCCGCGCGGCAGTGCCCGGTGCGGACATCGCCATCCAGCAGGTCGATCTGTCGTCCCTGTCGTCCGTCCGCGCGGCGGCCACCCGATTGCGCGCCGAGCACGAGCACATCGACCTGTTGATCAAGAACGCGGGCGCGTTCCGCACCAGGTACGCGGTGACCGAGGACGGCTTCGAGTCGACGTTCGCGGCCAACCATCTCGGCCCGTTCGCGCTGGCCTCGTCTGTTGCTACCACGGTATGACACCACCCACGTATTTCCAGTCGAAACTGGCGAACCTGATGTTCACCTACGAACTGCAACGCAGGCTCGCCGACACGACCATCGTTGCGGTGGCAGCACATCCGGGCAACGCGCACACGAACTTCGCTCGCGAGATGCACCCGGCACCGCGGTATCTGACCAGCAGTCGGGCCAGGTTCCTGACGTGGTGGCTGTTGCAGACCCCGGAACTCGGCGCGCTGGGCACGTTGCGGGCCGCGACCGATCCGGCGGCACAGGGCGGCGAGTACTACGGACCGCCCGGCCGGGCCCGGTTCACCGGGTATCCGGAGCGGGTCGAGTCCAGTGTCCGGTCCCACGATGTGCAGGCACAGCAGCGGTTGTGGCAGGAATCGCAGGAACTGACGGGCGTGGTGTACCCGGTGGGGCCGGTCGCGGCGCGTCCTTAGTGGAAAATGGTGCCATGTACACCTTGATGACGGTGATCCGCAAGCGGCCCGAAGTGTCCACGGCGGAGTTCCGGCGGTTCATGGAGTCGGAGTACGGGCAGACGTACGTGGCGATGCCGCGGACGAAGGAGTACATCCAGTACTACCTGGACGACCTGGCGACCGATGGCGCGGACGAGCCGATCGACGCCATCGTGCAGATCAGCTTCGAATCGCAGGACACGATGCGGGAGGCGTTGCGGACCGTATGGTCAAGCTCGTCTGAGAGTCGGCCGAGTCAGGGGCCGGTAGCAAGCGGCCGGTAGAACCAGGGAGATCGCATGCGGATCGCGGTGATGGGAACCGGCGGGGTCGGTGGCTACTTCGGTGCCCGGCTCGCCGAGGGCGGGCACGACGTTGCGTTCGTGGCCAGGGGGCGGCAGTTGGCGGCGCTGCGCGAGCACGGGCTACGGGTGCGGAGCCCGCTCGGTGACGTGCACCTGCCCGACGTCGAGGTCAGCGACGACCCGGCCACGCTCGGTACGGCCGACATGGTGCTGTTCGGGGTCAAACTCTGGGACACCGAGACGTCCGCCGAGCTGATCAAGCCGCTGCTCACCGGGCGGACCGGCGTGGTGTCGTTCCAGAACGGCGTGGTGAAGGACGACATCCTGCGCCGGGTGCTCGGCGCGAGCCATGTCGTCGGCGGGGTGTGCTACATCGCGGCCACGATTGCCGAGCCGGGTGTCATCAAACACGCCAACAACCTGCAGAAGTTGGTGTTCGGCGAGTACGACGGCACCACGTCCGAGCGGGTGCGCGAGTTCCGCGACGCCTGTGTGGACGGCGGGATCGACGTCGAGATCAGCGACGGGATCGAGCGGACCATCTGGGAGAAGTTCGTGTTCCTGGTCGGCCTGTCCGGCACGACCACCCTGGCCCGCACGCCGATCGGACCGATCCGCAGCGATCCTCGGGCCAGGGCGTTCCTGCGGGACGTGCTGGACGAGGTGACGCAGGTCGCACGGGCCCAGGGTGTGCCGCTGCCGGCCGACTACGCCGACGACCGGCTCGCGTTCACCGACCAGGTGTCGCCCGACATGACGTCGTCGATGCACCACGATCTGGAACGCGGCAACCGGCTGGAGGTCGCCTGGTTGTCCGGTGACGTGGTCGAGCGCGGCAAGGCACTCGGCGTGCCGACGCCGTGCAACCGGGCGATCATGGACATGCTGTCGGTGCACAGCGAAGGACACCCGGCGTGATGATCCGCTCGATTGACGCCACGCTGGTCCTGGTGCCGATGCGCAGGCCGCTGGGCACCAGTGCCGCACGCATCGGCGAGGCGCCGCTGCTGCTGATCGACGTGCGGACCGACGCGGGTGTCACCGGGCGCGCCTACCTGTTCTGCTACGTCGAATCAGCTGGTCACGCCGCGCTGGCGCTGATCCGCGACGTCAACGATGTGTTGGCCGGTACCCCGGCATCGCCCGCGGCCGTGCGGCGGACGCTGGCAGCGCGGTTCAAGCTGATCGGTGTGCGTGGCCTGGTGTCGGCGGTGCTCGCCGGTGTGGACACCGCGTGCTGGGACGCGTTGGCGATCGCGGCCGGGCTGCCGCTGGCCCTGCTGCTCGGTGCCGACCTGCGGCCGCTGCCCGCGTACAACAGCAACGGTCTCGGCCTGATTGAGCCTGCGGCGGCGGCCGATGAGGCGCAGGAACTGGTCGCGGAGGGCTTCAGCGCGATCAAGATGCGGCTCGGCCGACCGTCGGCACGGGACGATCTGGCCGCTGCCCGGGCCGTCCGGGCGGCGATCGGGCCGGACATCACGCTGATGGCCGACTACAACCAGGCACTCGGGCTGGTCGCCGCACAGGAGCGGTGTCGGGCACTGGACGGCGAGGGCCTGTGCTGGATCGAGGAACCGGTGCGCCACGACGACTACTCGGCGTGTGCCCAACTGGCGGACGCGCTCAGCACGCCGATCCAGATCGGCGAGAACTTCGCAGGGCCACGGGAACTGGCTCGCGCGCTGCGGCACGGGGCCAGCGACCTGGTGATGCCGGACCTGGAACGCATCGGCGGTGTCACCGGCTGGCTGGCCGCCGCGGCATTGGCCGACTCGGCCGGAATCCCGCTGTCGTCCCACCTGTTTCCCGAGATCAGTGCACACCTGCTGGCCGCAAGCCCGACGGCGCACTGGCTGGAGTACGTCGACTGGGCCGCTCCGGTCCTGCGGGAACCGGTGCGCGTCGTCGACGGTCGTGTGACGCCGCCGAACCGGCCGGGCAACGGCATGGAGTGGAACGCGGCCGCCGTGGCGCGATATCGGGTGGGCTGACCGTGACGCTTGACCTCGGCGAGGATGGCTAAGCTCCCGACACGTGACTTCGACGGCGACGACAACGACCAGGTGGCGGCAAGCCCTGCTGGTGCTTCTCGCGGTGAACAGCGGCGCGACCGATGCGGTCGGGTTCTTCGCGCTCGGCGGTGCGTTCACGAGTGTCATGACCGGAAACATGGTGCTCATCGGCCTGTCCGCGGCCAAGGCGGACGGTGCGGTCGCGCTGCGCTCGGCGCTGGCGATCGTGTTCTTCATGGCAGGCTGCCTGGTCGGCAGCCGGATCGCAGGGCAGCCGGCGGACAGCGATCCGCTGTGGCCACGCCAGGTGACCCGTGCCCTGTGGATCGAGCTGGCCGCGTTCGCCGTGTACGCCGTCGGCTGGTGGCTGTCCGGCAACCACCCGACCGGCAACGCCCAACTGGTGCTGCTGAGCGTGAACGCGATCGCGCTGGGTGTGCAGAGCAGCGCGGTGCTCCGCTTCGGTGTCTCCGGCCTCTCGACCACGTACATGACCGGCACGCTGACGACGATGATGGCCGCGCTCGCCGCTGGCCGACACCCACGCAAGGTGTTGCCCAGCGCGCAGATCATCGCCGGCCTGATCATCGGCGCGGCTGGGGCGACACTGCTCGCGATCCACGTGCCGGTCGTCACACCGGTGCTTCAGTTGGGCGTGGTGCTGGTCGTCATCGTCACGGCGTCCATGCGACCAGCCGCTCCCAAGGCCTGAACGGCCACTGGACTACCGTCCCGTTCCGTGGGTGTGCGTAGCGACGAGTTCCAGCGGATCGTGGACGCGCTGGCCGATGTGCGGCGCGCGGAGGGCCACGACTACACGTCGTTCAGTGTGCGCGGCAAGCGGTTCGGCTACTACTGGCCGCGCACCCAGACCGTCGGCCTGAAGCAGATGCTGTCCGAGCAACTGGCGCTGGTCGCCGAGCGGCCGGACGTGTTCGAGGTGCAGTTCACCTCCGGCGGATTCGGCTGGGTGGTCGTCTATCTGGCCGGCATCGAGATCGACGAACTCGCCGAGTTGGTCTATGAGGCCTGGCGGCTCTCCGCGCCGGAGGAACTTGTCGCCGAGTCGCCGTTCCGCCATTGAACAGCGGTCACGCGTCGCTCCTCACTTCAACAGCGTCAGCAGTTCCAGGACACCGACGGACGCCTGCCCAGCACTCGCCGGGTTCTGGGCGCAGGTCGCGTCGCTGCTCTGCGGGCCACCGTTCTTGTTCTTTGCCGTCCACGTGAACGGGTTCCACCACGACCAACGGCGAGGAACTCGCCGGTCGCCGGGTCGTAGTCCCTGGCGTGCAGGTACTGGAAGCCTTTGGCCGGGTCGGTGTACTGACCGTCGTACTGCAACACGACGCTGGCACCGGAGTCAGCAGCCGGACACTGCCCTGGGCATCGGTCTGGAGATACGTCGGCGTGCCGTCCGCCGTGATCCGCTCGATTGGAACTCGGTAGGGGCATGGTGTTGGACGCGGCGATCCTGTCCGCCGATCTGCCTGCGCTGCTCCGCGAGAGCGGTCATGTGGACCTGGCACGGCGATGGGAGCAGGAGGCGGCGATCGCGGGCACGGCCCCGTGGGACTCGGCGTCGTCGGCCGTCGCCGGCATGCCGACACCGAGCGACCTGCGGCAGGAGGTGCTCGCGGCGATCGAGGGCACGCAGGCCGGTGCCGGCCTGTTCTCGGTGCCGTCGGTGCACGACATCGGGGCCGCACTGCGAGCCACGGAAGCCGAGGCACTGGTCTATCTGGTGCCCGGGCTGGAGGGCCGCTCCGGGCTGGCGATCCTGGTGGACAGCGATGCGACGGCTCGCGTCGCGCCGCTGCCGGCGCTGCGGGCCGACGACGGGCCGATCGAGACTTTCCGCCAGTGCCAACGGAATCTGCTCACCGCGGCCGCCGATGACGTGGCGTCGGCAAGGCAACAGTGGTCGTCGGCGCTGACGGCGCTGTGCCGCTGGGCGTGGTCGGCCGGCATCGGACCGGTGCTGGACAACCTGGTCGGCACTCGGCCCGGCCGGCCGGGCCGCGTGGTGCTGGCACCGGTCGGGACGCTGGGCGCGGTGCCGTGGCATGCCGCGTGCCGCGCGGTGCCGGGCGGTGTCCGGTACGCCGGTCAGGACGCGATCCTGTCCTACGCGGCATCGGCCCGGCAGTTCGTGGACGCGGCGCGTCGGCAG
The DNA here is from genome assembly GCA_036279295.1 of Pseudonocardiaceae bacterium. Classification (GTDB taxonomy): domain Bacteria; phylum Actinomycetota; class Actinomycetes; order Mycobacteriales; family Pseudonocardiaceae; genus DATEPR01. The sequence goes on along the minus strand of DASUJK010000193.1, from coordinate 30,441 downwards.
CACCGCCCGTGGCACGCCGAACCGGCGCTGGTGCGTGTGCGGGCCAGCGGCTTGCACTGGGACACCAGGGAAATGGCCGAGATCCGGGCGCACTGTTATCCCGGTTGCACCGTGTTGGGCGCGGCCGACGATCCGGTGACGCCGACCGCCGTCACGGCGTTGCTGCCCGGCGCCGACGACGACGACGCGTCTGTGGTGCACCTGAGCTGCCACGGCGAGCACGCGCCGGTGCCCGTGGACTCCAGCCTGCTGTTGGACGACGGCAGCCGCCTGTACGTGCGGGACGTGCTGCGGCACGCCCGTGGCCGGCGGGCCGACGCGTCGGGTGGGCTCGTCGTGCTGGCGACGTGTGTCAGTGACCTGACCGACAGCGCGCACGACGAGGCGCTGACCCTGGCCACCACGTTCCTGGTCGCCGGTGGCTCGGGCGTGGTGGGCGCGCGCTGGCCGGTGGCCGACCTGCCGACGGCACTGTTCATGATCATGTTCCACCACTACCTGAACTCCGGCTATCCGCAGCCCGCGACGGCACTGCGCGCCACGCAGCTGTGGATGCTCGACCCGGACCGCCGGTTGCCGGAGGGCGTCGACACCAAGCTGGCCGGACCCATGCGGCGGGCCGGGCTCGCCGACGTGGCGAACTGGGCGGCGTTCACCTATCAGGGCCACTGAACCGAGGGGAGGACCGCACGACATGGCTGACGCGAAGGTGCCGTTCGGCATCGACCTGGGCACCACCCATTCGGTGATCGCGCACGTCGATGACTCCGGTCAGTCCGTCGTGCTGAAGAGTGAGATCGGCGAGGACACCACACCGTCAGTGGTGTATTTCGAGGGGCCCGGCCAGGTGCTGGTGGGGACCACGGCCAAGAACTCCGCCATACTCGCGCCGCACCTGGTGGCCCAACTGGTCAAGCGGGACATGGGCAAGCCTGGCATCAAGTACCCGTTCCACGGCCGCGAGTACACGCCGGACGAGATCTCGTCGCTGATCCTGCGGGAACTCGTCCGTGCGGTGGCGAAGAACGAGCAGCTGACGGTCCAGGACGTCGTGATCACCGTGCCGGCGTACTTCGGTGTGGCCGAGCGGGAGGCGACCAGCAGAGCGGGCGACATCGCGGGTCTGAACGTGCTTGAGGTGCTGGACGAGCCGGTCGCGGCGGCGCTGCACTACCAGGCCCTGTACCCGGAGGCACGCCCACGCACCCTGCTGGTCTGCGATCTCGGCGGCGGCACGTACGACACGACGGTGATCCGTGTGCGGGACAAGGACATTCGGGCCGTGTGCACGCACGGTGACCCGGCGCTCGGTGGCGCGGACTGGGACGTGCGCGTGCGGGACCACCTGTTGGCCGCCTTTCACGAGCAACATCCCCGGCTCGATCCGACGGCCGACGAGATGTTCATGCAGGACCTGGCGATCACGGCCGAGCAGTTGAAGAAACGGCTCAGTGAAGCCGTCACCGGTCGCACCGACCTGCGGTTCGCGGGCTCGGTGGCACGTGTCGAACTGACCAGGGATCACCTGTCGGAACTCACGTCCGACCTGTTGGACCGGGTCGTCCGAGTCACCGAGCACACGCTGGAACTCGCCAGGGGCAAGGGAATCGACCGGTTCGACGACGTGATCCTGGTCGGCGGCATGAGCCGGGTTCCCGCCGTCGGGGCGCGGGTGGCCGAGCTGGTGGGTCAGCAACCGCGCCTGCACGAGCCGGAACTCGCGGTCGCCAAAGGAGCAGCCCTGTTCGCCATGATCCGGCGAGCCAAGACCGACCGCGCGGCCGGCATGACCGCACGGCACTCAGCGGAGCGTGTGGCCGACCGGACGGGGATGACCACCGAACAGGTCATGGCGATGGCCGACACCACCGTGACCACCGTCGTGCCCAGGGCGTTCGGCGTGTTGTCGCTGGACGCCAACGACCCACTGGCGCTGACCGATCCGGCCGCGGCGAGAAAGATCGTGGTCCACCTGCTGTCGGCGAACACGCCGCTGCCGGCCGACACCGGGCCGTACACGTTCCAGACTCCCATGGCGAACCAGCGCATGGCGGGGATCGAGATCTGGGAACAGGCCGGCATCGTCGAGTCACCGGAGCTGGCCCACAACAAGCGGATCGGCGGCGGCATCCTGCGCGGCCTGCCGCCCAGACGGCCGCCTGGCGCGCCGGTCGAGATCACCTTCTTCCTGTCCGACACCGGCACCCTCACGGTGCACGCGACAGAGCCGAACTCCGGCGCGGAACTGCGGTTCGACCTGGACATCGGTGGCATGGCCCAGGTCGATGTGGCGGCCGCCCGCAGGGACATGGCGGCGCACAAGGTGTCCGGATGAGGGTCCGCGAGCTGCTGGCAGCGCTGGCGGAGCAGTGGAGCCAACTCCGCGAGCAGCTGGCACCCGGGCAGTTCACCCGGCTGACCGAACTGGTCGCGGCACTGAGCGGTGAGGCGATCCCGAGCCGGCTGGTGCGCCGCGCCGACCAGATCGCCGAATACCTGGTCGAGACGCTGCCGGACGGGCACCCGCTGCTGCTGATCCTGGAACAGCCGGTCCTGCGGCTGGCCAACGTGTCGACGGACAGCGCGGAACTGGCCGCATGGCAGTCGGTGGTGGGGGCGCTGCGGTTCCGGTTGCCCGGTGCCGAGCCGGCGCCGACGGTCGACGAGGTGGCACGGCGTACGTCGGGGTGGCTGCTCGCCGAGTCGATCGGCGAGGCCGAGGTGCGGGAGCTGGGCCATGATCCGGATGAACCCGAGCTGATCCGGTTGACCCGCTCGAACGGCGATCCCGCGTGGCCGGTGTTCCAGTTCGTGCACAGCGGTCCGATTCGCCGTATCAACCAGATTCTGGGAGCTGCCGACGACCCGTGGGGCGCCGCGGACTGGTGGCTGGGTGCGAACGGCTGGCTCGACAAACCGCCCGCGCAACTCCTGGGCTTGATCGACGACGAGACGCTGATCCGGGCCGCTCTGATCGAGAGGGCGGACGGTGACGATGTCTGACATCCCGAACCGCTACCTCCTGCCGGCCGGTACGGTGCTGTGGCGGATCCACAGCCAGAAGACCGACGCCGCCGGCTTCACCGCGTTCGACAAGGGTCCTCGCGTGTTCCGTGCCCGGTTCGAGTGCGAACCGCATCCCGGTTACAGCGCCGGCTTGGACGCCCAGACGCTGATCGCGGACCTGCTGTTGCGCGGCATCCGGATGTCGGAACGGCGGTTCCGGACGGTCCGGAGGGTGCGCATCCTGGGCATGCGAGCCAGCGCCGTGCCCACTGCGGCGGAACTGAGTCTGGTCAGTCTGGTCAGCACGCCGGACCTGGTCGCGGCCAACCTGGCAAACGACGTGCTCTTCGCCGAGGAGATCCCCGGTGTGATCCGCGAGTGGGCCGACCGAATCCGGGAGCGGGCACCGTGGGCGCACGGTCTCATCTGGCCCACAGAACACGACCGCACGCGGCGACTCGTCGTCCTGTTCGGTGACCGGTGCGGGTCCGCCGCGCTCGACTCACCGCCGGTGTTCACCGTCGACCTGGACGACGAGTACGGCGCCGTCTGGCTCAACGGTATGCTGGCACCCTACTACGCCCGGGTCATGCCGCCCCGCAACGGACATCAATGACCCTCGCGGGGCACGACGTCGATGCGGGCCCAAGCGCGTCGTCGCATGCTTCGGGTGTGCCGAAGGTCTGCCAGTCACAGTCGGCGTTTCCGCAGACCCATACCGTGTCCGAATCCGCCGGCCTGTCTTCCGGCCGGAATATCTCGCCCGTCATCGATCACCGTCCCGAGCGCGGATCGTGATGCCGGTGAGGTTGCCCGCCATGGATGCGATGCCGGTGCCGATGGCGGTCTCGTCGACGATGGTCTGCTGGTCGTCCGTGCTGCCGGGGCAGGCCAGCTCGCCCAGTGCGCCTGCCGCGCCGGCGCCCAGGCCGCGCACGATGATCCGGACTCCCATCGCGCACAGCTTCCTGGCGAGTGCCCTGGCCTGGTCCAGATTGCCGAACTCGCCGTCGCTGAACAGGCACAGCACCCGGTCCCCCGCCATCGGGCCAAACACGTCGTTGGCCAGTTGCAGGCACGGCACGATGTCGGTGCCACCGCCCGACCCGGCGTTCCGCAGCGCCGCCAGCGCCGAGTTGCCCGACGGTTCCGGTTGGACATACGTGACGACCCGCGAGTCCCACAGCACCAGGCCGCTGTCGTAGCGGCCTGCGGCTGCTTCCCGGAGGAACTGCGCGCCACCGGACTTGGCCAACCGCAGCCGGTTGCCATCCATCGAGGCGCTGATGTCGATGCACAGCAACACTGTGCCGACATGGATGTCGTACTTGGCCTGCCACTTGGCCAGATGCGGCCCCGGCGGCGCCTGGGTGAGTCCGGCGCCGTCGAACGACCTGCGCACCCACGACGACGAGTCCATCAGCGACGCCCTTTCACTGCCCGACCGTGAGACCGGTGAGAAAGTGGGCGAGTCGCCTGGTCCGCTGCTCGTCCACGACACCCTCGACGTACGCCTCCAGTTCGAGTCGCCCGCCGCCGGTCCGCTCGCGGGCGGTGACACCGAGCAGGCCGTCGGCGCTGACCCGCAGGGTGATCGTGACCGGCGAGCCGGCCGGGAGCCCGGCCGGCAGCCGGAGTTCACCGTCCAGCACCCGCCGGTTGTCGGCCATCTCGGCCGACTCCACGTCGCCTGCCTGCTCGAACACCTGGACCCGGATGCGGTACTGACCAGGCATGACTGTGGCGAACTCGGCTGAACCGCTGGTCGGCAGCGGGTCGTTGCGGTGCACGATGTGCCGCACGAACCGACGCTCGGCATTCGGGTCGTAGCTGTCGTCCAGGAGGATGCCGAAGCTCCGCGACACCACGGAAGCCGTTGGCGCGTCGGCGATCCTGGCCAGCGCGCCACCCGCGGCCCGCAGGCCCTCGCGCGTCCGGTCGTCGGCGAGCTGGTGGGCGCGGACGGCGGCGCCGAGCGCGGCGGCGAAGTCCGGCTCGACCAGCCGTGGCCGGATGCCCAACTGCTCGGCCACCGCTGCCGCGATGCGGGGCATCCTGCTCGAACCGCCGACCAGCACGACGTCGTCGATCCGCCGTACCCCCTTGGCGGCCGCCGCTGCCAGTGTCCGCGCGACGATGGTCATCGTCCGGTCCACGAGATCGGCGGTCATCTGTTCGAAGGTGTCCCGGTCCAACCGCACGGTGACCGCGCCCAGCCGCACATCGCACTCGGTCGCCACGCTGAGCGCCAGCTTGGCCACCTCGGCCTCGACCCGCAGCTGCCGGATGAACGACTCGTCATCGTCGTCCGGCCAGTGTTCGGCCAGGTGGTCGACGACCCGCTCGTCCCAGTCGGCGCCGCCCAGTTCGCTGTCGCCGTCGGTCGCGACGACGGTGACACCTGCTCCCGTGACACGCAGTACCGTCGTGTCGAACGTGCCGCCGCCGAGGTCGTAGACGAGCACAGCGCCGTCCGACTCGGCCACCGCCGTGCCGTAGTGCAGGGCGGCCGCGACCGGTTCGGCGAGCAGTTCCAGGACGTCGATGCCGGCGAGCCGGGCCGCCTGGAAGGTCGCCTCCCGTTCCCGGATGCCGAAGTACGCCGGGACGGTGATCACGGCACGCACCGGCGTGGTCGCGCCGGCCACCAGCGCCCGCAGGATCAGCGCGGACACCGACTCCGGGGTGTGGGCGACGCCGTGGAAGCGCAGTTCGCACTCGGTGCCCATCCGCCGCTTGATCAACGCGACCGCGTTGTCCGGATCGGTCGCGGCCGCGGCGCGCGCCGCTCTGCCGACGAGCACCGACGACGCCGACCGGAAGTACACCTCGGACGGCGTGGTGGCGTCGCCGAGCTGGTTGGGCAACACCGTCGGCCTGCCGTGCTCGCCCATGGTCGCCGCCACGGAGAACGTCGTGCCCAGATCGATGCCGAGGATCACAACAGGTGCCAGTTCCAGCTCAGCCACGTCCGGTGCAGGCTGGTGGTGGCCGCGCCGACCCAGGAGGCCACGGCCGGCACGTGCAGTGCGAGCACGAGACCGGCCAGCACCAGCACGCCCACGATGACGCCGATCAGCACCCGGCGGTGGACCAGGTAACCAGGTGGCGGGCTCACGGTGCCTCCTCGGTGGTGACCGGTTCCGGTCCGTCCTTGGGCAGCAGCGACAGCCCGGCCCGGGAGATCAGCCAGTTGAACGGGGCGGCCGGTGAGCGGCCGTGGCCTGCGTGGAGCGCAGGCACGGACGCGACCAGGAAGTACCGCACCTCGCCGAAGTCGCGTTCGGCCGCGTTGACCAGATTGTCCATGCCGGCCAGGATCAGCCAGTCCCGGACCTGGTCGGGCCGCGGCTGTTCGGTCAACGGCAGCCCGGCCAGCAGGTCGGCCTTGACCACGGTCATGGCCAGGCCGCGTTTGCCGGTGTCCACCCGAAAGTCACGCAGCCGGCGAGCGGTCGTCTGGTACACCGATTCGGTCTCCTGGGCGGTCGTGCCGGGCACCGATGGCGACGCGTCACCGAGTTGGTCACGCACCCAGGGCACTGAGAACGGGTCGACGACGAACACCAGGCCCTGCGCGTGGTCGAGGTACTCCAGTTCGGTGTTCTCGTCGCGGTCGGTGAACAACTCGCCTGCCGCGTCGAACAGGTGCAGCAACGCCTTGCGCCTGGCCATGGTGAACCGCACGGTGAGTGCGGCCGGCAGTTCACCGGCCGGGGTCTTCACGGTGTCCGCGCCGCTGCTGACCACGTCGGCGCCGTCGGTGAAGGCCCGTTCGCTCTCGTCGTCGACGAAGTCCAGCTGCGCGCCGTTCGCGGCCGCGGCGTCCCGCAACGCGAGCAGACCCGCGTACATGAGTCGGGTCTTGCCGGCGAACACCGGGCCGAACAGCGGCAGCCGGATATCGGTGAGCACGGCCGAGCCGAGGCGCAACGGTTGTTCACACCGTTGGCACGAGGCCACCAGGTGTTGGGCCGACGCGCCGAGCACGGTCGTGTTCAGTCGGCGACCGCAGGTGCAGCGCCGCCGCACCGCACCCAGCCTGCCGGGCCGGATGTCGTGGTGCACCACCCCGCAGCGGTCGCACGAGAACGCCGGAAACGGGGCCACGTAATAACAATGCTGGCAACTGGCCTGGGCGCCGCGGACCCGCCGGACCAGGTGGTCAGCGCTGCGGAACACTCCGGCGACGGCCAGCCAGCCGAGCCAGGCCACTGTGCGCAGCACACAGCACAGCGCCAGCAGCAGCCCGGCGCCCGCCACCGCGCCGAAGCCCAGCGCCAGCCAGAACAGGAACGCGAAGGCACCACCGATGGACCGGACGACACGCGAGTCCAGACCGTTGGCGAACCGGCCTGCCCGCGCGAAACCCCCGCGCACGACGTCCATGACCGCACGCCATGCCGTGGCCAGGTCGATCGACCACTGTGCGACGAGATAGTTCGGCCACGCCGGGTCCCGGCCGAACGGCTGGTCACCACGAGGCTTGGGCAGGTTGGCCCGACCGGCGTGCACATCCTGCGGGGTGATGGTCATCGGCACGGCTGCCCCGACACCGGCCAACGTGCGCACCACGACCACCGCGGCCACCACCACACCGCTGAGCACGACCGCGGGTAACACGACCACCAGCACCGGTAACCCGATCACCATGAATCCGGCGACCAGCAGCCATATCACGACGTACGCGAGGAACAACACGAGTGCGCCCCCGAGCAGGTAACCCACGCGTCATCCCTCCCGGTTGCGGCGACCGGGCAACCGGAACCCCAGCCGACCCGCCTTGCCAGGCTCGGCATCGGCCGGCTCACCCTGGCGCGGCCTGTCCTTGCCAGCCAGCCGGGTCCGCCCGGACCGGGCCGCACGGTCACGCTGGACCGCCGCGAAGTCGTGCCAGTCCTTGTTGAACCGCTCGCGCACCTCACCCACCAACCGCTCGACCCTGGCCACCTCGGCCCGGTCGGCGCCGACCACCCAGGACGCCAGTTGCTCCTCGATGCGCACGGCGACCGTCTGGGCGCAGATCTTCGTGCCGGCGGTGAGAAATCCGAGCGCGATCGCACACAGTCGCCGCTCGGTGGGATTCCGGTCGTCGTCCCACACGTCCGGCAGCCCGGTGGCCAGCAGCCCGACCAGCGCCTGGGAACCGGCGGCCACGACCTCGTAGGCATCGGCAAGCGGCATCTGGTCGATCAGTGCGATCAGCACGGCGGAGGTCCGCGCGGTCAGGACACCCCCGGAGATCGTGCGCAGCACCATCCGGCTCGGCGGCTGCTGCGCGGCCACGTCGAGCAACCACGCACGCAGCCGCTCGTCCTGCTCGGCGATGTCACGCAGCCTTCCTTTGCCGGGCAGCTGACCGTGGGCCGCGAAGTCACGCAGCACTTCCAGTTCCGCTTCGGCGAACGTGCCGGCCATCGCGCCGTCGAGCACGCGAAACACGTTGTCCACGAACGACTGCGTGCCGGTGCCGGGCGGGAAATGGCGCAGCACGGCCATCAACTCGGTCAGGTTCGGCTCGGTGAACCGGAACAGCGCGGACCACACCCGATCCGGCTCACCGGCACCGAGAACCTCCAGCGTCCGCGCACCGAACCGCTGCCGGGTCGCGGCGTCACCGCCCGCCATGGCCGCCGCGACCACGGTCGCGTCCGGTTCCGTTGCCGGATCGGCGACATGGGGCAGCAGGACCGGCCACCAGTGCGCACGGATGTCGTTGGACAGGCGGTCCGGCACCGATGGGCCGCAGCGCGCGGCCAGTTCCAGCCGCAGCAGGCCGGCCAGGTGCGGCCCGCAGCTCCACCGGTCGGGCCGGACCGCCGCCGAGGGGTGGTCGGCCCACCACCGGACGAACCGGGCCGCTCCCCCGGCGAACCGGGCCGGATCGGGGGCTACGTCGAAGTCGACGGCGAGGCACAGCAACGCGTTCATCCGGTCCGGTGCGACCTGCTCGGCCGCCACCTCCACCATGCCGGCCGCTTCGAGCCGTTCGGCTGGCGTCCACCTGTGCGGCGCCCGGCCGGCAACGACGTACCGGCCGTCGAGTGCCTGCTCGATCTCACCGGTCAGCAACGCCAACCGCACCCGGCCGACCAGCGCCCGCACGCCGTGCCGGTGGACCGCCCGGTCGAGCGCGCGGCGGCCGTCGATGTCCATCCGGCAGTCCAGCAGCGCGGCCACCAGCGGCTCGGCGACATCCTCGGTGGCGACCGACGGCTGCGCGGCCAGCCATTCGGCGAGCACGTCGGGACCGGCGAGGTCCTCCGGCCGGTCGCCGAGCAACACGACACCGCTGGCCAGCCGGTCGGCGACGGCCGGGCGGATGTCGGGGCCCGCCTGCCGGCTCATGGCGAACTGCTGTGCCAGTTCGATCGCGTCCACCACGTCGTACACGTCGTCCGGGCCGGCCCGCAGGAACCGGGGCACCCAGTGCAGCGCGGAATCCGTCGGCTCGACCAGGGTGTGCTGGCCGGTGACCAGGTTGAACACCAGGAACTCGCCGTCCCGGCCGGTGTCGGCCAGCGGACCGGCCCAGTCCGGGTGCACGGCGAGCACGTCGTGGCTGCTGTAGCGCGGATTGGCCACGAACACCCGGAAACTGACCTGGAGGGCGCGTTGCTGGGGCAGCAGCAGGGTGCCGGCGGCAATCCAGCCGAGCACGGCCGCCGGGTCCTCGGCCACGAACAGCACCCGGCGCCGATCCGGGTCACGCAGCCGGTCGATGGCGGAGTGCACCGCGGTGAGCCACTCGCCGGCATCGGGCCTGCCGAGCACCCACTCCCGGACGGCGTCGATGCCCCACGGCCCGGCCTCCGGCTCGGCGGCGACCGGGTCGCACCGGGTGCTGGGCGCCGGCTTCTCCACCCACCACGGTGCCGCCCACAGCTGCGCGGGCCGGAGTTGGCCGTAGGCCTCGGGATCCGCGGTGGCCACGGCATGCGTGAACTGGTTGCCCTCGCGCACGCCGTTGGCCTCGACACCCAGGTAGATACCCCGCGCGGTCACGTACACGTCGTCGTACACGTGCGCCAACGACGGCGGGTAGTCGGTCACCGGCCGCTGCTGGCGCATCCACGGCACCGGCGGTTCGTACAGCACCGCGCGCTGCACGAGGGTCATCGCCTCCTGGCCGGCACCGGACGACACCGCCTGGAACTGGAAGCCCGCACCGCCACGCAGGCCCTGGCCGGGCAGGCAGTCGGTGTAGTAGAGCGACGCGAATTCCGGCGTGGTCACGCGCTTCTCCGCTCGATGATGCGGAACCGGCTGAGCAGCCACAGCAGCGGTTCGTCCACCCGGAACGGCCGCACACCACCGGCATGGATCCGGTTGCCCGCGTAGTCCGGCTCGGCGCCGAGCGAGGAGATGGCGAAGTACCGGAACACCTTGTACTGGGTACGCAGGTGGGTGTCGATGTCGTCGGCGTCCAACTCGGCGAGCAGCGCCCGCATGTGCTCGTCGGTGTCCTGGCCCGCGGCCTCGTCGTAGTACGGGCCGGGCTCGGGTTGCTGGAGCAGCGGGTGGTCCTCGCCGAGCATGCCGTAGAAGGCGTCGATCTTGCCGAACACCACCGCGATCGGAACCGGGATCTTGCTCCTGGCGCGCACACCGTAGCTGTTCCGCAGCATGTCGGTGATCCTGGTGAGCACGTTCAGCGGTGGCTCGGTGTCCCGGGTGGCGTCGGGTGGCACCGTGATCCGGTCCCGCGCGCCCTTGAGCTGGAACGGGTCGAGCAGCACGATCAGCGCGTCGGCCGAGCTGAGGTACGCCTGGCCGTTGACGAACTCCTGGGTCGTCATGTCCTCGCCTGCCGCGTCGTAGAACGACAGCGTCGTGGTGTTGTGCACCTCGCGGCCGAAACTGCGCTTGGGCTGCCGCCACTGCAACACCAACGGCACCTTCAGGCCGTCCACCGCGCTGGCGGTGCTCTGGAACAGGGTGTGGTCGGCGAACAGGGCCCGCTCGTAGAGCGCCAACCAGTCGGCGATCGAGCCCTGCTCACCCTGCCGGTCCCCCGCGAACCCGACATCGGCGCCGAACCGACGGCGGATGTTGTTCAGCAGTTCGTGGGCGAGCACCGTCGTGTACACGGTCTTGCCCGCGTTCTTGCCGCCCACCATGCCGATCAGCGGGCTGCGGCTGTCCGCGAAGTTGGCCGGCAGGGGCGTCCGACAGACCTGGCAGGCCCGGATGCCGGTGGATCCGCCGCAGTCCGGGCACGGCGCCAGCAGTGGTGGCCGTGGGGATCGCGTCTCCGGTGGCGGGAACGTGGGCAGCGATGCCGCGCTGTAGCCGGTCAGTCTGCGGCGATCGTCGTCAATGGACTTCTTGCACCGGTCGCGGCCCGGTGTCGCCCGACCGGTGCACTGGAACCGCAGCTTGGCCGGGTCGATCCGGTGATAGCAGTAGGGACAGGCGACCTTCGCCATCAGCGCACCTTCAACTGGTTGATCGGTGGGTCAATGAGTCGTGCCACGGCGGGCTGACCGCTGTCCGCGAGGAAACACCGCACCCAGTACGGCCGGGACAGCCTGGGCAGCTCGACCGTCAGCTCGGCCGTCTCGCCGGCGTGCAGCTCGCGGTCGGTGCGGGACGCTTCCTGGCCGTCGCCCGGCCGCCTCGGCATGATCACGCCGGACGCCGCCACCACCAGCACCGTGCAGCGGGGCACGGCGGTGTCGGCGGAGAGCCGGATCGTGGCGACCGCGCCGCGCAGCGGTCGCTTGGCCAGGGCCACCGTGTACCGGATGGCCGGCAGCCGCTCCGGCACGACGAGTTCCTCGACCGGCGAGTGGCACTCCCCGCCCTCGGCCGCCACGACGCTGCGCACCGACACCTTCGTTTCGCCGGTGCCACAACGGATCCGGCAGCCGCCGTCGGTCAGGTAGCGCTGTTGGGTCAGCAGCACACGGCCGTGCTCGTCCGGACCGGACCAGCGGATCTCGGCCGTGCCGACCTTCGCGGGCCACGTCCAGGACAGCACGAGTTCGGTGCCGAACCGCTGGTAGCCAAGGCCGGTGACGGGCAGCGCGACGCCAAGGGCGTTGTCGGCACCACGCACCGCGCCCGCCGGACTCATCGTGAACGGCACGTAGTGGCACACGCCGGTCGGCGCGGCCGCGGTGAGTGTGCGCCACTCGCCGTCGACGTCCAGGCGCCCACGCAGTTCCTCGCCGTAGCCGGCCAGCTCACCGGACGGCACGACAGCGCCGAAGTCCCAGCGGCACAACCGGGTCGCCCGTCGGATCACCACCTCGGCGTCGGTGGCCTGCCGCCACCGGACCGCGATCCTCGCGCCGCCCTCACCGGGCACCGCGGTCAGCTGCAACGCGGCGATCGGCCGTACGTCGTTCTTGCTGGCCGCCCGCGCGGACACCGGCGGCGATGCGGCCTCGGTGCCGTCGGCCCTGCGGTAGCGCGCGACGATCGTGTAGGTCAACTCGGCTGCCGGTGTGCGGTCGCGGAACATCGTCCTGCTGTTCGCGCGCACCGGCTCACCCGTCAGATCACCCCGGTGCACCTCGACCGACCTGGCGTCCGGATGCACCTGCCACCGGCCGTCGACCGCGCCGCCGTCCTCGGTCAACCGCACGTCGTGCACCGGCGGAAACACCTCGACGGTCACCCCGGCCGGCCGCGACCACGGACCCCGCTCGACGGCCGCGAAGACGGCGTAGCCGACAAGATGTCCGGCCGGCACGGCCATGTCCACGACCGCCGTGTCGTCGCCCTCGCGGACGATCTCGCCGTCGGTCGGGTCGATGGGCGTGCGACCGGTCTTGCGCAGCACCCGGTAGTGGGTGGTCTCGTCGTGGCCGGGCGCCGGCCGCCAGGACACGCGAACGCCGACACCGTCGGCCTGCGCGGTCGGTTCCAGCACCGGCGGCGGTGGGATGCGGCGCAGGTGGGCCGCGATGTCCTCGTCGTCGTTGGCCAACGCGGCTGCCTGCCGCAGGTGGGTCGCGGCCGCCGCCTCGTCGCCTGCCTGCAGTGCGGTCAGCGCCATGGTCCGCAGCCGCTGCACCTCGGCGAGCTGGCGGGCCACCAGATCACGTGCCGACGTGGCGTCCTCGGTGTCGGTGACCGTGGCCAGCGCCTGCCGCGCGGCCAGCAACTGGCCGTCGGCCAGCAGTTCCCGGACCAGGTCGATGCCACCTGCCGAGGCGGCGGGCGCGGACTCGTTGCGCACGCTGAACACGGCCATCCGCGCCTCGGCCGGGGTCAGGCCCGCGGCGGTGAGCTGCTTGACCAGTGCACTGGGCGGTGCGCCCTGCGCGTTGTGCCGCCGGACGTCGGCCAGCAGGTGGAACAAGGTCAGCTGACGGAGGTCGACCCCGGTCCGCACGGCCGTGGTGAGCACGCTCAGAGCGGCCCGCTGGGCCTGGCTCGCGCTGATGGCCCGCTTGTTCTCCCGTTCCTCGGCCTGGCGCACCGCGGCGGCCGACAGCCCGGCGGACCGCGTCGGCTGGCACGAGAACGCCGTGAGGATCCGGAATTCGTCGAGCTTGCCGAACAGCAGCTCGGGCACACTGGCCACCTGCGCGTCGACCAGGTGCTGGGCGAACGCCCGGTACGTGGTGTCCTGCAGGCCGCTGGACGTGGGCAGCTCCAGCGGGGTGGTCCTGGTGATGTCCGCCTTGGCCAGTGCCTGGTCCACCTCGTCCGGCGCGAGTGCCGTGTACTCGGCCCGCATGGTCGCGTCGAGCTGATTGGGCGAGATCAACTTCAGTGCACCGAAACTGGTCCGCAGCGTCTCGGCCAGGTCGGCGATCTGGCCCTGCCGGGCGCCCGCCCGGTTCCGTTCGTGCTCCCGCCACCACGAGATGTGGTCGAGGCGGGCGCCGTGCCGGGCGCGGAGCTCCTCGTCCGCCCGCAGCATTGCCTTGTAGATACCGCGAACCGACGCCGCCTTGCCGGTGGACTGGGCGCCCTTGTGCCACTGGGCCCTGACCTCACCCAACCGCTCGGTGACATCGGCGTCGGACATGGTCAGCTCGACGGCGTACCTGGTGACCAGATCATCGGGCAGCTCCCGGCCCGACCACCGCCGCAACGGCTTGACGACGGTGTCCTCATAGGACTTCGGGTCGAACCGGGCCATCAGCTGGAGACCGTGAGCCCGGACACGATCTCGGTGGCCCGGTGGACCTGCTCGTCGGACATGACGCTCACCTGCACCCGGATGTCCACCGACTTGCCGGACGAGCGCTCGATGGCAGACAGGTCCAGCAGGCCTTCGTCGCTGATCCGCATCGTGATGTCGACCGGTGAGCCGACCGGCATCGGCTGGAACGGCCCGAGCGTGCCCCGGCCGTCGGTGAGCGCCTTGTTCTCGTCGAGTTCCTTGCCCTCCTGGGCGCCGGACTGCTCGTAGAGCTCGATGTCGACCCTGGTCTGGCCCTCCTCGATGGTCTCGGCGACCAGTTCGCTCGTGGCCGGCAGCGCATCGTTGGCATGCACGAGGTGGCTCACGTAGTACCGGGTGTCCTTGGTGTGCCAGTCGGGGTCCGACGTGTCCACCATCTTCACGCCGAACGCCTTCGGCAGCACGCCGGACGTGCGCTTGTCCGCCAGCTCGCGCAGCGTCTCGGTGGCGATGCCGGTCTGCTCGGCGACGGTACGGACGGCCTCGTCGGCCCTGGATCGAGCCTCCGCCGCCGTGTCCGAGGACGATGACGAGTCCAGGGCGTCCTGCACCTCCTTGTGCACCACGCGGCCCAGTGCGTAGAGGGCGGCACCCTTTGCCACGGCCAGGTGCGGGTCGTGCTGCTGGGGGTGCCAGCCGAACTCGGCCGTCAGCCGCTCGGTCACCGCCGGCATCTGGGTGGACCCGCCGACCAGCAGCACGTCGTCGATCCGCGTGTTCGGCGCCTTGTCGTCCAAGGTCTTCAGCGTCCGGTGCACGATGTCGATCGTCTTGTCCAGCAGATCCTTGGTGAGCGCCTCGAACTGGGTCCGCGTCACGTCGATCCGCGCGGCAACACCGGCCCCGCGCAGTGCGACCGGCCGGGACTCGGCGCGGGACAACTGCTTCTTGACGTCCTCCGAGGTGGTCATCAGGGCCTGCATGAACTCCTCGTCGTCCTCCGGGTCCGTACCCGGCGGCGCCTGCTCGACGAACTGGGCCAGCAGGTGATCGCGCAGGCGGGCATCCCAGTCGGCGCCGCCAAGGCGGTCGTCGCCGTCGGTGCACACGACCTCGATCTCGGACTCGGACACTTTGATCACGGTGGTGTCGAACGTGCCGCCACCGAGGTCGTAGACCAGGATCGTCTTGTCCTGCGCGCCGGTGGTGGCCTCGTAGTGCAGCGCGGCGGCAACGGGTTCCGGCACGATCCCGATGACGTCCAGCCCGGCGATGCGACCGGCGTTCTTGGTGGCGTCCCGCTCCAGCATGCCGAAATACGCCGGCACGGTGATCACCGCACGCGTCACCTCGCCGTGCGTGTGGGTCGCCGCGTCCTGCGTCAACTGCTTCAGGATCAACGCGGAAATCGATTCCGGCGTATGCCGGACGCCGTCGTAGTCGAATTCCGCGGCGGTGCCCATTTCCCGCTTGATCAGCGACACCACACGGTCGGGATAACTGACCGCCGAGTTCTTGGCCACCGAGCCGACGACGACATTGGACTCGTTCTCGAAGAACACCACGGACGGCGTCGTGTCCAGACCATCGGTGTTGTGGCACACCGTCGGTCGGCCGGTTTCGTCGACATAGGCGATCGCCGAATACGTGGTACCCAGGTCGATGCCGAAAACCCGCAGGCTGCTGTCAGTCATTCATGTTCTCCTGTAGCGCGGCTTCCGTCGGTCGTGCGTCGTCGGTCCCGGTCGGCCGCTGCCAGCGCAGCACCGAGACCTTCGCCGGCACCGTGATCCGGTCCGTCGTCGTGTCCCGGTAGCCCTCCGCGATCACGGCGCCGATGGTCTGGTCCTGCTCGGGCCGGTCGGCCGGGATCAGCCCGACGGCACGGTGTTCACGTGCCGTGAACGGGTCACCTGCGGCCGGCCGGACGGGTTCGCAGCCACAGCGCTCCAGCGCCAGTTCCGCGCTCAGCGCGAAGGATTCCATCAGTTCAGCGGCTTGTTGCCGGCTGACATCGGCAGGCAGGGTGCTGGCCTGGTGCAGCAGGTCGGTACGCAGGTGCTGGAGATCGGTGATCACCGGTCGGAGTACCAGTGCCCGCTCGCCCTGGCGCAACCGTTCCACTTCGGTGTGCAGGTTGTCGATCACCCGTTCCCTCGCCTGCGCCCTGGCGTGATGGGAGCGGATCTGCTCGGTCAGCGCGGCGACGACGGCGGTCAGCTCATCGAGTCGGGTGTCGTCGGGCGGCTGCGGTTCTGGCTCCGGCCCGGTTTCCGCCTGCGCGGTATTCGCCTGCTGGGGCGACATCGCTTCCCCGTCGGTACCGGTCGCATCCCCGTCCGGGACGACACCGTCGCCGTCCTGTTCCCCGCTCACCAGACGATCCCTCGGCTTTCCATCTTTGCGCGAAGTCGGCCAACCGCACGAAGGACTGTACTCCGTCGGCCCGACACCCACCGGTTGTTCGGACTCAATTGACAATGCGGATGCGGCCACACTGGACAACCAGTGGACAAAATGCGCCAAGCGGTGTTTCAGACTTCACATCCGCCGATCAATGCGCTACCGGTCCGTCCAGTCGTCGAGTTCCGGCACCTCGCTGATCAGCCGGTCGACGAGCTGTCGGACGTGCTCCGGGGTGTAACCGCGCGGCAGGTGCAGGAACTGGTGGTCGAAGAGCGTGCTGATGGTGTCCGGCAAGGTGTTCACGCCGGGCTGGGCACGCGCACCGACGAGCACCGGCACCACGTGCACACCGTGCCCCATCGCCTCCTCGATCTCCCGCCGGACCCAGTCGTTCTCCCGGTCCAGCAGCCGTTGCCCGGTGTGGTCGTAGCTTTCTTCCCACCGTGGACCGACCACCGTGATCAGTACCGCGCAGGCACGTACCTTGCGGATCAACTCGGCACCGAACAGCACACCCGCACCGAGCGATCGGTCGTCCCGGAAGACGGCGGACCGGCCGAACCGCGCGCAGAGTTCCTTGTCCAGCAGATCGACCACGAGCCGGTCGTCACCGCTTCGGTAGTTGATGAACACCAGCGTCCGGTCCGGCAGCGGAATCGCGACACCGTGCCGCGCCAGTTCCCGATTGACATGATTGACACCCGCCCTGGTGTCCAACCTGATACCCGAATCGGATTCCACCTGGAGCGCTCCGGCAGGACAGCGATCACCGAACAGCACCATGGTCGGATTCGGCAGGTCGTGTCGGGCCGGCCACACGACGCCCGCGACATCCGGCATCCGGTCGTGCAGCCATGGTGGCCAGCTACCCGGCAACTCGGCGAGATCCAGTTCCGGCAGACCGGCCGACACCACGTCCTGCCTGTTCAACAGGCGTAGCACGACCAGTTCGACAGTGGTCCGCACGGGCGACAACACCATGTCCGCCACCTGTCGCGCCGGCCGAGGACCGGACAGCAGCCGCTCGGCCAGCCCGGTCACGCCGAGTTCGGAGACGTACACCGGCCCGGTCAGGTCGTCGGCACGTTCGGCATGGTCGTGCACGCGCCACAACAGGGTCCCCGGCGACACGGCAAGACGGGCCGGTGTCACGCCTCGCATCAGTCCGTCCTATCTGGACAGTGCCGCACCTGAATACTGTCGGGTCAGGACCCCGCCGCGCTCAGCCAGGCGCCGACCTGACCCATGACGTCGCCATCGTAGTCGGTGCCGACACTCCGACAGAGGTCGGCGACAGTCACCTCTCGCAGCGCGGCCCGCCAGGCCCGGTCGGCCGCGTACATCGTGCGGGCGATCGCACAGGGCGCGGTGCACGCCTCCGGCGGCGCGGCCATCGGCCCGCGCTGCCGGATCTCCGTGCACACGTACGTCGACTGTGACCCCTCGATGGCCTCGACGATGTCCAGCGTGGTGATCTGCTCGGGTGGCCGGGTCAGCACGTAGCCGCCAGACTTACCCTGCACCGATCGCACGAGCCCGGCCCTGGACAGCAGCTGCAGCTGCTTGGCCAGGTAGGTGGCCGAGACCTGGTGCAGCTCGGCCAGGCGCGCGGCGGGCACCGGCTCGGCGGCCTGTGTCAGGACCACGCAGCAGTGCACGGCCCACTCGACGCCGCCGGACAATTTCACCCGAGTAGGGTAACCGACCCCACTTGACTCAGACAACTAATGTCCGAGTATTATCTCGGACATTAGTTATCCGAGTTTGCCGGAGCGATGCCCGGCGGAGGGGACATCTCATGAAGATCGCGGTCATCGGCACCGGTCTCATCGGCTCCCAGGTGATCAACCTGCTCACCGAGGCGGGCCACGAAACGGCCGGATACTCCCGTTCGACCGGGCTTGACCTGCTCACCGGCGACGGGATCGACGACGCGGTGCGCGGCGCCGATGTCGTGGTGAACCTGACCAACTCGCCGACCTTCGACGATGCCTCGCTGGACTTCTTCCGCACCTCGGTGACCAACCTGCTGACCGCGGCGCAGGCCGCTGGTGTCGGGCACGTCGTGACGCTGTCCATCGTCGGTGTGGACCAGGTGCCCGATCTGGCCTACTACCGCGCCAAGGCGCTGCAGGAGGACCTGGTCAAGGCCGGGTCGATCCCGTTCTCGATCGTGCGCGCCACCCAGTTCATGGAGTTCATCCCGCCGACACTGGACTGGACCACGGACGGTGACGTCGTCCGCCTGCCGAGCACGCCCATCCAGCCCATCAGTTCCGCCGATGTCGCAGCCGCTGTCGCCGATGTCGCCGCCGATGCGCCACTGCGTGGCACCCGCGACATCGGTGGCCCCGAGGTGTTCGCGCTCGACGAGTTGGGACGCATCACAGTCGAGGCCACCGACAGTGACCGCCGTCGTGTCGTCACCGATGAGACCGCGGGACTGTTCGCCGCGGTCAAGGGCGACGTGCTCACCACCACCGATGGCGCTCTCATCGCCACCACGCGCTTCCGCGACTGGCTGCGGTCCCGCTGACCTGTACGAAACCTTTCTGGAGGTCGGGGATGACGAACATTCAGCAGGACGGCAGGGTAGCCCTCATCACGGGCGCGAGCAGGGGAATCGGCGCGGCCATCGCCCGATTGCTGGCATCGCGCGGGATGCGGGTCGTCATCAACTACCGCAGCAGCGCGGCGGAAGCCGACGACGTGGTCGCGTCGATCACGGCCGCGGGCGGCCAGGCGATGGCCGTGCGGGCAGACGTGCGTGACCAGGCAGCGGTGTTGACCATGGTGGAGCAGGTCCGGGCCACTATGGGCGACGTGGAGGTCATGGTGCACAACGCCTTGATCCCCTATGCCATCAAGTCGTTCGACGACATCACATGGGAGGAACTGGGCGGCAAGCTGGACCAGGAGCTGCGGGCGGCATTCCTGGTGACGAAGGCCGTCATCCCCGGCATGACCAAGGCGGGCTACGGCCGGATCGTCTACCTCGGCACCGTGCTGAGCAAACAGCCGAGGGAGGGCATGATCGCGCTCGGCACCTCGAAGGCGGCGCTGACCCAGTTCGCCCGGTACGTCGCGCTGGAGCTGGGCCGGAGCGGGATCACCGTCAACGTCGTGGCCCCGGGGCCGGTGGACGAGACCACCATCACCACCGATGCGCTGAGCAACGAGTTCAAGCGGCGGCAGGCGGCGCAGACGGCGGTGGGCCGGATCGCGTCGCCCGGTGACGTGGCCAAGGCCGTTGCCTTCTACGCGAGCGAGGACAGCGGATTCATCACGGGCACGACAGCGCCGGTCAACGGCGGACTGGCCATGGACTGAGGGGATCGCTGTGCTCACCATCGACCTGACCCACGTCGGGCTGGGAATCCATGAGGAACTGGTCGCCTACGTCGCCGACCAGGAGAACTACTACGAGCAGGAGGGCGTGCACGTAGCCCTCCGGGACGGCTGCGCCTGGGGCGACGACCGGGTCCGGCGCAGTGCCACGATCGGCCTCGGCCGGGCGGTGCTGGCCCGGGTGACCGACGGTGTCCCGTGGACGGTGCTGGCGGTCAACACCGATCGGCCGATGTTCTGGCTGCTCGCCAGGGACGATTACGGCTCGGTCGAGGACCTGAAGGGTCGCCGGATCGGCATCCACGGACCGAGGACCGCGCCCGGCTGCTTCGCCCGCATCGTGCTGCGCCGGCACGGCCTGGATCCGGACCAGGATGTCGAGTCCGTCGTCATGACACCGGGCGACTACGGCCACCACGTTCGCGCGCTCGTCGACGGTTCGCTGGACGCCGCGTTCGTCGGCAGCACCCTGGCACCCGAGGTCGCCGCGCGGGAGAACGGCCTGCGGCTACTGGCTTTCATCGGTGACGACTTCCGCATCCCCACGGTGGGCATCGCCGTGGACCCCAACCACATCGCGCCGGACGATCCAGCGGTGCGGGCACTCGCGCGGGCCAACCTCCGTGCGTTGCGGCTGGTCCACGACGAGCCGGAGCTCGCGGCCCGGTACGTCAACGCGCTCATCCCGAGCCTGACGAGGCCGGCCGCCAGCCAGCTCTACAACCGTTACGTGGCACCGTATTTCACCACCGACGGCCACCACGATCCCGCAGTCGCGTCAGCCGCGCTGGCCGACGTGGCGGAGGAACTCGGTGTGCCCACCGTGCCCGATGCGGCCGACATCTACCGCACCGGGCACGTGGACTAGCGACCGGTGATCCGTGACCCGGAGGTGTTACAGACGGGCCAGCAACAGGTTCGGGTCGGTCAGCGTCGAGTAGGCGGCGCTGGCGACGTACAGCGTGTTCCCGCGGACCGACATCGACGTCGGATTCTGCAATCCGTTCGCGGGGGTCAGCACGATGGACTGGGAACCGTTCGACCGGATCTGCGCGATCTCGCTGGCACCGTTGATCGCGGCCAGCACCGTGTCACCATGACCGGTGAACACGAAATCGTCGATGCCGGCCACCATGGCCCTGGTCTGCATCGGGCCCGCCACGCCGTGTCGCCCGATCGGGATGCGCAGCAGCAGACCCTGCTGGCTGTTCGACACCCACACGGCGCCGTCGTGCACCTTCACGCCGTTCGCGCCGAACGAGCCGTTCGACGTGAGCTTGCCGCCGCTGGACCACACGGTCGGCGTGCCACCGGTGTCGGGCACGCGGAAGACGATGCCGTGCACCGAGTCGGCGATGTACAGGAAGCCGGTCTTCGGGTCCAGCGCCATGCCGTTGGCCAGGCCGTCGGCGGGCAGGGCGGCGATCCGGGTCGGCGTGCTGCTGCCGGGCCGCAACCGCCACACGCCGGTCAGGTCGGCGCCGCCGGTGTTGTACAGGACGAACAGCGTGCCGCCGGGTGCCCGGACGATGCCGAACGTCCGTGCGCTGCCGACCAGCGGCGTGTTGACACCGCCGTCAGCCGGTGCGGGCAGCACGGCCAGGATGCGCATGCGACCAGCCGGGGACACGCGGGCGATCTCGTGCGCCGTGGTGAAGCTGAGGTCGGCGCTGCCGTCCGGTTCGAGTGTGATGTTCTCCGGTTGCTGGCCGGCGGCAATGTCGAAATGGGCGACGATGTGTGCGTTGGACACCGGCGCGCCGGCTGCCGACGCCGAGATCGCGGTAGCGACCGCCGTGGCCACCGCGGCCAACGCCACAGCCGTGATTTTCGCCGTGAACTTCGCTGACATCAGGGACAGGTCCTTCCGTCGGATGACAGATCTCCACCCACCAGGTTGCCCCGGATGTGCCCGGTCGACGCGTTACGTGTCGTGTTTGCTCGGCGGAAGCTATCCCTTGACGGCGCCCTTCGCGCCTTCGAGCACGTGCCGTTGCAGGACGACGAAGAACACGACAACCGGGATCAACGAGATGACGGTGCCAGCGGACAGCGTGCGGGCGTCGGTGCCCGAAATGCCGGACAGGTAGGCAACACCCAGGGCGATCGGGAACTTCGCGTCGCTGCTCAACACGACCAGCGGCCAGATGAAGTCGTTCCACACGAAGATGAAGCCGAAGATCGCGGCGATGGCCAGCGACGGGCGGACAACGGGGAGCATGACGTTCCAGAACAGCCGCCACTCACCGCAGCCGTCCAGCCGCGCGGCCTCGGCCAGTTCGTGCGGCACGCCTGCGAACGCCTGGCGGAGCAGGAACACACCGAACGCGCTGAGCACACCGGGCAGCACCACACCCGCGTAGCTGTTGGTGAGGCCGATCTGGTTCACCACCAGGAATCGCGGGATGAGCATGAGTTCGGTCGGGACGAACATCGTGGACAGGACCACGAAGAACATCACGGTCCGCCCGCGAAACCGCATCCTGGCCAGCGGATAGGCCGTCATCGCGCTGACCAGGACGAACAACGGGACCCCGCCGAGCACGTAGAGCAGCGAGTTGAGCAGGTAGCGCGGGAACGGGATCTCCGTCCACGCGTCCCGCAGCCACGTGAGCACCGGCGGTCGCGGCACGAGCGACGGCGGGAACGAGAACACGTCCTGCGTCGCCGGTTTCAGCGCGGTGGCCACCAGGAACAGGAACGGCCACGCGAAGATGAGCCCGACGGCGATCAGCAGCACGTACCTGCCGATTCGGCGGCGTCGCCGCACATTCACCACGGCTGCGCCCCGCCCCGACTGGTGACGCGGTAGTTGACGATCGCGAGGACAACGAGAATGACCCAGACAACGATGCCGGCCGCGCTCGCGTAGCCCAGTTGGAAGTGTTGGAACGCCTTGGACCAGATGTAGTAGCCGGCTGTTTCGGTGTGGCCGCCCGGGCCGCCCTGGGTCAGTACGTAAACGGAGGTGAACACCTGCATCGCATTGACGATTTCAATCGTCACGGCTACCGCGACGTAGGGCCGCAACAACGGCAACGTGATCGCGGTGAACCGCTGCCATCCGCCTGCGCCGTCCAACTGTGCCGCCTCGTGCAGATCATCGGGGATCGACTGCAGGCCGGCCAGAAAGATCATCATGTACGTGCCGGCACCCTTCCAGCCCTCGACCACGATCACCGACGCGAGCGCCCAGTGCTGGTCGAGCAGGAAATGGACCGGGCCCGCGGTCACGTGCAGCCGTTCCAGCAACCAGTTGAGGACACCCCGGTCGTCGAACACGTAGTTCCACGCGACCGCGACGGCGACCATCGACGTGACAACCGGCAGGAAGTACAGCGCGCGGAAGAACTGGATGCCGCGCAGCGCGTTGTTGACCAGTATCGCCAACGCGATGGGGATGACCACCGAGAACGGCAGCAGTCCGACCATGACGACGAACGAATGCAGGATCGCCCCGCGAAATTCGGCGTCATGCCACAGCGCGGCGAAGTTGGCCATGCCGATCCAGTGTGTCGGATTGACAATACTGTAATCGGTGAACGCCGTCTCCACGGCGAGCACAGCGGGCCACGCGAAGAAGACTCCGAACAGCGCGATCCCCGGCAACAGGAACAGGTAAGGCGCAAGGGTGCGCGGGGGGCTTGACACCTAGCACCTGCCGGATAGGTTGACCGAAAGACTGATTACGGTATGACCCTATCTCGGAGGCCGCATGGGTGCCAGCAACCGGACGATCGCGCTCCGAGTAGCCGCTGCCCTGATCGGTGTCGCATTGTTCGCAGGCGGCTGTGTCAGCACCGGCGGCGGATCCGGCGGCGGTTCGGGCAGCACCACACAGGCCGGCCTGACGTTCTGGACGATCAATTTGAAGAAGCAGTTCAGCGGCTACATCGGTGGACTGATCAGCACCTATCAGCGCGGCCATCCCGGTATCCACATCACGTGGGTCGACGTGCCGGGTCAGGACATCGCCACCAAGCTGCTGTCGGCCATCGCCAGCGGTGACGTGCCCGACGTGGTGAACGTGGACTCGGCCGATCTCGGTCCGTTCACCGACAAGATGGCCGACCTGAGCAGGTTCATCCCGGCGTCGGCGCTCTCGGACTACCAGTCCGGCCTGCTCGACTCGTTGCGTGCCAACGGCAAACTCGCCGCGATCCCCTGGTACAACGGTGGTGCACCGGTCGGCATCTACAACACGGCCATCATGAACAAGGTCGGCTTCGACCCGGCCACACCGCCCGCCGACTACCAGCAGGTCCTGAGCCTGGCACAGCGGGTCTACGACACCACCAGGGTCTACGGGACGAACGAGATTCCCAGCTACGTCGGCGGCGAGACCGCCGTACTCAGCTACGAGGGTGTTCCGCTGCTGTCGCCGGACAAGAAGACGGCCGCGTTCGACAACCCGGCGGGCATCCAGGTGCTCGACCAGTTCCAGCAGGCCTACCGCCGGCACGCCATCGCCCCCGGCGCGGTCAGCGCGGACACGCGGGACTTCCCGCAGACCCTGGACAACCAGCAGATCGCCTTCCAGGCCGACGCCTTCCCGTTCGTGCTGACGGCGTTGCAGACGAACTCGCCGACCGTCTACCAGCACATCGCGGTCACCAAGGCGCCCGCCACCCGGCAGGGCAAGTACCTGCTGCTCGGCCAGCAGACACTCGCGGTACCGGCCGCGTCGAAGCACCAGGCCGCTGCCGCCGACTTCATCCGGTTCGTCACCGACGGAGCCAACCAGCTGGCGTTCTGCAAGCTCGTGCCGATCTATCCGTCCACGGTCTCCACCACCAAGGACGCGTTCTTCACCGACATCACCGACACGTCACCGCTCGGCCAGGCCAGGAAGGTGATCGTCGAGGAGCTGCCGAACCTGGTGGACGGCGAACTGGGCACCGGCAAGGACACCGAGCTGTCCGACGACCTCAGCCAGCAGGTCCGCACGTTCATGCAGGGCTCGATCACCGCCGATGCGGCGCTGGCCACTGCGGCGGCCCAGTGGAACAAGGCGCTGGCCGCCCAGTGACGGTAGGACTCGCAGCGGCGCCGGTGGAACTGCCCGACCACGTGCACCCCACCCGGATGCGGCACATCAGCGACGCCGAACTGACCACGGCACTGGGTCGCGCTCCGCACCAGGTGCGGGCCGCGCTGGACGGCTACCGGCCGGTGTGGGACCCGGCCGCCGAGGCCACCCTGCTGGACCGGGCCACGGTGCTGGCCGAAGCGGCCCGACTGGCCGACCGGCACGTGGATTTCGTGTCGCCGGTCGCCGGGCGGTCCAGCCTCTACGGCCTGCACTACCTGCGCTGGCTGATGCCGCTGCTGCACGCGTACGAGCTGACCGCCGACGAGCGGCACGCCGTCGTGTTCGGCCGGCTGTTCGACGACTGGTACGACGCGCGGGACCAGGTGGCCGGCGACTGGCCGGGGCTGGACGTCGTCTGGTACTCGATGGGCGTCTGGGCTCGGGCCACCGTGCTGGTGCCGGCCCTGGTCACGTTCGCAGACGCTGCCGGCATCTCGGACCCGACCTACGCCAGGATGCTCAAGACCGTCGTCGGCGGGGCACGCTGGGCCGCCGAGGAACACGCCACCTACCGACCGGGCAACTGGCAGCTGGTCTGCGCGGCCGAACTGCTGCACGTCGCCGCGTTCCTGCCGACCGCGCCGGAGGCAGCGCAGTGGGCCGAGATCGGGCGAGCCCGCACCGTCGAACACCTGGACCACGGTTTCGGCGCCGACGGCGGCCATCGGGAGCGCTCCCCCAGCTATCACATCCTGTGCGTGGACGCGCTCCAGCGAGCTGCCGCCGTGTGCCGGCTACTGGCCGAGCACCCTCGGTTCGCTGCCATGCACCGGTGGTTGCTGGCGATGGCGACACCCGGCGGCTGGCTGCCGGCGTGGCAGGACAGTGCCGTGGTCCACCCCGCTGTCATTCTGTTGCGCGGGCACCACTTCCGGCCCGATCCACAGGTGGCGGCAGCGGTGCGTCGATGGCTGCCGGCCGACCGGATCGCAGCCGAGCTGGCGGTGCTGCCCGGTGATCCGGTCGGCGAGTTCGCCGCGGCGCCGACCGACGACGGGCCGATGCCGGGTGCGCAACTGTTGTCCGCCAGTGGCTACGCGGTGTTCCGCGCGGCCGACGTGTTCATGGCCGTGAACGTCGGCGAGTACGTCGAGCATGAACTGGAGTCGCACAGCCATCTCGCGGTCACCGACTTCGTGATCGCCGCCGGTGGCGCACCGCTTGCCGTCGAGGCGGGTGGCCCTCGGTCCTATGACGACCCCGACTACCAGGACTGGTACCGGTCGCCCGCCGCCCACAACATGGTCACTGTGGACGGCGCCATGATGACCACCGACCGACGCTGCGTCGTCGACCTGTTCGCCGACGTGGGTGACGTGTCCGTGCTCGCCGCGCATCACGACGGGTATCGGCAGCGCGTGGACCGACGGATCACTTTTGTTGCCCGGCAACCGGTCTACTGGCTGATCCAGGACGAGGTCGCCGACCGGGTACCGGCCACCTGGTCGATCCTGGCGCCGATGCCGTGGCGGCGGGTCGCAGGAGGTTGGCGCAGTGGGGCGCTCGGCGTGTACCCCGCCGTGGACCTGTCGGCGAGTTTCGACTCCGGACCGGGTGTGGTCCCGAATGGCACCACAGCCACCTACACGCGGCTGCACGCGTTGCGGCTGCATGCTCCCACCGGCCGCTTCGACGTCCTCGTCGTGCCAACACCCGGCGAGTGCCACCTCACCGGGGACGGCGACGACTGGCGGGTCGTCGTGGACGGGATCGTCGACACCCTGGGGGTCGGCCGGTGGGAGCGCCGCACGGGAGCCGGTGCGCTGGTCGCCACCGCCGAGGTACCGACATGACGGCGCTGTGACGTGCCAGGACACCGGGGTGGGACGTAGTGTCGGTCAGCAGCCTCCATCACGGTCGGCTGCTGACCTGGACCGACGACGGAAGTGGGCGCGCATGACCCGGCCGAACAGTACGGGTGCCGTGCGCGTCGGAATCGTGGGGCCGCCGGTGGTCGTGCACCGCATGGTCGAGGTCGGTCACGCCCTCGTGATGCGCGAGGGCACCCCGTTGAGCCTGGTCGGGACGCAGTATCAGAAGCACGGCCAGATCGCCGACCGCGTGCACGGCATCGTCGACGACGTCGACGTGGTGCTGTTCGCCGGGCCGCTGCCCTACGACATCGCCAAGGCCGCCGGAGTGCTGACCCGACCAGCCACGTTCGTCCAGTTGAGCGGCTCGTCGCTGTACGGCGCGATGCTGCGTGCGCTGCGCGGCGGGCGGATCGACCCGGAACGGGCCAGCATCGACTCGTTGAGCCTGCCGGCCATCGCCGAGGCCTACGAGGAGTGCGAACTGAGCGATTCGCGGGTGCACGCGAGCCCGTACGAGGGCCCGGACAGTGCGTCCGCGTTCGCCGACTTCCACCGTGAGCTGTACGAATGTGGGCGCACGACCGGCGCGCTGACCACGGTCGACGCGGTCACGACGGAGCTGACCAAGGCGAAGGTGCCAGTTGTGCGCGTGCAGGCCACCGGCTCCGCCCTCCGTGCGGCGTTGCGTGCCGCCGCGGTGCTCGGTGCCGGCAGCGTGCTGGAGGGCGCGCAGTTGGTGATCGGGCTGGTGGAGCTGCCTGACGTGCGGAAACTGTCGAGTGGCCCCGGTGGGTGGGGTGCGCAGGAACTCCGGCTGGACGCGGTGCGGGCGCTACGTGCCGACACCGACCGGCTGTCGATCAGCGTACTGCCCAGGGACGACCGGGGTCTCGTGCTGGTGGCCACCCTGGCATCGGTCACGGACGCGGCGGGCCAGTTCGTGGTGTCGTCGTTCGTGAACCGGATCCGGCGGGCCACCGGGGTGACGCCGTACGTCGGGTTCGGCATGGGTGCGACGGCCGCTTCGGCGGAGGCGAACGCCGAACACGCACTCGACGACGCGCGGGCCAACGGCGCGGACCTGGTGTACGTGCGGCTGCGCGACGGTTCGACACTCGCGCTGAGTGACACTGGCGACGCGGCCGACGACCCGGCCGACACGGTGGACTCGAAGCACCTGGAGACAGTAGCCACGCTGCGCGCAGGCCTGCCCGAACCGGACTCGGACGCCGATGCGCAGCTGGTCGACGCCGAACTCGCGGCCGGTCTGCTGGGCATCAGCGC
The DNA here is from genome assembly GCA_036279295.1 of Pseudonocardiaceae bacterium. Classification (GTDB taxonomy): domain Bacteria; phylum Actinomycetota; class Actinomycetes; order Mycobacteriales; family Pseudonocardiaceae; genus DATEPR01. The sequence goes on along the minus strand of DASUJK010000193.1, from coordinate 2,405 downwards.
CCGCACGGCCCGCCGTGTCCTGCAGGAGCTGGTCCGGGACGGGCTGGCGTGGCCGGTGCCGCCGGCGTCGGTGACCACACCGGGCCGGCCACGGCAGACGTACCGGCTCGTGGCCGGCCGCCCGTGAATTCCATTGACCGGGGTGCGGGAATCGGCGACGATTCAGGTACGCGGAACACCGGATCCAGGGAGTCATGATGAGGCGAGAGCGATGCTCAGTGGGCTCCCCTTTGTGACGTAGTCACGGTGATGTCAGGGAGCCGCCCATCGGGCGGCTTTCGTTGTTTTCGCGTACCCGATCAATGCCAAGCTCGCCGGCCGACGGACATCCCGGCGCCATGAGGCGAGCAATCAGGCCCGCACGCCGATGCGGGCCAACCCGGTGGCGGGTGAGGGATCCGACCTCGCCCGCCACCGGAGAACCCTTACCTACCAACGCATGCCCCTGTAGCTCAGCGGATCAGAGTGCCGCACTACGAATGCGGAAGTCCCAGGTTCGAATCCTGGCAGGGGCACCTACTCAAGGACCTCCAGTGGGAGCCCGTGACCCGCTCCCCATGCCTCAGCGAACCGACCGTTCTCGACCCGGAAGATCTCGATGAGCATCGCACCGTCCGGGGCCGGCACTCCCTTGACCGAAGACCTGACGGCGACCTTGTCGCCGTCCACGAGAATCTCCTCGGCGACAACGCGATAGTCGGGAAAGTGGGCGACGAGCATTCGCCAGGCCGCCTTGCCCGCTTCGAACCCGGTGCCGAGCGGGTGACTGAAGAAGTCGGGCGTGTGCAGTTCGTCGGCCTGGTCGAACTGGCGGGTGTTGAAGCACTCCTGCATCCGCAGTACCAGGGCTTCGGCGTCGCGCGTGGTCATCGGCATCCCTCCTCATGAGCGTAAGCGGGTCGTCGCCCCGCTTACTATACGGGTCGCCGCCCCGGTTTACACTGGCGTCGACATGACCAGCAGATCCCCCGAACTGCGCGCCGACGCCCGCCGCAATCGTGAGCGCGTGCTGCGGACCGCGCAGCGCCTGTTCGCCCAGGACGGTCTCGGCGTCGCGCTCGACGAGATCGCCAGGCACGCGGGCGTCGGCCCCGGCACTGTCCACCGGCACTTCCCCACCAAGGAAGCGCTCTACCTGGCCGTGGCCATCGACGAACTCGAACGGCTGGTGGCAGAGGCGAAAGCGCTGGCCGCCGCCGACGATCCCTCTGCGCTGTTCACCCAACTGTCCCTCATGGTGGCCATGGGCGCGGAGAACGTGGCCGTGAAAAGCGCGCTGGTGGCTGCCGAGTTCGACCTGCGCACGGCCGCCCCGGACGTCGCTGCCGACATCACCACCCAGGTCGCGCGCCTGCTCGACCGCGCCCATGCGGCCGGCACCGTGCGGCCGGACGTCACCGTCGACGAGGTGATGGCACTCGTCGCCGGAGCCTTCGCCGCGATCCGCCACGCCAACGCCGAGACCAGCCAGGAGCGCTCGGCGCACATCGCCGACGTCATCCTGGACGGGCTACGCCCCCGCTAGGTCTGGCTGTTCCGTGCCGGCGTGGCGGCCACCAGGTCGCGCACCTGGGTCTCGAACAGGACGAGCGCTCAGTCGACAGCGACGTCCCATTCGGAATGGAACTGCCGCAGGAACCCCAGCATGAATTCGTGCCGACGATCGGCGATCCGCCTGGCGAATTCGGTGTGCAGCCGGTCCCTGATCAGTAGCAGTTTCTCGTGAAAATGGTTGATCGTGGTGCCGACGTTGTTCCGATAGGCATCCGGCGTGGCATGTATTTCGGCTGGCACGTCCGGATCATGCAGCAATGCCACTTAGCTTGTGTTTCTTAGGTGCCTGACCTGCGCCTTCGGGTTTGGTCGAGGCCGTTGCGGCGTGGTCACCCTGGCTGTGGGCGGGTCTCGGACAAGATCGCTGGCGTGATCGACGATGATGGGGCAGGCAGTGCGGGTGTGTCACTGGTAGACATGATCTCGCTGGGTGTGTTGACCTCGTGGGTTCAGCGCGATGACGTGGACACGGTGATCGCGTTGCACGGCAAGCAGGCCCGCCGTCGTGGAGGGACCCTGCCACCACGGGTGATGATCTATTACCTGATCGCGATGGCGTTGTTCGGCGAGGAGGACTACGAGGGTGTCATGCGGCGGTTGACCGGACCGCTGCGGCGGATGCCGGGATGCTGGGACCCGGACTGGTCACTGCCCACCTCGGGGGGAATCACCCAGGCCCGCAAACGCCTGGGATTCCAGCCGTTGCAGACCCTGTTCGAACGGATCGCGGTACCGGTGGCCACAATGTTTACGCCAGGCGCGTTCGTGGCGGGCCGGCGGCTGGTGTCGATGGATGGCATGGTGTTCGACGTGCCCGACACCGGCGACAACGCCACCGAGTTCGGCATACC
>DASUJK010000192.1:0-2463 GCA_036279295.1 Pseudonocardiaceae bacterium | reverse complement strand
GACCTTCTGCAGGACGGTCTTCGCCTCGGTCTTGGTCCTGCGGTCCTCGGTCCACGCCTTGATGTGCCGCTCGACGACACCCTGGATGACCTTGGTGATGCCGGCGGTGGACAGTTCGTCCTTGGTCTGTGACGTGAACTGCGGTTCGGGGATGCGCACGTGGATGACTGCCGTCATGCCTTCCAGCACGTCGTCCAGCAGCGGTGGGTCCTCCTTCGGCTTGAGCAGGCCCCTGCTGCGCGATATCGCGTCCTGCATGGCGCGCACCGCTGCCCGCTCGAAGCCCTTGCGGTGGGTGCCGCCGTGCACGTTGCGGATCGTGTTGGTGAAGCACTCCACCGTGCGCTCGTAGCCGGTGCCCCAGCGGAACGCGACCTCCACCTCGGCGGTTCGCTCTACTTTGGACCGCATGACACCGTTCTCGTCGGCCGCGTTCTCCAGGTAGGTGCCCGTGCCGTTGGCCAACAGCATGCCCGACACCGGGCGCTCGCCCTCCGGGGTGAGGAACTCGACCATGTCGGAGATGCCGTTGGGGTAGTGGAACGTCTGTTCCTCGATGGCACCGCCGGTGGCGTCCCGCAGCACGTAGGTGACGCCGGGCACCAGGAACGCGGTGTGCCGGAGCTTCGCCAGTACCGAGTCGACGTTCAGCGTGGCACCGGGGTCGAAGTAACGTGCGTCGTACCAGTACCGGATCGATGTGCCGCCGGTCTCACCGCGCTTCATCCTGCCGGCCACCTGTAGGCCGGAGCGCTGGGTGAACTTGGCCTTCGGACCGGGACCGTCGAACTCGCCAGGCACGCCGTGCGCGAACGACATCAGGTGCACCTTGCCGTTCTGCTTCACGGTGACGTCGAACCGCAGGGACAGCGCGTTCACCGCGGACGCGCCGACGCCGTGCAGGCCGCCGGAGGTCTTGTAGCCCGACCCGCCGAACTTGCCGCCCGCGTGCAGCCTGGTCAGGACGAGTTCGACACCGGACAGACCGGACTTCGCGTGCACACCGGTCGGGATGCCGCGGCCGTCGTCGTCCACCTGGATGCTGCCGTCGGCGTGCAGGGTTACCACGATCCGGGCGGCGTGCCCGCCGATGCCCTCGTCGGTCGCGTTGTCCACGATCTCGGTGAACAGGTGGTTGATGCCTCGGCTGTCGGTGGACCCGATGTACATACCGGGTCGCTTCCGAACCGCTTCCAGACCCTCCAGGTGTGTCAGGTCGTCGGCCCCGTACAGGGTCTCAGCAGTCACAGGGTCGTTCTCCCAGGTCGTGGCGTGCGGACACGGCGCTCGGTGTGGGAACCACACCGGCGACCACGTTACTTGAGCGTATCCGCAGCACCCGACATCCGGGGCACGGGACGGGCCGATTCCTGTGACTTGGTGGCAGACACCGCACAAAACAGCTTCAGCGGATCCGCTCGGTGACCGCGTCCATCGGCTGCCGGTGTCGGCCCGGCCTGCGTCGTGGAGCGGTCCGTGGCTCGGCCGTGAACCACGGGAGCCACACCTGTACCTGGGCGCCGCCGAGCCTTGACCGTCCGATGTGGACTCCACCGCCGGCGCCCTCGGCCACCCGGCGCACGATGTCCAGGCCGAGCCCGGTCGACCCTCGACCGCCCGCTCCGTGGCCACGGCGCAGCGCGGCCTCCGGGTCGGCGATGCCGGGACCCGCGTCCTCGACCACCACGAACACCGAGCCCTGGTCGGTGAGCAGCGCCACGCCGAAGCCGACCTGCTCGTCCGTGTGGCGGAACACGTTGCCCAGCAACACGTCCATCACGCCGGCCAGGTCGGTGGCGGCGACAGGGACCGGAGTGGGCGCGCCGCCGCCGACGAAGCGCGACTCCCGGCCCTGGTCCTCGGCCAGCGCCGACCAGAATGCCAGGCGTTCACGCAGTACCTCGGCGGCGTCACAGCGCACCGGGCCGACCACGCCACCCTGGCCACGAGCTGCCCGGATGACCTGGTCGACCTCCTGCTCCAGGCGCCGCACGGCACTGCGGGTCTGCTCGGCCTCGTGTCCGTCGCCGAGTGCCGCCGCGTTGAGTCGCAGCGCGGTGAGCGGTGTCCGCAGCCGGTGCGAGAGATCCGCGGCCAGTTCCCGTTCGGCGGCCAGCATCTGCTCCATCCGGCCTGCCATGGCGTTGAACGCCGAACCCGCCTCGCGCAGTTCGTAGGGCCCCTGCGTGGTGACCCGCACGGTGGTGTCACCGGAACCGAGGGTCCTGGCCACCTCGGCGAGATGCCGGGCGGCGCGGACCAGCCGGGCGGCCAGTCGGTCGGCGAGCAGCGTCGACCCGATGACGAGCACCAGCGCCACCCCGGACAGCACCAGCCACGCCGTGCCCACGCCCTGGTTGAGCTGCGCGTCGGGCAGGAACACCTCCACCACGGCGACCCGACCCTGGCCGAGCACCACGGGTTGCAGCACGGCGTAGCCACCGAGGGTCTCCGTGGTGGCCG
>DASUJK010000191.1:0-3433 GCA_036279295.1 Pseudonocardiaceae bacterium | reverse complement strand
GCACCTGGCTGGCCGTCCTCTTCGGCTTCGCCCGCATCGGCGCGACGTCGTTCGGGGGCGGCAGCGCGACCACCCTGGCCATGCGGCAGTTGTCGCTGAAACGCGGCTGGCTGACCGAGGACGAGTTCCTGGACACGGTGGTGCTGTCCCGGCTCACCCCCGGCATCACCATCCTGGCCCAGGCGATCCTGATCGGCCGGGCCGTCGCCGGGCTGCGCGGCCTGTTCGCCGCGCTGGTCGGCCTGATGCTGCCGGCGGTGGTGATCACCGTCTTCCTTGCCGGTGTCTACCACGAGGTCAGCACGCTGCCCTCGGCCACGATCCCGCTGCGGGCCGTGGCCGGGATGGCCGCCGGTTTCGCGGTGGCGCTGGCACTACAACTGTTGCGGGACACGCTCAAGCGGTCGCACAGCATCCGTGGCCCGCTGATGTTCGCGGTCTACCTCGGCCTCGCCCTGGTGATCGACAACCCGCTGATCCTGCTCGGTGTCGCCATCGCGGCAGGCGTGGCGTTCCCTGCGGTGTTCCGGGGTCGGGGCTCCCAGTCCGAGTCGGCCGAGTCGTCGGAGCCTGCTGACGAGGAGGCGACGGAGTGACCACTCTCCAGACGTTCGTCGCCGTGTTCCTGGCCAGCCTGCTCGGGTTCGGCGGGCTGGGGTCGCTGCCGGTGCTGCGTGGCCAGTTGGTCTCGGCGGGCCTCACCCCGGACCCGCTGCTGCTCAGCTCACTCGCGGTCGGCAACATCAGCCCAGGGCCGAACGGCCTGTACCTGATCGCCATCGGCTACTTCGTGGACGGCTACGCGGGGGCGGGCGCGGCGACCGTGGCCGTGTTGCTGCCGCCGCTGCTGGTGCTGCTGCTGGATCGGCTGCGCGCCAGCCTGATCCACCGGCGCCGGTTCCGCTCCGCGCTGCGGTCGCTCGGTCTCGCGGTGGTGGCGCTGCTGGCCACGTCCAGCGGTTCGCTGGCCTGGACGGCGGCGCACACCCTGCTCGGCGCCTCGACGCTGATCGTCGGCACGGTGCTGCTGATGTTCCGGGTGCCGCCGCTGGTCGGTGTGGTGATCGCCGTCGGGGTCGGGATACTCGTCAGCCGGTGAATGTCGGCGATGTGCGGTAGGAATCACGGATGACTGCCATGAGGTACGGGGTCGTGCTGCCCGGCGGTACGGCGACACAGCAACTCGAACACGCCAGGCTGGCCGAGCGGGCGGGTTGGGACGGGGTGTTCGTCTGGGAGGCCGCGTACGGGGTGGATGCCTGGACGCTGCTGGCCGGGATGGCGACCGTGACCGAGCGGGTGCTGCTGGGCACGATGCTGACTCCCGTGCCGTGGCGTCGGCCGTGGAAGGTGGCCAGCCAGGTGGCGACGCTGGACCAGCTGTCCGGTGGACGGGCGGTGCTGGCGGTCGGCGTTGGCGCGGTGGACACGTCGCTGCCCGATACCGGCGAGGTCACCGACCTTCGCGAACGCGCGTCGATGATGGACGAGGGCATCGACCTGATCCGCACGCTGTGGTCCGGTGGTTCTTCGTACCAGGGCAAGCACTATCGGTACGAGTCCACGCGCGACGAGTTCGCGCAGGTCGTCGCGTTGGGCCGGGACACGATCCCGATCTGGGTGGTCGGCGTGTGGCCGAGGCCGAAGTCGATGCGGCGAGTACTGCGCTGTGACGGCGTGATCCCCCAGTTCAACCTGGACCGGCCGCACACCCCGGACGACGTCCGCGAAGTCCGCGCATGGCTGGCCGAACATGACGGCCGAGCCGACGTCGACGTGGTGGTGGACGGCGAAACGCCGACCGGGGACAAGCCGGCAGCGCAGGCCCAGGTGGCACCGTGGGCAGAGGCCGGCGCCACGTGGTGGCTGGAAACCCGCTGGGAGATGCCTCACCACTCGACGGAACGCATGGACGACATCCGGGCCCGGATCGAAGCCGGCCCGCCTCGTGTGGCTCAGCGGTAGCCGGCTGCCTGTAGGTCGAACAGCTCGGCGTAGCGGCCACCCCGGGCCAACAGGTCGTCGTGGCTGCCGAACTCCACCGCGTGGCCCGATTCCACGAAGATGATCAGGTCGGCCATGCGGACCGTGGAGAAGCGGTGGGACACCAGCACCGTGACCGCGCCGCTGCGCTGGGCCTGCCGGGTGGCTTCGGCCGAGTAGCGCTCGAACAGCGCGTGTTCGGACTGCGCGTCCAGGCTGGCCGTCGGCTCGTCCAGCACCACAAGCAACGGGTCGTCGCGGCGCATCGCCCTGCCCAGCGCCAGTTTCTGCCACTGGCCGCCGGACAGGCCGTGGCCTCCCGTGTAGACGGTGCCGACCATCGTCGCCATGCCGTCGGGCAGTTGCGCCGGCAGTTCACCCGCGCCCGCCCGGTCCAGCGCGGCCACCGCGGCCCGTTCGTCGGACCTGGACGGCAGGTCCGCGATCCCGACCGACTCGACCGCCGGCATGTGGAACCTGGAGAAGTCCTGGAACGCCGCCGTGCACCTGGCTCGCCACTGCGCCGGGTCCAGCTCGGCCAACGGCGTGCCGTCCACCAGGATCGTGCCGCTGTCCGGCTGGTACATGCCGAGCAGCAGCTTGATCAACGTGGTCTTGCCGGAACCGTTCTCCCCGACCAGCGCCACGGTCGACCCGGCCGGCAGCACGACGTCGAAATCGCTCAGCACCGACCGGTCGGTGCCCGGGTAGCCGAACGTGACACCACGCAGTTCGATGCCGTGCCGCAACTGGTCGGGCGCTGGCTTCGTACCGGCCAGCGCCGCTTGCTCGGCCGCGTGGTCCTCCAGCCAGAACACGCGGTCCGCCGTGGCCAGCGTGTTGACCAGTTGGCCGGACCGCTGCGCCGTCGCCACCAACTGGTTGCGCGACCTGCGGATCAGCGACACCGCCATCAGCACGGTGCCCAGGGACATCGCCCCCGCCGACGCCCGGACCACGATGAACGCGATCGCACCCATCAGCCCGGCCGCGTACAGCACCCAACCGGTGCCCTGCACCAACAGGATGCCCAGCGCCTCCCGCCCGCTCCGCCGGTCCAGCTCGTCGGACAGCCTGCGGTGCTCTGCCGCCAGGTGCGGGGCCAGCCCGTAGGCCCGGATCTCACCAGCCGCCGTCGTGTCACTGGCCAGCCCGAAGATCATGCTGGCCAACCGCCTGGTGTGCCCCATGTCGTCGTCGGCCTGTTTGGTGATCCGCTTCGCCAGCCGGTCGGCCACCAACGGCGGCACCGCGCACACCGGCAGCAGCGACAGCCACGGCGACACGGTGGCCAGCAGCACCACGAGCGCCACGATCCGCGCGCTGCTGGCCACGCTGGTCAACAGCTGACGCGGCGCGGCGGCCAACTGGCGCCGATTGGCGTTGATCCGTTCGATCTCGGTGAGATAGTCCGGCCGCTCCAGGTGCTGCATCCCGCCGACCCCGCTGA
>DASUJK010000190.1:0-95142 GCA_036279295.1 Pseudonocardiaceae bacterium | reverse complement strand
CGGCGATCTTGGGGCATCGTGATCTTCTTGCGGGCACCTCCATGACCGTGGTCAGCCGCGGCCGCGGCCACCGTGGCCGCTGTCGCCACCCCGGTCGTCGCCACCGTGACGCTCGCCGTCCCGGTCGTTGTCCACGCCGGTGATGCGGTCGTCGTTGGCGTCGTGGCCCGCGACGTCGTCGTTGTCCCTGTCGATACCGGTCACCCGGTCGTCGTTGGCGTCATGGCCGGCAACGTCGTCGTTGTCGCGGTCGATGCCGGTGATCCGGTCGTCGTTGGCGTCGTTGTCGTTGTCCCGATCCACGCCGGTGACCCGGTCGTCGTTGGCGTCATGGTCGGTGGCGTCGTGGTGCGCACCGGCGGCGGACGTGCTCGGCAGCGACGGCGCGACCGGGCTGATGGTCGGCAGCGACGGGGCCGGAGCGATGCTGGTCGTGGCGGGTGTGGAGAAGGAGCCCTGCAGCGCGGCCGGCGTGACGGCCGGGGTGGTGGTGCCACAGGCGGCGATGGTCACCGCGGCGGTGCCAGCGGCGACGGCAGCCAGTAGGCCCTTGACGTAGGCGTGCATTTCGATGTCCTCTCGATCAGTTCGGTGTCCCGGTTGTGGCATCCGGTGTCACCCACCGGTCCGCCATGCCACTAATGGTTGCCGTTGACGAGTCGTAGTTGCCATTGGACGTTTGAACTACTACGAACAACCAGTCACTGCGGGGCAACCTGGATCGAGGTCGCATTCGGGCGCGACGGCATCCCAGGGCGATACCGACATCGCCGCTGGTCGCCGTCTGACGACCATGTTTTGGTGGCCGGGAAACCGGGCACTCCGGGAGGTCGGTGGCCTGGAGCACGCCCTGCCCTTGGGGGCTACGACCCGTCAGGCAGGCGGGGCCACTTCGGCGTCGAGTTGACCCGCCCTGCGCAGCGCGTCGGCGATGAATCCGGTGGCCTTCAGCTCCTCGACGAGCTCCTGGAGGTACCGCACGGTGGCCGGCTGCCTTGCCTTCGTCGTGCCGACTGCCTGCCTGATCTGCATGAACCGCTCGTCGATCAGCCGCAGGTCGGACTGGGTGGCGACGTAGGCACCCAGCGGCTGCCGGATGCCGGCGACGGCTTCCAGGCCGTGGGTGCGGAACTCGACGATCGCGTCCTCGCCTCGGACGAGTTCGGCGTGCTGGAAGGTACGGGACAGGTACAGGTCGTAGGCCGACCCACCGGCCACGCCGATCCGCACGCCCGGCTGGTCGACGTCGGCGACGGTGGTCAACCCGGACCTCTTCGGCACGGCGAAGACGCCCTCGATCAACACGTACGGTGCGGTGAAGGCGACGACGGCCGCCCGTACCGGCTCGATGGCAAGGAAGCACACGTCGGCAAGGCCGCCCGGCATCGCCTCGAAGGCTGATTTCGCAGCGTGGAAGGCGACGAGTTCGACCGGTACACCGAGTCGGCTGCCCAACTCGCGTGCGATGTCGACCGTCACACCGGTCGGTGCTTCTGGTGTGCCCTGGGCCAGGATCGGGTTACCCAGGTTGATCGAGGCGCGCAGGGCGCCGGTCGGGGCGAGGTCCGTGACGATGGCTGTGTCGATCTCCATAAGCGCAGCTTAGAGGTAGTGGGAGAGCGTTGATGGCAACGGAGTTGAGCGATCACGCGGTGCGACCGCTGCGCACGCTGGATCCGGCAGCGCCGCTGGACGACCTCGGCTGGCTGGATGCCGTGATCGGCGACGCGCGGGTGGTGGCGATCGGGGAGAGCGCGCACTACAACCGGGAGTCCGCGCTGCTTCGCCACCGGCTGCTGCGCTACCTGGTGGAGCGGCACGGCACCGGAGCCGGTGCGGTGAGCACGAATCTGGCGCTGGGCAAGGCAACCAGCGAGTCCAGCCACACCCAGGTCCTGGCGTCGTCGAACGTCACGGACGGGAATCAGGACAGCTACTGGGAGAGCACGAACGGCGTCTTCCCGCAGTTCGTGCAGGTGGACCTGGGCAGCGCGCAGAGCGCCGACCGGGTCGTGCTGCAACTGCCGGCGCCCTGGGGAGCCCGCGCCCAGACGCTGTCGGTGCAGGGCAGCACCCACGGCGCCACGTTCAGCACCGTGAAGGCGTCGGCCACCTACACGTTCGATCCGGCCACCGACAACACCGTGACGGTCACGTTCCCGGCCACCACACAGTGGTTCTTCCGGGTGAACATCACGGCGAACAACGGCTGGCCTGCGGGCCAGGTGTCGTTGTTCCAGGTCTGGAACAACCAAGGCCAGGCGGCGGTCCTCCAATGGGCAGGGGACCGCCGTCACACCAGTCCGGCGTCGTGGGTCAGCAGGGCGATCTGCGTGCGGTTGCCCAGGTCGAGCTTGGTCAGGATGCGGGTGACGTTCGTCTTCACCGTGGCCACGCTGATGTGCAGCGTGTCGGCGATCTCGGCGTTCGTCGCGCCCCGGCCGATCGCCATGGCCACCTCGTGCTCCCGAGCGCTCAGCCCGGCCAGCGCGGAGCGGGCCGTCGCGTAGGCACCGGCATCGCTGGCCGCCCGGTCCATCAGCCGCCTGGTGATCTGCGGCGACAGGATCGGGTCACCGGCGGCCACCCTGCGCACGGCGTCGGCGATCTGGGTCGGCGGGGAGTCCTTCAGCAGGAACCCGCTCGCGCCGGCCCGCAACGCGCGCAGCACGTTCTCGTCGGTGTCGAACGTGGTCAGCACGATCACCTCGGGCGGCTGGCTGCGGGCCCGGACCCGGTGGGTGGCGACGATCCCGTTCACCTTCGGCATCCGGATGTCCATCAGCACGACGTCGGCCGTGTGGGTGTCCAGGGCGGCCGGCACCTGCTCACCGTCGCTCGCCTCACCGACAACGGCGATGCCGGCCGCGCCGTCCAGCATCATGGTCAGGCCGGCGCGGACGAGGGCGTCGTCGTCCACGATGAGCACTCGGATGGTGTCGGTCACGCGGGCCACGGTAGCTGTGCGCGCAGCCGGAACTCGCCTGCGGCCGCCTGGTGGTCGAGATGCCCGCCGGCCAGTCGGACCCGTTCGGTCAGCCCGATCAGGCCCGTCGCGGTGCCGGGGATCACGGTCGGCTGGGTGCCCAGCGGATTGGACACGTCGATCACCAGTTGGGTGCCCGGAGCGCCGTCCAGCGCGATGCTCACCGGCTGGCCGGGGGCGTGTTTACGGGCGTTGGTCAGGGCTTCCTGGAGCACGCGGTACGCGGTGCGGCCGGTCGTGCCGGGCAGCGCTGCCGGGTCGGCGAGGTCGTCCCGCACCTCGACCGGGGTGCCGACGGCCCTGGACTCCTCGACCAGTTCTGGCAGGTCGGTCAGCTCGGGCAGGGGGTGGTCCTCGTCCTCCGCGGTGTTGTCCCGCAGCAGCGCGATCACGCCCCGTAGCTCGTCCAGGGCCTGGTGCACGGTGGTCCGGATGACACCGGCCGCCATGGACAGCTGCTCCGGTGGGGCGTCCGGCCGGTACTCCAGCGCACCCGCGTAGGTGGCCAGCAGGGACAGCCGGTGGGCCAGCACGTCATGCATCTCCCTTGCGATCTTGGCCCGTTCGGCTGCCCGTGCCTCGACGATCCTGCGGCCCTGCTCGGCCTCCGCGCGCTCGGCCCGCTCACACAGTGACCGGATGAGTTCGCTGCGCGCCCTCGCGGCAGCACCCCAGCCGACCAGCGCACCGTGCGCCACCACGACCAGCACCAGCCACCAGACGTAGGACAGGCCCGGCTGCGGCCGCCACAGATCACGCACGGCGTGCGCCACGATCCCGGCGCAGGCGACCACGACCGCCGTGTTGAACGGGCGGTGTCTGGCCACGTGCAGCGTGCCCGCGGTGGCCGTCGGTGTCGCGGTCGGTGCCACCACGGCCAGCGCGGCCAGCACCAGCGCGGTCGCCACCGGCCACCGGGTCAGTGCCGGCAGCAGCGCGAGACCGATCGCCCCGAGGACCACGTCGATGACGAACAGCCGACCGTCGACGCCGGACGAGAACTCGGCCCACGCCGTCACGGCGATGAGGCCTCCCATGGCGCTCAACGCCGGCGCCACGTACCGACCGCAGGGTCTTCCACCAGGCATGATGCCGAGCGTACGGCGGTGCGCCGGGGGTGCACAGCGACCAAAGTCGATATCGGGGTGCACCGGGGTAGCGCCAACTGTGGCCGCCCGGCCGACGCGCACGGCGACCACTCCGAGCCAGGCTGCTCACACAACGAAAGGGAGGCACACCATGAACAGCCCACTCACCGGAGTGACCACAGTGGAGGCTCCGCCGGCCGGTGACTACGACTTCGACCCGGCGCGGTGCACGATCTCGTTCACCACCAGGCACATGTTCGGTCTTGGTGCCGTGCGGGGCACGTTCGGCCTGCGGGAGGGCCACATCCACGTCGCCGATCTGGTGCTGGCGTCGTCGGCCCGAGCGACGATCGGCACGGCGACCGTGCGCACCGGCAACCCAGGCCGGGACACCGTCGTCCGGTCGGCCAAGCTCCTGGACACCGACAGGCACCCGGACATCACGTTCGCGTCGACCAGTCTGGTCGACGTCGAGGGCCGCTGGCTGCTGCGCGGCACGCTCACCGTGCACGGCAGTACCCAACCGGTCGAACTCGCGATCCAGGAGACGGCGGTGACCGGCGGCCGGTTGACCCTGGTGGCCGAATGCGAGGTGGACCGGTTCGAGTTCGGCATCACCGCCATGAAGGGGATGGTCGGCAGGCGGCTGACCCTGCGCCTGGAACTGACGGCGAATCGTCATTGAACACGGCTGGTCGACAGCGAACCAGTCAGACTACTTGTCGACGGCGAGCAGCCAGGCACCCGGCGTCGAACCCTCACGGCGAGGGAGCGGGCAGGCCGAGCCGCAACCAGAACCGCCACCCACCAACGAAAACCAGCCGAGCAACCATCCGGTTCACCGCCGAATCGGCACCAGCTCAACCGTCTCGTTCGTGACCGGCTCACCGCAGTGCCGGCACAGGTGATCCACCTGCACCCGGTGACCACACTGGTGTCGGTAAGCCACCGACGGCTCGTCCATCGCCCACCGGTCGCCCCATTCGGCCAGTGAGCGCAGCGTCGGGTACAGCTCTTCGCCAGCGGCCGTCAGGTAGTACTCGAACCTCGGTGGGTGCTCCGAGTACTGCCGCCGCTCGACGACGCCCGCCGCCTCCAGCTTGCGCAGCCGCTCGGCGAGGATGTCCCGCGTCGCGCCCGTGTACGCGGCGATCTGGTCGAACCGGTGGACGCCGTAGCTGAGCTCGCGCACCGCCAGCAGCGTCCATCGCTCTCCGATGACCTTCAGCGACGCCGCGATCGGGCACGGCCGCGGCTTCGCTGCCTGGAGTGGATCGAGCGCGTCTCCGTCCAGCGGTTCAGTGGTGTCGATGCGTGCCATGCCCCCAGCTTAGTGGTCAGTTGTGTTTCACGACCTGACGAGTTACGGTCAGCCGGTGTCAGTCGTGAAAACCAACTTACTGCGCCAGCGGGCGCCTGTCCGGTCCAGAGCCCTGTTGGTGCTGCTCGTCGGCAGCTTCGGGGTCTTCATCGTCTTCCTCGACACCACCATCGTGAACGTGGCCTTCGAGACGATCAGTCGCGGCTTCCACACCACTACCGGCCACCTGGCCTGGGTGCTCAACGCCTACAGCCTGGTGTTCGCCGCCATGCTGATCCCGGCCGGCCGACTCGCCGACATCTTCGGCCGCCGTAGGCTGTTCCTGGCCGGCCTGATCGGCTTCGCGCTGACCAGCGCACTGTGCGGCGCGGCACCCGACGCCGGTGTGCTCATCGCCGGTCGGGCACTGCAAGCGATCTTCGCCGCCCTCGTGCTGCCGACCTCGCTGGCACTGATCCTGCCCGAGTTCCCACCCGGGCGCCGGCATGTCGCCGTGGCCACGTGGGGCTCGATGGGCGCGGCAGCAGCCGCGTGCGGGCCGACCGTCGGCGCGCTGCTCACCGAGTTCGCCAGCTGGCGGTGGGTGTTCCTGGTCAACGTGCCGATCTGCGTGGTCGTCCTCACGGCGGGCTGGGTGCTGCTGCGCGAGTCCAAGGACCCGGCGGCAACTGGCATCCCGGACCCGATCGAGGTGCTGCTGGTGGCCGCTGTGCCGGCCGCGCTGAGCTTCTCGATCATCGAAGGGCCGGAACGGGGCTGGACCGACCCATGGGTGATCGGCGGATTCGTCGTCGCCGCCGCGCTGCTGCCGGTGTTCGTCTGGCGCGGTCGGACCAGTTCGACACCGGTGCTGGATCCGGTGTTGTTCCGGGTCCGCCAGTTCCGCCTGACCAACGCGGCCACCCTGCTGTTCGGCACCGCGTTCTACGCCTACCTGCTCGGCAACGTGATCTTCCTGCAGACCACCTGGCACTACTCGGTGCTGCGGGCCGCGCTGGCACTCTCGCCGAGCCCGCTGGTCACCACACTCGTGGCCCGGTTCGCCGGCACCCTCGCCGGCCGGATCGGCTACCGGCCCGTGCTGATCAGCGGCGCCACGGTATTCGCGGGCGCCATGGCCTGGTTCGCGCTGGCTGTGGACGCCAACCCGCACTGGCTGACCCACTGGCTGCCGGCCGCCGTGCTGGCCGGCGTCGGCATCGGGTCCACGCTGCCGGTCCAGTCGGCAGCCGCCACCCAACACCTGCCACCGGCCCGCTACGGGCTGGGTACCGCGGTCAACTCCAGCTTCCGGCAACTGGGCGCCGTGCTGGGCATCAGCGTGTTCGTCGCCGTGCTCGGCACACCGACGGCGGCCACCGCGGTCGCCGACTTCCACCGCGCCTGGTGGGTGGTCGCCGGGTTCAGCCTGGCCAGCGGACTGGTCTGGCTGGTACCGAAACTGGGCCGGCCTACCGCTGCGCGTTGACCGGGCTGGCCATGCCGATGAGGTACTCCAACAGCGTGATCAGCACGTTCTTGGTGCTCGGCCGGTTGCGCGCGTCGCACAGCACAACCGGCACATGGCCATCGATGTCCAGCGCCTCCCGGACCTGGTCGACGCCGTAGCGCTGCTGGTTGTCGAAGCAGTTCACCGCGATCACGAACGGCACGTTCCTGGCCTCGAAGAAGTCGATCGCCGGGAAACAGCTGTCCAGCCTGCGGGTGTCGGCCAGCACCACGGCGCCGATCGCACCGTTGGCCAACTCGTCCCACATGAACCAGAACCGGCCCTGACCCGGCGTGCCGAACAGGTACAGGATCAGCTCCGGATTGATCGTGATCCGGCCGAAGTCCAGCACCACCGTGGTCGTCGTCTTGCGCTCCACACCGCGCACGTCGTCGATCGACCGCCCGACCTCGCTCAGCGTCTCCTCGGTGGTCAACGGCGCGATCTCGCTGACCGAGGTGACCATGGTTGTCTTGCCGACGCCGAACCCGCCCGCGATCAGCAGCTTGGCCGCCGTGACGGCGCGCAGTGACCGGACCGGCTCAGATGTCGCGGATGCCATCGAGTACCGCCTGAAGTATTCGGGGATCGTGTACCTCGGCCGCGCCCATCGGGGCACGGAAGATCAGGTGCCGGTGCTCGATCAGGTCGGCGAGCAGGATCTTCACCACCGTCAACGGCAGGCTGGTCCGTGCCGCCACCTCGGCGACCGAGAGCGGTTGCTGGCACAGCAGCAGGATCTGCTGGTGCTCCGGTTCGCAGTCGATCATGTCGACTCGGTCCTGCAGCGCGACCACCAGGGTGACCAGATCGAGGTCGTAGGTCGGTGACGTGATCCGGCCCCTGGTGATCGCGTACGGCCGGACCAGATACGGGTCGGCGTTCATGACAAGCGGTACCCACCCGGCAGTGAGGCTGTGGACAGTGAGGTGGCCGCGACCCTGGGCGCCGCGCCGAGATACGTGCCGACCTGCCGGACGAGCAGGTTCATCTCGTACGCGGTCGTCCCCAGATCGACGTTCCCGTTCGCCAGTACGGCAAGACAAGCGCCGTGCCCGGCAGCTGTCACGATCAGGTACGCCGTGTCCAGCTCGACGATCGTCTGCCGGGCCGCCCCGCCACCGAACTGCGCGCCGGCACCCTTGGCCAGGCTGTGGAATGCCGACGCCACAGCGGCGAGATGGTCGCCCTCGTCCTTGCCCAGGCCACGTGAACTGCTGATCAGCAGACCGTCGGCGGACAACAGCACAGCACCCGTGGTGTCGGGCACGCGGTCGATCAGGTCATTGAGCAGCCAGTCCAGATCCCTGGTGCCCGGCCGGAGCTGGTCGCCGTTCATGACTCGTCCCGACCGGATCTGGTGCCCAGCTGGAACGCGCTGATCGCGTCCCGGACCCGCTCGGCCGAGTCGTCCTGCCGCAGGGTCGGCGCGCTCGCCAGCTGCGGAGCGAGATGCGCCTGCCGCTGACGACGGGGGAGCGGCGGCGGATCAGTGGTGCCGTTCCCGTTCCCGTCGTGGCCGTTGCCGTTGCCGTTGCCGTGACCGTTGCCGTGGCCGTTGCCATTGCCGTGACCGTTGGCATGGCCGTTGCCGTTGGCCGGTACCGGCGCGAACTGCTCGGTGGCCGGGCCACCCCGGTCCTCGGCCGGTTCCGCGTTCGGCCACACCGGCACCAGCTCGGCCGCCGAGTCGGTCGCGTCGGCCGGTTCCGCTGAGTCGATCTCCAACGGCTCACCGGTGGTCTCCAGCAGCGTGGCCGGCAGCAGCACCACGGCTCGTGTGCCGCCGTAGATCGAGTCGGTGAGCGACACCCGGATGCCGTGTCGGGCAGCCAGCCTGGCCACCACGAACAGGCCGAGCCGGGAGTCCGCGGTCAGCGCCATCACGCCGTAGTCCTGTGGAGTCTGGAGGTTCGCGTTGAGCGCATCCCTGGTGCCGGCCGGGATACCGAGGCCCTGGTCCTCGATCTCCAGGACCGCGCCCCTGCCCACCATGTTGCCGGACACCTCGGCCCGCGCCTCCGGCGGCGCGAACGAGGTCGCGTTGTCCAGCAGTTCGGCCAGCAGGTGCACCAGGTCGCCGACGGCAGGACCGCTGATGGCGATCTCCGGCAGCCGCTGGATCTTCACCCTGGCGAAGTGTTCCGTCTCACCGATGGCACTGCGCACCACGTCCCGGATCGGGATGGCGTCCCGCCACTGCCTGGCCGGTCGCTTGCCACCGAGGATGATCAGGTTCTCCGCGTTCCGCCGCGCCTTCGTGGCCAGGTGGTCCAGTTGGAACAGGAACTGCACCTGTTGCGGATCTTCCTGACGGCGCTCAGCCAGATCCAGCACGCTCAACTGCCGCTGCGCGACCAACTGGCTGCGGTGCGCGATGTTGAGGAACACCGTGTTCGCGCCCTGCCGCGTGTTGGCCTCCTGCACTGCGGCAGCCACGGCGGTGTGCTGCGCCTTGTTGAACGCGTCAGCCACCTGGCCGATCTCGTCCTGGCCGTGGATCAGTGCGGGCAGCTCCGGTGCGTTGACGTGTTCACCGGACTGCAACTGGCGCACGATCCGCGGCAGGTGCTGCTCGGCCAGGTCCAATGTGTCCTTGCGCAGCCGGGCCAGCCTGCGGACCACACCGTTGGACATGCGCAGCGCCACGATCAGCACCGCGATGCCGGCCAGCACGATCACCAGTCCGGCGACGAGCGCGCTGATCAGCGTGGCCTTGCCGTTGCTGGCCGCCAGGTCCGCCGCGTACTGGAAGTGACTGTTGAACAGGCCCAGCATCTGCGCCATCACCTGGATGGTGTCGTTCTGCCAGTCCACCGCACTGACCGAGAGGGGTACGGAGCTGCTCGACCCGGGCACCCTCGGCCCGGCCGCGGACAGCGCCCGCTGCACGGACAGCAGTTGCTGCCAGGCAGGCGACGCGGTCATGGTCGCGTACTGGTGCTGCTCCTGCGGTGTCATGCGTGGCACCAACGCGGCCAGCGCCGACTGGTAGGCGCCGACCTGCCTGGAGTACTCGGCGAACTCGCTGCCGTTCATGCCGCCCTGGATCGCCGCGGAGAACGACAATGCGTTGGCGCGGGCCACATCCTCGGCCGCCGAGTAGAGGTCGGCCGCAGTCAGCTGTGCGTTGCCCACCTCGGCATTGGGCGCCTCGCCGGCGACCGCGCCGACGTAACCGGCGATGGGGGACAGCAGTTGGTCGTAGTAGTTGTAGGCGTTCACCAGCGAAATACGACGGGAATCGACCTGCTGACGGACAGTGCCCAACTGGTTCCACGGTGAATTCGCGCTGACGTTCGCGGACGGCACAATGTCCGTGATTGCCGTCATCGAGGTGGCGCCTGTTTGGATCCCGACCAGATCGATGTTCACCTTGCCGCGTTGGGCGGCGAGTTGTTTCGGGTCGACCCTGCCGCCGCCGACCTGGACCAGGCTCAGCCACCGTTCCAACTGGAGGTTGCCGATGATGCTCGTGCCTGGTCCGACCGCTGACCGCAGCTCGCCGGCCGACCTGTTGGTCTGAATGCCCTGATTGACCAGATAGCCGGAAATACCCAGCCCGACAGCCAGCAGCGCAAGGCTCGGAATCAGCGCGATGGCCAACATCCGCGCTTTGATCGACTTCCGTTTCCCGCCCCAAATTCGACTTACCACAACGCGCTCCCTCGCCCCATGCGACAGCGGCGCGCCGAACAGTAGGCCCGGTAATTCCGTTACGCAAACATTTCACGAAGAGGGAGTGGGCACATACGGAGCGTTAATGGCTGATTCCGGTGCTCAGTCGTTGTCGTTGAACAGTGCGGCCGGCCGGTTGACGCAGCCGATCGGCACGAAACCCCAGCCCAGCGCCGAGTCGCGCACGACGGCGGCCTGTCCGTCCAGTGTGGTGAATCGATACGCGACGCTGCCACCGACCGCGCCAGCCGGGTTGGCCCAGTGCCCACCGTTGGCTCCGCCCGCGAAGTTGGTGCCGACAAAGTAGTTGTAGAACAGCGTGCATCCGTTCGTCGTGGACGACGTGCCGTCCGTGGCCAGGTGGGCCTTCGCGTTGAAGTCCTTGCCGACGGTCAATCGGTGCGACAGGTTGGCCAGCGTCGTCGTCGAGCACGAGTCGGCGACTGTGTCCACTTCGGTCCCCATCGAGCCCGGCATGACCCAGCCGCACATGTCCGGGTTGAACGCCCGGCCGAAGTGCCAGTTCCCCGAGTCGGTCACCTCGTCGTCGAACGTGGTGCCCGGCATGGCCCTGCCGATGTAGTAGCCGTTGTCCTTGTTGGTGATCCAGCTGCCACCGCCGGTGACCGGTGCACCGGTGGACGGCGAGTTCGCGGTGACGATCGAGTGCCGGGTGCCAGCGGTGGCGGTGGTGGCAGTGGTGACCGACAGCGTGGTCAGCAGCGCGGCGGCGGCAACGAGGATCATGGTGCGGCGCATGGGTCTGGCCTTCCGTTCACTCGGCGCACAGATACTGCAGCGGCACGTAGCCACTGGTGTTGTCGAAGTACGACGTGCCGTGCGCCCAGCCGCCCGGGGTGGTCTCGTAGACGGCGAAGTGCGACCCGGCCGGCAGGTTGTCGATCACCGGACCGACCGGTTCGGTGCGCAGGAAGACGTTCTGCACATGACACACGACCTCGACAGTCGGCGCAGCGGAGGCCTGCTGTGCGAACAGTGCGAGGCCGCCGGCAAATGCCGCGCCAGCAACAAGTGTGGCCACTCGGCGTCGGATCACCATGAGCCGTACCCACCGATGCACTCGGTCCGCATCCAGCCCGTGGTGCTCGGGCCGATGTCCAGTGTGTCCAGCCACCCGTTGAACACCGGCGCCTCGGTCTGCACCGCCACCTTGTTGCCGGCCGGCAGGGTGTAGCCGGTGTCGCCTGCCGTGGTGCCGTGCAGGCCCGGGTTGAATCCCGTGTAGAGGGTGGCGGTCTGGCAGACCACCACGGCGTGCACGTAGCCGGCTGGCAGCGTGGCATGCGCCGCGGTGGCGACGAACACCGAGCCTGCGAACGCCGCGACGGCGGCCAGGCCGGTGGTGACAGCTGCGCGACAGGTCATGAACCGAGCGTAAGCAGGCCCTGCTTCGGTTGACAAGAAACCGTTATTCACAGTGGCTGTAGGGAATTCGCCCCTGGCGCCCGGTGTTCGACAGGTATCTCACGCCGGACCGGAGGCGGTGCCCAGCCCGCGCAGCAGCGAGTTGACCACGAGATCAGCGGCCGGTCCCGGTGCCAGTTCGGTGAATTCGTGGGCCACGAGGTCCACCAACTGATCCAGCATCGACCGCGCCCAGCCTGCCGGCAGGTCGTCCCGCAGCAGGCCATCGTCGGCCGCACGCCGGACGAACGCGTCCAGCCGTGCGCTCTCCTGCTCCCGACGTAGGAACGCCGCCGGATCGGACCGCATCATCCGCCGTACGTGCACCGGCCACTGCCGGCTGACCGGGATGATGCCCTCCACGTACCGGTGCAGCGCGACGGCGACCGGTGCCTCGGTCAGCCGGGCGTCGTCCAGCACCCGCTCCGCGGCGTCCAGCTTCGCCTGGAACACCGCGGCCAGCAGCGCCTCCCGCGTTGCGAACCGCCGGTACACCGTGCGCCGGTCGACCCCTGCTTCGGCGGCGATCGTGGCGATGCTGGTGGCCGGGTCGGCGGCCAGCAGTCGGGCACCGGTCTGTAGCACCGCGTCCAGGTTGCGGGCGGCGTCGGCTCTCATGCCCGGAATCCTACACCAGTGGCGCAGTTCACCCGATAAATGCCACATCGATGTGGCATTATGGGGTCATGACGCAGACATGGCTCATCACCGGAAGTTCCCGCGGCCTCGGCCGTGCCCTGACCGAAGCGGTGCTCGCCGCAGGTCACCGCGTCGTCGCCACGGCGCGTGACCCGCAGGCATTGCACGAGTTGGCCGAGCAGTACGGCGACCACATCCGCACGGTCGCGCTCGACGTCACCGACCCGGCAGCGGCCCGTGCCGCGGTCCAGGTCGCGGTGACGGAGTTCGGCAGGCTGGACGTGGTCGCCAACAACGCCGGCTACGCCAACTCGTCGCCCATCGAGGAGACACCGGACGACGACTTCCGGGCCCAGGTGGAGACGAACTTCTTCGGCGTCGTCAACGTCACCAAGGCCGCCCTGCCGGTGCTGCGTGAGCAGCGCTCCGGGCACATCCTCCAGTTGTCGTCGGTCGGCGGTCGCGTCGGCGGCACCCCTGGCCTGGCCGCCTACCAGGCAGCCAAGTTCGCCGTGGAGGGCTTCACCGAGGTGCTGCACAACGAGGTGGCGCCACTGGGCATCAAGGTGACGATCATCGAACCGGGCGCGTTCCGCACCGACTGGGGTGGCTCGTCCATGCAACTGCCGGAGGTCGGCCCGGACTACGCGGCGACCGTCGGCCGGATCAACGCCTACCGACGGGACGTGGCCGGTATCCAGCAGGGCGACCCGGAGCGGGCCGCGCGGGTGATCACCGAGCTGGTCGACGTGGCCGAACCGCCACTGCGGCTGCTGCTCGGCTCGGACGCACTGCGGCTGGCCGAGCGGTCGGCCGAGTCCAGGGCAGCCGAGACGACGGCGTGGGCCGACGTGACGAGGTCCACCGACTTCCCTGGCACGTACGCGGACGCGCCGGTGCCGGCACTCAGGGAGTCATGACCCAGCGCAGGCCGTTCACGATGCCGTGCCCGGCCAACCGGACCGCGGTGGCCTCGGTGATCGGCAGGTACGGCAACCGCAGCGGCCGCCTCGCCCACGCCGGCAGTGTGCTCACCGCGGTGGCCGCGAGCACGGCGTACGGCGGTTTGGCCAACAGCGGCAGCGGGGTCTGCACGAGCATGAACCGGGCCGCGTCCCGTGCGGCGGGCGTGCCCTTCAACTCCGGCCGGTAGGCGGCCAGGCGCTCGGCCAGTTCGGCCTGGTTGGTCGGCGGGTCGATGACACCCAACGCGGTGCCCACCTTGGCCATGTCGGCCACATAACCGTCGCAGCCCGCATCGTCCAGGGGCTTGGCGCCGTATCGCTGGTGGCACCGCAGGAAACTGTCCACCTCGGCCACATGGACCCAGCCGAGCAGGTGCGGATCGCCCGCCCGGTACGGCGTGCCGTCCGGCGCGATGCCCTTGACCCGCTGGTGCACACCCCGCACCCGGTCGACGGCCCGCTGCGCGTCGGAGTCGACGCCGTAGGTGGTCGTCGCGAGGAATGTGCTGGTGCGCTGCAACCGACCCCACGGATCACCCCGGTAGCCGGAGTGCTCGGCGACGGCCGCCATCGCCAACGGGTGCAGCGACTGCAACAGCAGCGCCCGCAGCCCGCCGACGAACATCGCCGCATCGCCGTGCACGTGCCGGATCGGCCGGTCCGGCTCGAACCAGCGTGGCCCCGGGGTCTTGTGGATGCGCGAACTGTTGGCCGTGCCGTCCGGTCCGGCGACCAGGCCGAACAAGCCGGCGCCGATCCGCTTCCGCACGGAGGCCAGACCGGTCGAGGGCAGTTGAAGCGCCATGTCTCCATGATGCGCCCGGCCGCGGCACGACCTGTCTCGCTCGCCGGGTGGGCGCTGTCACGCCGGGAAGGGCCGCACGGGTGCGGCCCTTCCCGGATGCCGGCCGGCTCAGCCCTGGAAGGACTTTCCGGTCTCCAGCATCGTCTTCATGTCGCTCAGGATGAAGGCCCAGCCGCCGCCTGCCTCCGTCATCTCACCACTGGTCTGCGCCGCGATCAGCGGAGCGTTCGTCACGTCGTGGGTCACGGTCAGCCGGCACAACCCGGCCGGGTTCTCGTCGATCTCCCAGGTGAGCTGGGTGAACCCTTCCGCCTTCGTCGAATCGTCGAACAGCGCACGCCACGTCTGCACAAGTCTGTGCGGGGCGTCGACGGAGATGATCTCGCCGTCGATCAGCGGGTCGGGCGCACCCATGGCCTGCATCGCCGCGTTGGAGTGACCGACGTAGGCGCCGCCGGGCCGCAGGTCGTAGTCGCCCGGGCACTGGTAGCCGTATCGCCCGTTCCACGTCGGGTCGGTGATCGCGTCCCACACCTGCTGGGCGGTGGCCTTGATGTACACCCGGTGCACCTGCACGGTCCTGGTGGCTACCGTCGTTGACTCCGTCATGGCTTTTCCTCGATCTCCAGTCGATTTTTCAGGTCGGCCAGGGCGGTGACCTGGCGTTCGGTGAACTTGTCGATCCACCGGTCGTGGATCAGCCGGATCGGCACCGGATTCAGGAAGTGCAACTTCTCCCGGCCCGAGCGGCGGGTGACGACGAGGTTCGCGTCCTCAAGGACACGGAGGTGCTTCATCACGCCGAAGCGCGTCATCTCCAGCTCGGATTCCAGTTCGGTCAGTGTGCGGCCGTCGCGGATGAACAGCAGGTCGAGCAGGAAACGACGGGTCGGATCGGCGAGCGCCTTGAACACGGGATCGTCGTCGTCGCTCACTACGGAAGGTTATGTGACCAAAAGGTCACATGTCAAGCGGAAGAGTGGCGAAGGCTACGTGGGGTTCGATTTCACCGGGTGCCCGCGCGGTGGTTCGATCGAAGGAGGCACGGCGCGACGGCGCCCGGCCGGAAGGGGTTCTCGCATGGTCAGGTTCGGATACAAGGCATCGGCCGAGCAGTTCGCGCCGGCCGAGTTGCTCCGTTTCTCGGTGCTGGCTGAGGAGCAGGGCTTCGACTCGGTGTTCGTCAGTGACCATCTCCAGCCCTGGCGGCACGACGGCGGCCATGCCCCGGCGGCGCTGCCCTGGCTCGGTGCGCTCGGTGCGGCCACCGAGCGGGTGATCATGGGTACCAGCGTGCTGACCCCGACGTTCCGCTACCACCCGGCCGTGGTGGCACAGGCGTTCGCCACCCTCGGCTGCCTGTACCCCGAGCGCGTCGTGCTCGGCATCGGCTCCGGTGAGTCGATGAACGAGTCGCCGCTGGGCGTGGAGTGGCCGGAGCCGAAGGTGCGGTTCGCCCGCTTCAAGGAGGCCATCGACCTGATCCGTCTACTGTGGACGGAGGAGCGGGTCACTTTCAACGGCGACCACTACAGCACCGACAAGGCAACCATCTACGACCGCCCGGAGACGCCGGTACCGCTGTACATCGCCGGTTCCGGTCCGGCGGCGACCCGGCTCGCCGGTCGGCGTGGCGACGGCTTCATCACCACCAGCGGCAAGGCGCCGACGCTCTACACGGACACGCTGCTGCCGGCCGTGCGCACCGGTGTCGAGCAGTCCGGCCGGACGATCGGCGACCTGGACCTGATGATCGAGGTCAAGGTCTCGTTCGACACGGACAAGGAACGGGCACTCAACGACACCCACTTCTGGGGCGCGCTGGCGCTCACGCCGGAGGAGAAGTCGGACGTCGAGGACCCGGTGGAGATGCAGCGCCTAGCCGACGCACTGCCCGTCGAGCGCTCGTCCAGCCGGTTCATCGTGTCGTCCGACCCGGAGGAGCACGTGGCCGCGGTGGCCCGGTACCTGGAGTTGGGCTTCACGCACCTGGTGTTCCACGCGCCGGGGCCGGACCAGGAGCGGTTCCTGAAGCTCTACGGCGAGCAGATCCTGCCCAGGCTGCGCAAGCTCACGGCGGAGTGACCTGGCCGGGGTGACCTGGCCGGGGTGACCTGGCGTGTGACCTATGGGAGGCCGACCAGGTCGGCCATGCGTTCGGCGGACGCGGCGTAGAACTCGTCACTGGGATCCACGCTGCCCACGAGTTGGCCGAACAGCTCGAAGCTGAGCATCCCGAAGATCTGCGTCAGTGCGGTGAGCGCGCTGATCAGCACCGGCGGCGGCAGGTCCGGCGCGACCGATTCGGCCAGCGCGTCGGCCTGCGCCGCCAGTATCGGCGTCAGCGGCCGGTCGTCCTTCGGCATGTCCAGCGCGCCGACGGTGTTGGCGTCCCGCAGGATGCCGATCATCAGCAGCGGCACCCGGGACGCCGCCGCGACAGTGTCCATCGGTGCCTGGTAGCCGGGCACGGGGGAGCCGTAGATCAGGGCGTACTCGTGTGGGCGGGTCCTGGCCCAGCTCCGGATGGCGTGGCAGGTGGCCAGCCATCGGTCCCTGAGTTTGGTGCTGGGTACTTTTGCTTCGGCCTGTTCCGCGGACTCGCCGAGTGAGTTGTAGGCGTCGATGATCAACGCGGTGAGCAGCTCGTCCCGGCTGGGGAAGTAGCGGTAGAGCGCGGACGACACCATGCCCAGTTCTCTGGACACGGCGCGCAGGGACAGTCCACCCGCGCCGGACACCGCGAGCTGGCGGCGTGCCTCGTCCTTGATCTCCTGGGTCAGTTCGGCCCTGGCCCGTTCCCGTGCTGTGCGACCCGCGTTCATGGGCTCAGTGTGCCATTGATTGGAGCACTGTTCAAATTTGAGAGCACCGCTCTTGACTCAGGCGGCTGCCTGGTGTCTACTGATCTCAAGCGAGAGCACCGCTCTCCATACCGAGGAGGACACCATGACCGCCGAGCGCTACGTCACCCCGAAGAACAGCACCGACTTCTTCAACAACGTGGTCGCCAGGCTGACCCGGATGGGCTTCAGCGTGTGGGGCTCGCGGGTGTTGTCGGTCCGTGGGCGCAAGAGTGGCGAGATGCGGAGCACGCCGGTCAACCTGCTGACGGTGGACGGTCAGCGCTACCTGGTCGCGCCGCGCGGCCACACCCAGTGGGTGCGCAACCTGCGGGTGGCAGGCGAGGGTGAGCTGCGGGTCGGGCGGCGGACGGAGCGGTTCGTGCCGACCGAGCTGGTTGATGAGGACAAGCCCGCCATCCTGCGTGCATACCTCAAGCGCTGGAAGTTCGAGGTCGGCGTGTTCTTCGACGGTGTCGACGCGAGCGCGAGCGACGCGAAGCTGCTGGAGATCGCACCCGGCTACCCGATCTTCCGGATCGCCACGGCACCGAAGAACTAGCGGCGCTCGCCAGTCAGAGCAGTGCTTACCATTCGGACCAATGCTCACCCGAAAGGCTGGTGCTCACCTGGCCGAGCGATGCTCACCGGCCAGGTAGTGCTCGCAAAGTTCAAGCCGCGCTCGCGGGGCCGGGCAGCGTGCTCGCCGGGCCAGGCTGTGCTCGCCGGATTGGGCAGCGTGCGGGAGCGGATCAGTGCTCACTAGCCAGAGCAGTGCTCGTTAGTTGGGGCGGCGCCCGCCGGGTGGCAGTGTCCACCGAATGGAGCAGTGCTCACTACTTAGAGCGGTGCTCACCGGAGCGGGTTGCGCTCACCGCGCCAGGCAGCGCCGCCGCGTTGTCGCCGGCCCAGGGTCCTACAGCGAACCAGGACCTCCGCCACCTCCCGACGCAACCAGCCGCATCCGGGCCGGGGCCGAAAAACGACTGGTCGCGGATACGGCCGTGCAGGACCCTGAGCGGATGCCTCGACGCATCATGTTCGTGCAGTTGAAGACCGGCTACAACACCGACCGAGGACCCTCGTGGATCGGCTGGGTGGACTTCTCGAAGACGTGGAGCACCGCCTACTTCCACGGCAGAACCCTGCGCCGATCGGGCGGCATGGTCGATGCGAACTTCTTCGACACCGAGACCGACGAGGAGTTCTGGCTCTCCGGGCCGAAGCGGGACCGCACCGACACCCGCTACGCCGCCGCCAACCCCGACATCGAGCCGGACGCCGCCGAGACCTATCGAGCCTTCCTGGCCGGCGCGCCCCTACCGGGCCGGGAGAACGGCTGACTCACCCTCCGGAAACAGCCACCACCGCTTCGCTGGTCGCCAGCACGAACGTCAGCGTCTCCTCCAGGTACAGGTGCACGGACGTGTCGGTGTGCGACAGGTAGCCGATCGACACGTCCTGGCCGATGTGCAGATCGAAGTCGCCACCGCGGGTCGTCAGCACGAACCCACCGCTGATCGCGGGTGCCCACACGATGTCGCCGCCGATGAGCCGCTGGATGTGTTCCAGCACGAGGTAACCGTGGTCCCGGGTCTCGCTGACCAGCGTGTAGGCGTCAGCGCTGAGCGCGACCGAGTACGGGCCGTTCACGCCGGCCGTGCGCAGGGCGGACAACGCCTGGGCGATGGTCTCCGGGTAGTCCCGCACGTCGGCCGGCAGGGTCAGCACCGGGTTGCTGGTGCCTTCGCGTAGCCCGGTGATGCCGGCGGCCGCGTAGCCGTCGAAGACCAGGCGGTCCTCGGCGAAGGCCAGTTGCTTCGCAGCGTCCTTCACCGGCTGCCAGTCCGAGTCCTCGGCACCGCGTTCGGCGTCGTCGATCGCGGCTCGGTCCAGTTCGAACGGCACCCGAAGCTCGACCACGGCGGCCGTGTCGCGCTGCCGGGCGCGGACCCCGTCGGCCGGGCCGTCGATCACGTGCACGTGACCGGTGCCGACCGCGGCGAACTCCGGACCGTTGGGCCCGTGCACATCCACGACGCGACGGGCGGCCAGGTGACGCTTGATCGTCCTGGACGCCTCCTCCTCGATCTGGGACCACGCGGTCTCGGAGATCGGCGCGAGTTCGCGATGCAGGTTATTCATGCTGCGAGGCCCCTCTCAGGCTGCCGATGGACAGCGATCCGTTGGCTGCGGCCGCGCCCGGTGTGCGGTCGGCGAGACTTTCCAGCAATGGCAACGACGGCACGAAGAACAGCACACCTGTCACCGCGCGGCTGAAGTCCAGCAGTCGGTCGTAGTTGCCGGGCGGCTTGCCGACGAACATGTTGTTCAGCATTTCCTCGATCGGCGCGGGTGAGCGTGCGTAGCCGATGAAGTACGTGCCGTACTCACCGGCACCCGCCGATCCGAACGGCATGTTGTCGCGGACGATGTCGATGTCGTCACCGTTCTCGTCGGTGATCGACGTCAGCGCGTTGTGCGCGAAGGTGGGCTTCACGTCGTCGGACAGTTCGATGTCGGACAGCTTCGTC
Organism: Pseudonocardiaceae bacterium; assembly: GCA_036279295.1. Lineage (GTDB taxonomy): Bacteria > Actinomycetota > Actinomycetes > Mycobacteriales > Pseudonocardiaceae > DATEPR01. The sequence goes on along the minus strand of DASUJK010000190.1, from coordinate 75,369 downwards.
CGGCCGATGATGCCTTCCTGCTCCTCGGCGGGCACCGCGTGCCAACCGGCCATGTCGTGCAGGTACTTCTGCACGATCACGTAGCTGCCACCGGCGAACGCCTCGTCCTCGGGCCCGATCACGGTGGCGTCCTCGGCGTCGCCACCGACCGGATTCTCCGTGCCGTCCACGAAACCGAGCAGATCGCGGTTGTCGAAGTAGCGGAACCCGTGCACCTCGTCGGCGGTGGACACCGCGGCACCGAGTCGACTGGTGATCTGGGTGGCCAGCTCGAAGCACATGTCCATCCGAGTGGCACGGATGTGGAACAGCAGATCGCCCGGCGTGGCCACGGCGTGCCGACTGCCGGCCCGGATCTCCCGGAACGGATGCAGATCAGCGGGCCGGGGGTCGCCGAACAGCCGATCCCACGCCGCCGAACCGATACCCAGCACACAGGACAGTCGCGCGTTGCCGTCCCGGAAACCGACGGCACGCAACAGGCCGGCCAGATCGCCGCACAGCGCACGCACCGCGTTGGCGGCCGGCTCGCCAGGACAGATGGTGACCACGAGGAAGATCGCCGCACTGGTCAGGGTCGTAGCCACCGGCTGCGGCTCCGGGCCGGCAGCCCCGGTCGTAGTCACGTGGCGAGACGTTATCAGGGCGGCCTACCGGATGCTGGCCGTCCGTCAGCGGATGTGACGCACCGCCGACGGGACCGTGAAGTGGATCGTCTCCCTGGTGATCTCGCGTTCCGCCGCGGTCACCGGGCCGAGTCCGGCCAACGCGCCGATGACGTCCTCGACCAGCCTCGGTGGCGCGGACGCACCCGCTGTGAGACCGACCACCCGCACGCCCGCCAGCCACTCCGGCCGGATGCCGGTCGCGTCGTCGATCAGGTGGCTGCTGGTGTCCTGTCGGTTGGCCAGTTCCACGAGTCGTTTGGAGTTGGACGAGTTCTCCGAGCCGACCACCAGCACCAGGTCGGCCTCGTCGGCGATCGCGGACAGCGCGTGCTGCCGATTCGTGGTGGCGTAGCAGATGTCGTCGGACGACGCGCTGCGCAGCGCGGGGAACCTGGCCCGCAGCGCGGCCACCACGTCCGCCGTCTCGTCCACGGCCAGCGTGGTCTGGGTGAGGTAGGACACGCGTTTCGGATCGGCCACCCACACGGTCTCGGCGTCGGCCGCGGTCTGCACCAGCACGGTGTGTTCTGGTGCCTCGCCCAGCGTGCCCTCGACTTCCTCGTGTCCTTCGTGGCCGATCAGGATCACGGTGTCGCCCCGGCCGGCGAACCGGCGTGCCTCGGCGTGCACCTTGGTGACCAGCGGGCAGGTCGCGTCGATCACCTCCAGCCCCCGCCGGGCCGCCTCGTGCCGCACGGCAGGGGAGACGCCGTGCGCAGAGAACACGACGACGGCACCGTCGGGCACGCTGTCCAGTTCGTCCACGAACACCGCGCCGCGCGCTTCGAGATCGGCGACGACGTAGGTGTTGTGCACGATCTGCTTACGCACGTGCACCGGGCCACCGCGCTGGTCGAGCAGCCGTTCCACCACCTCGATGGCCCGTTCCACGCCAGCACAGAACGACCTCGGCGCGGCCAACAGCACCCGCCTTGGCCGGTCGGCCACCGCGAGACAGCCGGCCAGCACGGTGCGCGCGATCCGCTGCACCACCGGATCGGCGGCCGCCACACCCAGTCCGACGCGACCGGACGTGCCGGCCAACACGGCCGCCAGTGCGCTGGGTGGGCGGCCTGCCTGCCGGCCGGCCGGGCCGAGGTGCAGCGGCCCCCTTGTCGCCGGCACCCCCTGCCTGGCCAGTTCACCGACGAGCAGTGGAGCGGCCGGGCACTCGATGGCCGGCAGTCCTTCGCGGAGCAGTTCGTCGGCGACCAGCACGGTGCCGTCGGCCAACCGATCCGGTTCGCGCGCGACGAACGCCAGGATGTCGTGTGGTCCGCTCTCGGACATCGGCGAAGCCTCCTGCATGGGTCAGTGGTCGCGGTGGGTGGCCAGCCGGGCCAGTCCGGTCAGCTCACCGGCCGCACCCGCCTGGGGGCAGATGGTTGCCAAGTGCCGTAACGCTTCCGCGAGCAGTTCGTCGGCTCGTAGCTGGGTCCACGACCGGCCGCCCGCCATCTCGACCAGTTCGGCGACCCTGGCCAGTTCATCGTCGGACAGCCGTTCTTCCTGGTGATAGAGCGTGGCGAGTTCGGCGGCGGCGGTAGTGCCGGAGTTGAGCGCCGACACCACCGGCACGGACTTCTTGCGGCTGCGCAGATCGGAGTGCACCGACTTGCCGGTGACCATCGGGTCGCCCCAGATGCCGAGCAGGTCGTCGACCAGTTGGAACGCCAGGCCCAACCGTTCACCGAACCGGCGCGCGCCGGCGACCTGCTCGACGGTCCCCCCGCCGAACGAGGCGCCGATCGTGCACGCCCCGCCCAGCAGTGCCCCCGTCTTCCCGGCGATCATCCGCACACATTCGGCCAGGGTGACGTCGGTCCGCTGCTCGAACGCCATGTCCGAGCTCTGCCCGTCGAGCAGTTCCTGCACGACGGCACTGACCGCCCGGACGCCCTCCCGCGCCGCCGGGTGCCCACTCGCCGCCAGCACGTCGAAGGCCAGCGTGAGCAGGGCATCCCCGGCCAGGATCGCCGGGTTCACCCCGAACACGGACCACGCGGTCGGCCGGTGCCGTCGGGTGACGTCCCTGTCGATCACGTCGTCGTGCAGCAGCGAGAAGTTGTGCACCAGTTCCACGGCGACAGCGCCCGGCACCGCGGCTGCCGGCGATCCGCCGACCGCGCACGCGGCCAGCAGCGCCAACGTGGGCCGCAGCGCCTTGCCGCCGTCCTCGGCCGTCGGCCGCCCCGCAGCGTCCCACCAGCCGAAGTGGTAGCCGCAGATGGTGCGCATCGATCCGGGCAGCGTGTCCACCGCCGCCCGCAGCGCCGGTGTCACCATGTCCCGGCCCCACGCCAGCACCTCGGCCACCGGCCGCCCGGCCGCCATGGCTCTGGTCCGTTGGGCCGCCATGTCAGCGTCCGATCTCGACGTGTTCGAGCACGCCGAACGCGTCCGGCACCAGGATCGCGACCGAGTAGTACGCGGTGATCAGGTAGGACAGCACGGCCTGCTCGTTGATCCCCATGAACCGCACGGACATGCCCGGCTCGTACTCGTCGGGCAGTCCGGTCTGGTGCAGCCCGACGACACCGTGGTTGTCCTCGCCGGTCCGCATCGCGACGATCGACGTGGTGTGGTCGTCGGTGATCGGGATCTTGTCGCAGGGCAGCAGCGGAATGCCCCGCCACGCGCGGACCGCCTTGCCCTCGTGTTCGGCCTCCTGCGGGTAGATGCCCCTGCTGTTGCACTCCCGACCGAACGCGGCGATCGCCTTCGGATGGGCCAGCAGGAACTGGGTCTTGCGTCGCCTGGTGATCAGGTTGTCCATGTCGTCCGGGGTCGGCGGCCCGGCCAGGGTGGGGATGCGTTGATTGAGAGCCACGTTGCGCAACAATCCGAAATCAGGATTGTTCAACAATTCACTTTCCTGACGCTCCCGCAATGCCTGGACGGTGAGCCGCAACTGGTTCTCGGTCTGGTTGTGCGGCTGGTTGTACAGGTCGGCCACGCGGGAGTGGATGCGCAGCATGGTCTGCGCGATGGACAGTTCGTACTCCCGTGGCCGCGGCTCGTAGTCCACGAACGTGCCGGTGATCAGCTGCTCACCGGCATGGCCCGCGGTCAGGTCGATGCTGGCCTCACCGTGCTTGTTGTGGTCCGGGGTGCTGCCACTGGTGTGCTCGTCGATGGCGGAGGCGAGCACCGGATAGTCGGCGACCAGGCGGTCGAACGACTCCCGGGTCAGGTGCAGCGTCAGGGTCCTGGTCAGCGCGGTGGCGGTCTGCGGACACGTCGATTCGCCGGCGAGGATCGTGTGGCCGAGATGGTCGCCGTCGGTCAGGGTGCCGAGGTTGGTGTCGTCGCCGTACTTGCCCGGCTTGGTGGTGGCCACCTTGCCGTGCGCGATCAGGATCAGCTGGTTGGCCGCGTCGCCGTGCTGGGTGATGGTGTCACCGGGCTGGTAGACGCCCTGGTCGAACCGGCCTGCGATGGCCGCCAGAACATCCTCGTCGGTGACCCCGCGCAGCGCCGGCAGTTCGGCCAGGGTCGGTGGCACGACACGGATGTCGTCGCCCATCACCGTGAAGCTGACCTTGCCGGTGCCGACCGGGTAGGTCAGCCGCCGGTTGACCCGGTAGGTGCCGCCCGCGACGTCCACCCACGGCAGCACACGCAGCAGCCACCGTGGCGTGACGGCCTGCATCTGCGGTGGGGTCTTGCTCGTGCTGGCCAGGTTTCTGGCCGCCGCCGTACCGAGGCTGAGCTGCTTGGCCTCGTCGGTTTCCGCCTCGGCGGGGCTACTCATTGCCACGTCCGATTTCGACGTGCTCCAGCACGCCGAGGGCGTCGGGGACCAGGATCGCGGCCGAGTAGTACGCGGTGACCAGGTAGGAGATGATCGCCTGCTCGCTGATGTTCATGAACCGGACGGACAGTCCGGGCTCGTACTCGTCCGGCAGCCCGGTCTGGTGCAGCCCGACGACACCCTGGGTCTGCTCGCCGACCCGCATCGCGAGGATCGACGACGTGTGGTTGTCGGTGACCGGAATCTTGTTGCACGGCAACAACGGCACCCCGCGCCACGCCGGCACCTTGTGCCCGTTCAGGTCGATGCCCTGCGGGTAGATGCCGCGTTTGCTGCATTCCCGGCCGAACGCCGCGATTGTCTTCGGGTGCGCCAGCAGATAGCCGGGGTCCTTCCACACCGCGGCCAGCAGATCATCCATGTCGTCCGGCGTCGGTGGGCCGGATCGGGTCGGAATGCGCTGGCTGAGGTCGGCGTTGTGCAGCAGTCCGAAATCAGGATTGTTGACCAGTTCGTGTTCCTGGCGTTCGCGGAGCGCTTCGACGGTGAGGCGCAACTGGTTCTCGGTCTGGTTGTGCGGCTGGTTGTAGAGATCGGCGACCCGGGAGTGGATACGCAGAATGGTCTGCGCGATCGACAGTTCATATTCCCGTGGGCTCAGTTCGTAGTCCACGAACGTGCCGTCCAGGGTGTGCTCACCCTGGTGCCCGGCGGCCAGGCTGATGCCGGCTTCACCGTGCTCGTTCTGGTGGGCCGCGGCACTGGCGGTGTGGTCCCGAATGGAATCGGCGAGTTCCGCGTGCTGCCCGATGAGCCGGTCCAGCGATTCCCGGCTCAGCGCCACGGTGATCGTCGGGGTCACCGCCGTCGCCGTGTACGGCCACGTGGTGTCCGCGGTGCTCAGCATGGCGTGGCCGATGTGGTCGCCGTCGGCCAGCGTCGCGATCGTCGCCAGGTCGCCGTACTTGCCGGGCCGGGTGGTGTTCACCTTGCCGTGCGCGATGAGGATCAGCTGGTTGGCGGCCTGGTCCTGGGTCGCGATGGTGTCGCCGGCCTGGTAGGTGGTCTGGGTGAACTGGCCCGCGATGGTCTGCAACAGGTCGGGGTCGGTGATGCCACGCAGTGCCGGCAGTTCGGCCAACGTCGGTGCCACGATCTGCACGTCGTCGCCGATGTTGCCGAACGCGACTCGTCCGTTTCCGCTGGTGTGCCGCATTCGACGGTTCACGCGGTAGGTGCCACCGCCGACCTGGACCCACGGCAGGACGCGCAGCAGCCACCGGGTGGTGATGCCCTGCATCTGCGGTGGCGTCTTGGTCGTGGTGGAAAGATTGCGTGCGGCCGCTGTACCGAGGCTCAGTTGCTGCTGCCCGTCGTCGCCGTCACGTTCCTGCTGTACCGACTGCGTCACTGCGCACACCACCCGTTCAACATTCTGGTCCAGTTCGGGACAAATTCCTGACATGATTCACCGTCCGAGCTACCGCGCAGATTTGCGATATGCCCGGATTGGCTTGTCTGCGGTTCCTGAGAATGACCCCTGTTAATTCGTTGTCCGGCCTCGACATCAGCGACGCTAGCACCGCTGATCAGACAGGCGCAGTCACCCGAAAGCGTTGCGGTACTCCGGGATTGATGTCTCGAAAGGGTACGGCTGGATCACTCACTTGCCGGTACGGATGAACCCACAGTAGCTATCCATCGCAATATGACCGACCTACGGCAATGCAACCGGACCACGGCTGAAAATGGTGGGCCCAATTCGCTCCGCTAAAGGGGTGGCGTTGCTCCGAACGGGCTGGTCCGTTACGGCCACCGAGCGTAGCGCGGCTGATCCGTTCAGCCAGGCTGCCCGCGCCAACCCTGCTCGTCCAGCCCGCCCGGGATCGGCACCGACGGGTCATACGGCGTGCGGGTCAGCACGAAGGTGTTCAGATCCAGATGGCTCACCGAGCCGTCGGCACGCCGGATCACACGCAGCCGCTCGGCGGCGAAGTAGCCGTCCAGACCGGTCCACGTACCGTCCAGTTCCGGCCGGAAGCGGTACCGCGAGCCGCCCTTCAGCGGGCTGAGTTCGAGCCAGTTGTCGGCGGCCAGCCGCATGCCGTAGGCGGCCGGTCCCCAGTACCACTGACCGGTCAGCGCGAGCAGGTCGTGGTCGAATTCGGCCAGCGGTGTCCACTCGGTCGGCTGTTTCGGTTCGTGTGTCGCCACGATGTCCAGCAGGTCGGCCACCAGCGAGGAGATGCCGGCCCCGGTCGTGGTGTTCGCCATGGCCACCGCGCCCGTCGCGACGTCGGGATCGGCCCACACCGTGGCCAGGAAGCCGGGCATGGAACCGGTGTGACCGGCCAGCCTCCGGCCCCGGTCGCGCAGCAGCTGCAGCGCGATGCCGTAGCCCTCGACCCAGGCGTTCCCGTCCTCGACGACGACCGGTTCACGCATTTCGGTCAACGTGTCGGCGGACAGCACATCGCCGCATGAGCCACCCAGGAACGCCGCCCACTTGCCGAGATCGGTGGACGTGGACCACAGTTGGCCGGCCGGGGCCATCCCGCGAGCGTCGTGTGCCGGTTCGGGCAGCAGCACGTCGGCCCACGGGTGCACGGCCCAACCGGTGGCGTGCGGCGCGGTCGGCGGCATCGTGGTCCGATTCATGCCAAGCGGCACCAGGATCTCGTCCCGCACCGCGGTGAACCAGTCGGTCTGCCGCAGCCTGGCGACCACCTCACCGAGTGCCGCGAAACCGAGATTGGAGTAGTGGAACCGGCGCCCGGCCCGCGTGCGGATCGTCTCCAGACCGGTCGCGCCGGCCAGGTCGGCCCACGGCTTGCCGTCGCTGCGCTCCCACCAGTCGCCGTCCGGCTCGGCCGTGATGCCGGCCGCGTGGGACACCAGTTCACCGATGGTCCGGTCGCCGAACGACGTGCCCCGCAGGTGGGTACGCAGTGGATCGGACAGGTTGAGCATGCCCTCGTCGCGCAGCCGCATGATCATCACGCCGACGAACGTCTTGGTGATCGAGCCGATCCGGTACTGCGTGTCCTCGGTCGGTGTCGTCCCGGCCACCCGCCCGCGGCCACCTGTCCACACCGGCACTCCGTCGCGCACCACGGCAGCCACCAGCGACGGCAGCCGGTTGTCGTGCTGCTCGGTGGCGATCCTGTGGTCCAGAGCCTGTTCCGTGGCGGCGAGCATGGCGATCACCGTACCGGTGATCGCCATGCTCGCGTCTCACATCACGGCAGCGTCCAGCGCTGTGCCGCCGTGCCGTTGCAGTCGAAGATCCCCAACTGCGTGCTGACCGTCGTTGTCGCTCCCGGATCGTCGAGACAGCGACCGGACGCCGGGTTGAGCAGCGAGCCGTTGGCCTGTGGCACCCAGACCTGCGCGCCGGTGCCGTTGCAGTCGAACAACTGCACCTTGGTGTTGTTCGCGGTGCCCGCAGCCGTCACGTCCATGCACTTGCCGAGTACCTGGAGCGTGTTGCCGGCGGCCACCGTCCACGACTGCGCAGCGGTGTTGTTGCACGTGAAGATCTGGATCGGGTTGTTGTTCGCCGTGGACGCCGCCCGGTCGTCGACACACAGCGTCGGCGACACCCCGGCCACGATCGGCCCGGTCGCGCCGGCCGGGGCGGTGGCCACCGGCTTGGTCGCCGTCCACACGAACGTCGTGCGGCCGACGGCTCCGGTGGCATCGGTCGCCGTGACCGTGACCGTGTTGGTGCCAGCCGTTGTCGCGCTACCGGAGATCACACCGCTGTTGGCGTCGATCGTCATGCCGGCCGGTAGTCCGGCTGCCGTGTAGGTGAGCGTCTGCCCGGCCGCCGAGTCCGACGCGGTGATCGGCAGGCTGGCCGCCGTGCCCACCGGGCTGCTCATGCCCTGCGGGTTGGTCACCGTGACCGCGTTGCCGGTCGCCGTCGACGTGACGGCCAGCGTGCCGGCCAACTGCGGGCTGGCCGACGTGTCACCGACCATGATCCCGTAGGTACCGGTCGCCGTGTTCCACGAACTGGTCGCGTCGTTCCAGAATGCCAGATCGTGCAGTGACACCGGGAAGCTGACCGTGGTGCTGGCACCCGGTTGCAGTGTCACCCGCTGGAAGCCCTTCAGCTGCTCCGGCGGCTCACCGGTGGTCGCCGGGTCACCGACGTACAGCTGAGCGACGTCCGAACCGGCCTCGGTGCCGGTGTTGGTCACCGTCGCCGTCACGGTCGCATTGCCGTGTGTGTCCACTGCGGACACATGCAGGGCGCTGTAGCCGAAGCTGGTGTAGGACAAACCGAAGCCGAACGGGAACAGCGGTGCGATGCCCTTCGCCTGGTACCAGCGGTAGCCGACGTCGACACCCTCGGAGTACTGCACGTTCCCGTTGACACCCGGCCACTGCGCCGCCGTCGACGCCGGCACGTCGGCCAGACTCTTCGGGAAGCTGACCGGCAGCTTGCCGGACGGGTTCACGTCACCGAACAGCACAGCCGCGATGGCGCTGCCGTCCGTCTGCCCCGGATACCAGTTCTCCAGCACCCCGGCCACCGACGACAGCCACGGCATGGTGACCGCGGAACCCGTGTTGAGCACCACGATCGTGTTCGGGTTGGCTGCGGCCACCGAGGAGATCAGCAGGTTCTGGTCGCCGGGCAGGTCGATGCTGGAGAGGTCACTGCCCTCGGACTCGAAGTTGTTCGCGAACACCACGGCCACGTTCGACGTCCGGGCCAGGTTGACCGCGGCCGTGATGGCGGGCGTGGTGAAGCCGGGTGGTGCCCAGCCGAGGCTGACCTGGCTGGCGCCGCCGTCCTGGAAGTAGTCCAGCTCGATCGACACCGGCACGCCTGCCGTCAGGTTGATGGTGCCGGTGGTCGTGGTCGCCGCCTGGTCCTGGAAGTCGTTGATGATCTCCTGGCCGTTGACGAACAGCCTGCTGCCGTCGTCGCTGGTGGTGGCGAACGTGTAGGTGCCGGTGGTGGTCGGCGTGACTTTGCCGGTCCACTTGGCCGACCACTGGGTCGCGCCGACGCCGGTGCCGGGGGAGGCGCCGTTGAAGTTGAAGTCCACTCCTGCGTCGGTCCTGGTGAACGCGGGTGTGCCGGACAGCGTCATGTTGTTGAAGTACTGCCCGGTCAGGCCGCTGCCGGTGCCGGTGGCCGGGGTGAGCGCGCTGGCCGGGACGTCGGGCAGCGTGTCGTTGGCCGAGTTGCCCGCCGAGAATCCGACCGTCACACCGGAACCCGCGCGGCTGGTGATGCCCTGCAGTGGGGTGACCGTGCCGGACGACGAGACGCCTGCGCTGCCGCCGCCGTCGGTCCGCGGTGCCGTGCTGCCGTCGGTGCCGATCACCGCGATCGACTTGGTGGTGGTGCCCAGCGGCAGCACGTTCCCGTTGTTGCGCAACAGGACCGTGCCCTCTTCTGCGATCCGCGTTGCGGTCGCCTGGTGCGCCGCACTGGTCACGGTGGCCGTCGTCGAGCCGTGCGGCCCGTTGTCGAACAGGCCGAACGTGAACTCCTCGGTCAGGATGCGGCTGACCATGTTGTTCAGTGTGGTCATGGACACCTGCCCGTTGTTCACGGCGGTCTGCAGGGCGGCGCCGAAGAAGCTGTCGTCGGGCATCTGCATGTCCAGGCCCGAGCTGGCGGCGGCCACGGTGGAGTGGGTGCCGCCCCAGTCGGACGTGACGAAGCCAGGGAACTTGAACTCGGTGTCCAGCGCCTGGTTGAGCAGCACCGGGTTCTCACACGCGTTGGTGCCGTTGACGTAGCTGTAGGCGCACATCACCGAGGACGCGGCGCCCTGCTGCACGCTGGCCTGGAACTGCGGGAAGTAGATCTCCTGCTCGGCGCGCGGGTCGATGACCGCGTTGTCCTGCGGTGTGTTCCGGTTGGTCTCCTGGTTGTACACGCCGAGGTGCTTGACCTGGGCCAGCTCGCCGGTGCCCTGCACGCCCCGGATCTCGGCCGCACCCAGTTGGCCGTCCAGGTAGGGGTCCTCGGACATCGACTCGAATGCCCTGCCCCAGCGCGGATCCCGGATGATGTTCACGGTCGGACCGAGGTCGATGCTGGCGCCCTTGCCGAACTCCTCACTGCCCACGACGGCGCCGTACTGCTGCTCGGCCGCCGTGTCCCAGGTCGCGGCGGCGGCCACCGGAGCGGGCAGCTGGGTGACGCCGCCAAGGCCCTCACCGACACCGGCCGGTCCGTCCTCCAGGCCGATCGCCGGGATGCACAGTGCCGGGATGGCGGGCGTGTTGCCGACGTAGGAGCCGCCGGTGCCGTGCACCAGCGAGATCTTCTGCGCGGTGGTCAGCTGGGCCAGCACTTGGGCCACACGTTGTGGAACGGGTGCCGTCGACCCGACCCAGGGGCAGGTCGCGGCGGCAGCTGTGGTTGCGGTCGGGCCGGCCAGGCCGGCGACGCTGAGTCCGATGATCCCGGCCATGGCCAGCCAGCGGCGAGATGACACGGGCGCCTCCTCACTGAAGCGACATCACTGCGGCGACACTTTCTACGATGCTTGAAGAAAGTCCCATATGTTGCGGGCCGCAACAATCACGATTCGGTAAAGATCTCCAGGTCAAGGCCTGATTCCGCGCACGCGACGGTGGCCGGCCACCGCCGGGACCGGCCACCCTTCGGAACGAGCGGGTCAGCTCACCGAGACGTCGTCGAAGTCGACGGTGCCCTGGGCGAACCAGCCGTGCACGAACACCGTCACGCTGTGCGTGGCCGCGCCCGTGGTGAACGACACCGTCAGCTGGCTGAAGCCTGCCGAGCCCTGGGTGAACGTGCTCGTGTCGGTGCCACCGGTGCCCGTGTCACCGATGAACCCGAAGTTGCCCTTCATCCACGCGGACAACGTGTACGTGTGACTTGCCTGTACCGCAACGGTTTGCGTGCACTGGGCGTCGTCGGAGTTGGTCGCCCCGGCGGCGAGGGAATGCGTGCCGGTGTGCGCCGACGTGGTCACCGCGGAGTCGGCGGCCGAACACGTCCAGCCGGCCAGACCGCTCTCGAAGCCCGGGTTGCTGACCAGGTTGCTACCGGCGGGCGGCGGCGGGTTGGTGGTCGGCGGCGTGGTGGTCGGCGGGTTGCTGGACGTGGGCGGCGGGGGTGCCGTGCCACCGCCGGTGCCGGTGAACCCGGTGAAGATCTTCGTGAAGTCCAACTTGGTCTGGGTGATCTCACTGCACGACGGCAGTCCCTGGGCCGAGCCGGCACATGGCTGGTCCCGGTCCACCGACCAGAACGCGAGCCTGCCGACCCCGTTGGCGTTGGCGAAGTTCACCAGTGTGTGCGCGTCCGCCTCGGTGAAGTCCTCGGCCGCGTCGTCGTTGATGCCGATCATCGGCGTGATGCCGATGTTGGCGAACGTGTCCGACGGCCACACGGTCCTCACGAAGCTGAGCGTGTCCTGCGCCGCCTGGATGGCGTCGTTGCCCATCTCGGCCGGGTCGGAACCGGCGCCGTAGTCCATCGTCATGATGTTGACCAGGTCGATCCGCGCGCCATCGGCCTTGGCGTCCTGGAGGAACGCGTCACCGTTGAAGTCCGGACCGGTGGGCAGCACCGGAATGGTGACCGACACGATCAGGCCGGGGTTGGCGGACTCCAGCGCCGCGATCGCGTGGAACCGCGTGTTGATCGACGTGGGATCGGCGATCGACGCGCCCTCGATGTCGAAGTCGATCCGGGACGGGTGCAGCGTGTTGATCACCGACTGGTAGGCGGCGGTCAGGGACGTCTGGCTCGGGCAGCCCTGCGCGAGTTCGACACCGCCCTCACCGCCGAACGACACGATCAGCCCGGCGCCCGCTGCTTCGGCCGACGAGATCTCGCCGCTGACCGTGGGGTCGTTGGTCACCGGCAGCGTGTCGCCCCAGATCGGTGTGCAGCCGCTGGAAATGACGAACGCGGCCGTGAACGCCTTCAGCCCGCCGGTGCTGATCGCCGCGCTGAGCATCGGTTCCTGGTTGTTGGTCATGTCGACGTACGGCGCGACACCGAAGCCGACGGCCGCGGCGGCCGGAGTGTTCGCCGCCATGACCGTCACCAGCCCGACGGGCGCGAGCAGTGCGACGGCAGCAGCCGCCAACCTGCCCTTTCTGGACCATAAACGTGATGACATCGTCAACCTCTCAGTATTGAACGATGATCTTGGTGAAGTCGTAGTCGGCCTGCGCGATGTTGCTGCACGTGCCGGGTGCCCATGCCTCGACGGCACCGGCCGGGCACGCGAAGTCCCGGTTGATCGACCAGTACGCGAACCATGCGGGATGACTGGCCCGAGCAAAGGCAAGCAACTGCGTGAAAGTGTCCTGAGTGAACAGTTCGCTCGGCTGATCCGTGTGGCCATTCATGATCTGCAGGCCGAGATGCGACCACGCGGTCGCCGCTGTCCAGCCGAAAATGGTCTCCAGCTGACTGGCGGCGTCGTTGGCGATCGCCTCGCTCTGCCCGACCTCGGTGCCCGCCGTGAGGCCGGTGTCGAAGTCCATCGCGTTGATGATGTCCAGCCGGGCGCCCGCCGCGACGGCCGCGCGGATCTCGTCGGTGCCGCTGCCCGGGAAGCCGACCGTCGTCATCGGAATGGTGAGCGACACGATCAGCCTGGGGTTGTCGCGTTCCAGGATCGCGATCGCGCCGAACCGGACCGCGGTGTTGGTGTCCAGTGCGCCGTTCTCGTAGTCGAAGTCGACCCGGGTCAGGTTGTACTTCGTGATCACCTTCTGGTACGCGGCCGCCAGCGCGGCAGCGCTGCCGCACGTGGTGCCCAACTCGGTGCCGTTGAAGCCACCGAAGGAGACAGCGACGTCACCGCCTGCCGCGCGGATCGCGTTGATGTCCGCGGCGACGGTCGTGTCGCTGGACACCAGTTCGGACGCGAGGCCGTCCCAGGCGGGCGTGCACCCACCCGAGTCGAGCACGAACGCCAGGTTGAACTCCTTCTCGCCGGAGTTCGTGATGATCGAGCTGATCGGCCGCGGGTTGTTGTCCAGCGGCATGAAGTAGACGGGGTGGGTGAACGCGCCGCCCGCCGGTGGCGGTGCTGTCGTGGTGCTCGACGGCGGGGGAGCGGTGGTCGTGGTCGGTGGCGGGGCGGTTGTCGTACCACCGGCACCGGCCGGTCCGGTCAGGCTCACGTCGTCGGCGGCGTAGGTGGGCTCGGCGTACCAGCCGTGGATGAACACGGTGACACTGGTGGTCGTGGCGCCGGTGGTGAACGTCGTGGACAGCTGCTGGAACGTGGTCGCCGACGGGGTCCAGTTCAGTGCGTTGACCCCGGTGCCGGTGGCGCCGAGGTAGACGAACTGGCCCTCCACGAAGTCGGTCAGCGTGTACGCGCTGTTGGGCTGGACACTGACGTTCTCGGTGCACTGCGCGTCATCCGATGACGTCGGCGTGCCGGACAGCGCGTGCGTGCCGGCGTGGACGGGGGACGTGACGGTGGTGGCGGTGCCCGCGTCGCAGGTCCAACCGGTGAGGCCGGTTTCGAAACCGGGATCGGTGATCAGGTTGACGCCTGCCGCGTTGGCCGGGTTCGCCGTTGTGGTGAGGACTGCGATCAGGCCGGCGGCGAGCGCCGAGGCGGCCGCCGCGGCGAGCCAACCGCGTGATCGCGACGAGGACGGCATGAGTTTCTCCCAGGTCCGGGGAACTAATACCTTCGAAAGTGGACTAGACCACTTACGCTCGTCAAGGCACAGTCAACGGTCAACGGTGGCGTTGTGTGATCGGCCGGACCGCCGCTTCGACTGGTACGTATGGATTATCCGAAGGAGACCCGTGATCGCAGCGTCAGGTCGTCGACCGAACTCCCGGTGAACACCAGGTACTCGCCAGGCTCGATGCGCCACGCGGCGTCCTGCTCCGACCAGTGCCGCCATGCGCGCGGCGACACCGAGATGGTCGCCTCGGCCTCTGCGCCGGCATCCGCGGTGATCACGGCGAAGCCGATCAGCCAGCGCACCGGCCGGTCGATCGCGCTGTCCGGCTTGGTCGCGTACAGCTGCACGACCGTCTTGCCGGCTCGGCTGCCGGAGTTGCGCATCCGAACGGTGAAGTCGGCAACTCCGTCCATTGTGCTCGATCCGATCATGCGGACGGGTTCCCACGTCGTGTAACCAAGGCCGTAGCCGAACGGGAATGCCGGTGCCACACCGGATCGCAGCCACGCCCGGTACCCGACGTGCACACCCTCGGCGTACGCCAGGGCTCCGTCGACCGGCGTGGTCGAGAGCACCGGCACGTCAGCCTCGGCAGCGGGCCACGTCGTCGGCAGCCGCCCACCTGGTTCCAGTTCACCGAGCAGCACGGCGGCCAGCGCGGAGCCGAGTTCCTGGCCGCCGAACCACGTCAGCAGCAGCGCGCCGACATCGTCCCGCCATGGCAGCAGCACCGGGCCACCGGAGTTGACCACGACAACGGTCCTCGGGTTCACCGCCAGCACAGCGCGGACCAGGCCGTCCTGGCCGTCCGGCAGCGCGAGACTCGACCGGTCGAACCCTTCGCTCTCCACCTGTTCCGTGGTTCCGACAACGACGATCGCCAGGTCGGCGGCGCCTGCCAGCTCGACTGCGGCAGCCAACTCGGCCTCCGGCGTGCGGCGCGGCCGGTCGACACCGAGCGCCTGGTCGAGCATCACCACGCCGGGGTCGACGGCATGCCGCAGTTCGATGTCGAACTCGTCGCCTTCGGTCAACTGCCTGGCCACCGACGCCTGCGGCTTGGCCCGCAACGCGTCCTCGACACCGGTGCCGTCACCCACCAGCGTGGTCGCCAGGGCGGTCTCGCCTGCCAGGTCGAGCTCGAACCTGCCATCGCCGATCATGCCGAACCGCCACTCGCCGGTCGCGTCCGCGCGGAACCGGCAGGACACCCGCACCTCGGTCGCGTCGGCAACGATGTCACCGAGCCAGTACTGCCGACCGGCCCGCCGCCGCTCGTGCCGCAGTACCGAACCGTCGGCGGCCAGCCAGCGCACGTCCATCCCGTGCTCGCCGCCCGCGTCGGTGATCAGGTCGATCGTGACCGGCGGCAGGCCCTCGCTCAGCCGCACGCCCACCTCGTGGTCCACCGTGACCGAGTCGGGCAGTGCCGCGCGCAGGCCGGCGAGCGGCGACACCACATGTCCGGGCACGACGGCCGCGCTGCCACCACCCTGGATCCGGGCCTGCGCGGCCAACTGCCCGAGCACCGCGACCCGGCTCAGCCCGGCCGGCTCGATCGGTAGCAGATTCTTGTTGCGCAGCAAGACCATCCCGGCCGCAGACGCATCCCGTAGCGCGGTCCGCAACTGGTCGTCCGACGCGGGCGGCAGCGGCGCCACGGCGGGCTCGACGCCGTCCAGCGCGCCGACCCTGGCCGCCAGCCGCAACAGGCGCAGCACCTTGTCGTCCACATCGGACTCATCGACCTTCTTGTCCCGTACCGCCGCGACCAGTGAAGCGCCCCACGGTGACCACGGGCCGGGCATGGCCAGGTCCATGGCAGCCGACCCGGCCGCCTCGGTCGTCCGCGTCGCGAACCAGTCCGAGATGACAACGCCGTCGAAGCCCCACTCGTCCTTCAGCGGGTGCGCGAGCAGCGGGTTCTCGGTCATCGTGGCGCCGTTGACACTGTTGTAGGCGGCCATCACCAGCCACGCGCCGCCCTCGACGACCATCAGCTCGAACGGCAGCAGGTACAGCTCGCGCAGGGTGCGCTCGTCGACCTGGATGTCGACCGTGAAGCGTTCGGTCTCCGACTCGTTCGCCACGTAGTGCTTGGCCGTCGCGCCGACCCCGGCGTCCTGCAGGCCGCGCACGTAGGCGGTGCCGATCAGGCCCGACAGCAGCGGGTCCTCGGCGAACGCCTCGAAGTGCCGGCCACCCAGCGGGCTGCGGTGCAGGTTGACCGTGGGCGCCAGCACCACGTCGACACCCTTGCGCCGCGCCTCACCGGCCAGCAGCGCGGCCACCTCGGCCACCCGCGCGACATCCCAGCTGGCCGCCAACGCGGTCGGCGACGGGAAACTGGCCGACGGCGACAGCTCGCTCCACGTGCTGCCACGCACCCCTGCCGGCCCGTCGGACACCACCAGGGACCGCAGCCCGATCGCGGGCTCGGGTGGCAGCGACCAGAAGTCCTGCCCGGTCAGCAGCCGCACCTTCTGCTCCAGAGTCAGCCTGCTGACCAACTCGCTGAGTACGGCTTCCAGGTCGGGCATCTGGCCTCCTCGCGTAGGTGCCCGCCCAGCGTCTCACGATTCAGTGGCGCGAATCTCCACCAAAAGGGCTGTTATCGCAGCCATGATCCGCGCGGTCGCCTCGGTCAGCACGGCCCGCGTCGGCTCCAGGCCCGCGAAGTCCGACAGGTCGACCGGCTCACCGACATAGGTGTAGACCTTCTTGCGCGGCAGCAGCCTGGGCAACCACTTCGTGCGCGGCAGCACGCGCTGACCACCCCAGTGCGCGAGCGGCACCACCGGCACACCGCTGGCCAGGGCCAGCCTGGCGACCCCGGTCTTGGCCCGCATCGGCCAGCCGCCCGGGTCGTTGGTGAACGTCGCCTCCGGGTACACCATGACCGACTCGCCGCGCTCCAGCGCCACCAGTGCGTCCCGGTAGGCGGCGATCGCGTCCCTGGTGTCCCGGTACACCGGGATGTGCCCGCCGCCGGCCAGCACCCTGCCGATCACGGGCATCCGCCACAGCCCGGCTTTGGCCAGGTAGCGCGGAATCCGGCCGTGCGCGAGCACGAACGCGGTCTCGGTGAGCGGGTCGACGAACGACACGTGGTTGGACGCGAGCAGCACCGGTCCGGTCGCCGGCACGCGCTCGCCGCCACGCCACACCGGCACGGTGAACAGCATCACCCACGGCCACAACAGGTCGATGGCCATGCTGTACCAGAAGCCACGCCCACGTCGTGGTGTCCTGGCCAGCAGCGCGATCAGGCGCAGGGTCCTCACGTGGTGTACGCCGAATTGATGTGCACGTAGCCGTTGGTCAGGTCGCAGCCGTAGACGGTGAACTCGCCGGCCGCGATGCCGAGATCCACGGTGATCAGCACCTCGTCGCCCTTCAGGTGGGTGACCAGTCGCTCCATGGTCTCGTCGTCCGGCCGGGCCGGGTAGACCTCGAAGTCGGCGAACCCGATCCGCACCCGGTCCTGGTCGATGTCCTGCTCGTCCTCGCACTTGCCCACGGCCATCGCGACCCGGCCCCAGTTCGGGTCACCGCCGTGTACAGCGGTCTTGACCAGCGGCGAGTTGACGATCGTCTTGCCGACCAGCTTGGCCTGCGCGTCGTCCCTGGCCCCGGTGACGCGCACCTCGATCAGCTTGCTGGCGCCCTCACCGTCGCTGGCGATTTCCTTGACCAGGTGCAGCGCGGCCGCATACAGCACCCGCTCGAACTCGGCGAGGTCCACCGGGCCTGCCTGCCCGTTGGCGAAGATCGCGGCGCTGTCGCTGGTCGACGTGTCGGTGTCCACGCTGACCGCGTTGAACGTCCGCTCGACCACCGACCGGAAGACGCGGTCCAGGTCGGGTGCCGCGATGTCCGCGTCGGTGCAGAAGAACGTGAGCATGGTGGCCATGTTCGGCTCGATCATGCCCACCCCCTTCGCGATGCCGACCACGGTCGCGGCACCGCACGGCAGGCTGATCACCTTCGGGCGGGTGTCGGTGGTCATGATCGCGGTGGCCGCGGCCAGGAAGTCGGAGCCGGTCGGGTAGTCGAGGTCGGCGATGGCGGAGCGCACCTCGGGCATCGGGTACTCGACGCCGATCACCCCGGTGGACGCGATCAGCATCTCGTCGGCCGCGACGTTCAGCGCCGCGGCGACCCCGTCCCGGACCTCGGTCGCCTGACACAGGCCGGTCTCGCCGGTGGCCACGTTGGCGTTGCGGGACAGCACGACGACACCTCGGGCCGAGAAGTCCTGGCAGGCCGCTCTGGACAGCACCACGCTCGGCCCCGCGAACCGGGACCTGGTGAACATGCCGCTGACCACGGCGGGTGTGTCCGACACCAGCACAGCCATGTCGTCCCTGCCGTCGTGCGCGATCCCGGCCCTGCCGGTGTGCACGTGCCAGCCCTTGGGTGTCGCAGCCATGATCGGTCCCTTCCGCTCAGTCAGTGTGACTATACGGTGGGGTGCATAGTTAGTCGACAGGGTCATGATCGTTTGGGTGGCAGCGGGATGAATCCGCTGGTGGAGCGCACGTAGTCGACGTAACCGGGTCGGCGGTCGGCCATGCCCTTCTCCAGCATCGGTTTGCCGGAGCCCTTGGCCAACAGTGCGGTCATCACCAGTGGCGAGATGATCGTCGCGACACCGAGCCAGCTGTGGCAGGCCAGCAGGAACAGCCCCCACCACACGCAGGCGTCGCCGAAGTAGTTCGGGTGCCGGGTGTAGCGCCACAACCCGGTGTTCAGCACCTCACCCTTGTTGGCCGGGTCGGCGCGGAACCGGCTCAGCTGGTGGTCGCCGACGGCCTCGAACAGCAGTCCGACGAGCCAGACGAGCGCCCCGGTGTACCCCACGATGCCGGGACGCCCGCCGTACTGGGCAACCTGCACGGGCAGCGACACCACCCACAGCAGCACGGCCTGCAACAGGTAGACCCGGACGAACATCCGGGTCTTCGGGTGGTCGCGGCCCTTCGCCAGCATGTCGGCGTAGCGGGGGTCCTCCGGTTCGCCGTGGTTGCGGCGGTGGATGTGCACGCCGAGCCGCACGCCCCACACCACGGTCAGGATGGTGCTCAGCAGCCGGGCGGTCAGATCGCCGTGGGACAGCGCGAACGTGACGACGGCGACGACCGCGAAGCCGATGCCCCACGCGGTGTCCACGGTGTCGTACCGCTTGCGGGCCACGGCGATACCGAAGGTCAGCGCGAACAGTGCCACCGTGACGATCGCGGTGACGAGGAGATTGCCGCCGAGCGGGCTCATCCCGCGTTCCGCCTGGCCAGGATCTGGTCCACACCCATCCGGTTCTCCTCGAACGCGAGCGCGCCACCGGCCAGGTAGAGCCGCCACACCCGCAGTGTGCCCGGTGTGATCAGCTCGGCTGGTTTCCGCTCCAGCGTGGCCAGCCAGGCCCGGATGGTCGTGGCGTACATCTCGCGCATCGCATCGACGTGCCGGACCTCGAAGCCCGCGTGCGCCAGGTGGTCGATCGTCCGACCCAACGGGCGCATCGTCATGTCCGGCGCGATGTAGGACTCGATGAACGCGCCACCGCCCGGCGCGTTGCCGGGCCGCGACATCTGTTGCAGCAGCAGTGAACCACCCGGCTTGAGCATCCGGAACAGGATCGCGGTGTACTCCGGGTAGTTGACCTCGCCGACGTGTTCACCCATCTCCACGGACACTATGGCGTCAAACGGCTCGCCGCTCAGTTCCCGGTAGTCGAGCAACTGCACCTTGGCGCTGACGCCGTCGTCGGCGATGCGCTGCCGGACGTGTTCGGCCTGCCGTGCGGACAGCGTGATCCCGGTGACGTCGACACCACGTTCCTTGGCTGCGTGCACGACGAACGAACCCCAGCCGCAGCCGACGTCCAGCACGCGCATGCCGTGCTTGAGGTCCAGCTTGTCGCAGATCAGGTCCAGCTTGGCGCGTTGCGCGTCGGCCAGGTCCATGTCGTCGGACGGGTAGTAGGCACACGAGTAGGCCATGCTCGGGTCGAGCAGTGCCTGGTAGAAGTCGTTGCCGAGGTCGTAGTGGTGAGCGATGGCGGCCCGGTCCCGGAAGGTGGTGTGCAGCCTGCCGGTCAGCCGGGCCTCCTCGACCGGCGGCTTGGGCCGTAACCCGAGCACGCCGAGCCGGGCTGCCGCTGGGACGGCCTGGAGGAGATTGAGCTTGCTGAGTCCCCTGCCGTCGCGAACCGCGGCCCAGAACCGGCGCAGGCCTTCGGTGAGGTCGCCGTCCACGTCCAGGTCACCGGACACGTAGGCCCTGGCCAGGCCGAGTTCGTCGGGATCCCAGAGCAGTCGGCGCAGCGCACGGCGGGAGCGCAGCACCAGTTTCGGGCCACTGGTCGGCCCGGCTGTGCTGCCGTCCCACGCGCGCAGGCCGATGGGCAGGTCACCGATCGTGCCGGTGGCCAGTTCGGCGAGCAGGGGCGCGACACCAGGAGATCTCACGTGGGTGATTCGGTGCCGCGCCGGCCGCGGCTTGCAAAGTGACCTGAATCACATGTGCCCAACTCGATCGGTGCCGGCATCGAATTCCGGACGTGCCCACCGAGCGAGTAGCCGTGATCGGCAGTGGCGTGGCCGGCCTGACAGCGGCCTACCTGCTGCGCCAACGTTATGAGGTGTCGCTGTTCGAGGCGGACGACCGCATCGGCGGCCACGCCCACACCCACGACGTGCTGACGCCGGACGGGCGGCTGATCGGTGTGGACAGTGGGTTCATCGTGCACAACGAGCGGACCTACCCGAACCTGTTGCGGCTGTTCGGTGAGCTGGGCGTGACCACGCAGGACACCGAGATGTCGATGAGTGTCCGGTGTGACGGCTGCGGCCTGGAGTATGCCGGCGCGCGTGGCTTGGCCGGCCTGTTCCCGCAGTCCACCAACCTGGCCCGATCCCAGTACCTGCGGATGCTGACCGAGATCCCCAAGTTCCACCGGCACGCAAGACGACTGCTGTCCGAACCGGACGCCGATGAGGTCACGCTGGGTGCGTTCCTGGCCATCGGCGGGTACTCGCACTACTTCGTCGAGCACTTCGTCCTGCCGGTCGTGTCCGCGGTGTGGTCGGCCGACCGGGCCACCAGCAAGCGCTATCCGGCCCGCTACCTGTTCACCTTCCTCAACCAGCACGGCCTACTTTCGGTGACGGGATCACCCACCTGGCGGACCGTCGTCGGTGGCTCGCGCACCTACGTCGAGCTGGCGGCGAAGAACCTGGCGGCGGTGCACGTCGGTGTGCCGGTGCGGTCGGTCGGTCGCAGCGCGGACGGTGTCGAGGTACGCGACGAGTCCGACCATGTCCACCAGGTGGCGAAGGTGGTCGTGGCCACCCACCCGGACCAGGCGTTGCGTTTGCTGGCCGGGCCCACGTCGGCGGAGCGGGACACGTTGGGGGCGTTCCGCTACTCCCGCAACGAAACCGTGCTGCACACGGACACAGCACTGCTGCCGTGCAACGAGGCGGCCAGGGCGTCGTGGAACCACTACAAGCCGGCGTGCGCCACCGACCAGGGTGCGGTGCAGGTCAACTACCACATGAACCGGTTGATGCGGCTGGCCGAGCCACTGGACTACGTGGTCTCACTGAACGCGGCCGACCGGATTCCGGAGTCGGCCGTGGTCGCCAGAATGGTCTACGAGCACCCGGTCTACACGCCGGAATCCGTTGCCGCACAACGTAAGTTGGCATTGTTGAACAATGGGACGATCGCGTTCGCAGGTGCTTACCACGGTTGGGGCTTCCACGAGGACGGCTGTGTGTCCGGCGTCCGGGCCGCCGAGTCGCTGGGCGTGGCCTGGTGACGCCCGCTCTCTACGACGGTGTGGTCACACACATCCGCAGACAGGCGCCGCAGGGGTCGTTCGACCACCGGATCTACCTGTGGCTGGTGGACATCGACCACCTGCCCGAACTGCCGGCATGGCTGCGTCCGTTCGCCGGTTTCCGCGCGGCCGACCACATCGGCAGGCCGGACCGGTCGATCCGGCAGAACCTGGACGCGTGGCTGGCCACCCAGGACGTCGACCTGCGCGGCGGCCAGGTGCTGATGCTGGCCAACGCAAGAGTGCTCGGCCACGTGTTCAACCCGATCACCGTGTACTGGTGCCACCGACCCGACGGCGAACTGGAGTGCGTGGTCGCCGAAGTGCACAACACCTACGGCGAGCGGCACTGCTACCTGCTGCGGCCGGACTCCGGCGGCCGGGCGGACGCCGTCAAGGAGCTGTACGTCTCACCGTTCCTCGGCCCGCATGGCGACTACGTGATGCGGGTACCCGAGCCGGGCCGCGGTCTTTCGGTGACCGTTGCGCTCCGACAGGACGGGCACACGACCTTGTCCGCCACCGTGCGCGGCACCCGCAGACCGGCCGACACATGGGGCCTGGTGCGGATGCTGCTGCGCAGACCGCTGATGCCGCAACGGGTATCGGCACTGATTCGTGGGCACGGCATCGCGCTCTGGCTGCGTGGCGTGCCGATCGCGCGACGTGTTCCGCACGTCCATCAGGAGGGAGTCCGATGACCAGCACATCGATCAGGCCGGAGGAACAGCGGCGCTGGCCGGGCATCGCCACCGTGCCGCACTCGTCGGTTCGTGCCTTCGCGGCCGAGCGGCTGTTCCGGTTCGCGGTCCGCGATCTGCCGGTCCGGGTCGTGCTGCCCGGCGGCGAACGGCTCGGTGCCGGTGGCCCTGGGACACCGGTGATGCGCATCGAGCGGCCTGCCGACTTCTTCCACCGGCTCGGCGTGGACGCCAAGATCGGCTTCGGCGAGTCGTACATGGCGGGGGACTGGTCGGCCAGCGAACTCGCCGACCTGTTGACGCCGTTCGCCGAGCGGATGGCAGCCCTGGTGCCGCCACCGCTGCAGACGCTGCGCCGCTGGGTGGACGCGCGGCAGCCGACGGCAGAGCGGAACACCGTGTCCGGGGCGCGGTCCAACATCCACCGGCACTACGACCTGTCCAACGACCTGTTCGCCGCGTTCCTGGACGAGACGATGACGTACTCGTCCGGCTGGTTCGACGGCGACTCGGCGGACCTGGCCGCAGCGCAACGGCACAAGATCGACGCGGTACTGGACCTGGCGGGCGTGCACGACGGCACCCGACTGCTGGAGATCGGCACCGGCTGGGGTGCGCTGGCCATCCGGGCCGCACAGCGGGGTGCCTCAGTGACCAGCGTGACCATCTCGGCCGAACAGCGCGACCTCGCGATGCGGAGGATTGCCTCCGCCGGCCTGGCTGGCCGCGTCGACGTGCGGCTCCAGGACTACCGCGAGGTGGCCGGCCAGTTCGATGCCGTCGCCAGCGTGGAGATGATCGAAGCGGTGGGGGCCGATTACTGGCCCGAGTTCTTCGGCACGCTGGACCGTCTGGTGGTGCCCGGCGGCCGGATCGGCCTCCAGGCGATCGTGCTGCCGCATGATCGAATGCTGGCCACGAAGAATTCGTACACCTGGATACACAAGTACATCTTCCCCGGCGGCATGTGCCCGTCGGTGACCGCGATCGAGAACTGCGTACAGCGGGACACCACGATGCGCATCGACCGGCGCCGCCCACTCGGTGTCCACTATGCACAGACGCTGCATCAGTGGCGGCAACGGTTCCTGGCCGCGTGGCCGGAGATCACGGCACTCGGCTTCGACGACACGTTTCGCAAGATGTGGGAGTTCTATCTGGCCTACTCGGAGGCGGGGTTCCGGAGCGGTTACCTGAACGTGTGGCAGTTCGGTCTGGTGAAGTAGCTGGGCGCGTTGGTCTTGTTTTGGGTCGGTCTGTCCGATCGCCCAATCGGCACCGCCGCACCACAGTCACAGGCCCGGTCAGGTCGGGAGGCTGATCTCCATCACCGGCGTTGTCGTCGGCTGCTTCGAACCACCTGCCGGCTCCACGGTCACGCCGATGGTCGCCGTGCCACCCAGCGTGTTCATGATCACCGGCACTGTCGAGTCCGTGCCACCGGCCTTCAGCACGCCGAGCGACTTGTAGCCGCCTGCCCCGATCGCCCACGCCTGGTAGGCCTTGCCCGACGGGGTCGTGGGCATGTGGAAGGCCAGGAAGACGCCCTTGTCCAGCTTCCTGGACATCATCACTGTGGCGTTGCCACCGGTGGCGCCGGTGGCCGTCACGGACTGGGCGTCGGGCTCGCCGAGGACCTGCGCGACCGGCGCGTACTCGGCTGCCGCCACGGCCAGCGTCTCCTGTGCCTCGTCCAGTTCGTGCTGGGCACGCAGCGCCGCGACACCGAACGTGCCGGCCAGCGCCAGTGCGACGGCCGCGGCGACCGACGTGAGTGCGAGGGGCCACCGGGACGTACCGCCGGACCGGCCCCGGCCACGCGGGGCGACCGGCCGTGGCCTGCCCGGTGGTTCCTGCCTTGTCGTGCGGATCTCGTTGAACACGCGTTGGCGCAGCGAATCCGACGGCTGCTCGGCGACCGCGGCACCCAGCAGGTTCGCGGTCCGCCGGAACTCGGCGACCTCCCGCTCGCAGTCGGGGCACTCCGCGAGGTGGCGTTCGAACTCGGCGCGTTCGGTGTCGTCGAGTGCGTTCAGGGCGTACGCGCCGGTGAGCGTGTGGACTTCCGAGCTCACACCGTCACCCCCAAGCAGTCGCGCAGCCGGATCAAGCCGTCCCGCAGCCTCGTCTTCACCGTGCCCAACGGCGTGGCCAGCAACCCCGCCACGTCCCGGTACGTGTTGCCGCCGTAATACGCCAGCATGACCGATTCTCGTTGCAGAGTGGTCAGCGACGACAGACATCTGCGTACTTGTTCGTGCTCAAGTCGCACCGTTACCTGTTCGGCAACGCTGTCGAACGCCGTCTCCACGGACATCGCGCCGACCCGCTCGTCCCGATTGGTCGCCGCCTGCGCCGAGCGGACCCGGTCCACGGCCCGCCGATGCGCGAGGGTGAGCACCCAGTTCAGCGCGCTGCCCAGCTCCGGGCTGTACCTCGTCGCGGTCCGCCACAGCTCGACCAGGACCTCCTGGGTGACCTCCTCGGACTGGGCGACATCGCGCACCACCCGACGCACCACGCCGAACACCGGCCCTGCGATGTGGTGGTAGAGCTGCTCGAACGCGGCCTCGCTGCCCTTCGCCACCTCGACCAGCAGTTCCTCGGGCGTGGGCACGACATCCGACTGCACCCTCGGCAGCCGAGCAGCCCGGCGAACCGAGTCGTCCATGCGTGGCCCCTTTCGATGGTCGGCCACCCTGCGTTCGGAGCGAACGTTACGGCGGATTGGCCACCGGCACCGCTCAGGCCCGCATGGCCTCGTCCACCTCGGCGTCCTCGGCTTCGAGCTCGTCGTCGGCGTCCACCGTCTCCAGCGGCTCGAACCACTCGACCAGCACCAACTCGTCGACATCGTCCTCGTCGTCGTCGACGACGCCGTCGGACTCGGCGAAGAACGGGTCCACGTCGATGCCGGCGAACGCGTACTCGTCGAAGACCTCGAACATCCTGGTCAGCGGCACGTCGTCGACCAGGCCGGCCAGGTCGAGCTGGTTGGTCGCGATGCCCTTGAGCAGTCGGATGGCCAGCGCCTCGGCGATGGACCGGGGTCCGTCCCAGTCCGGCTGCGCCAGCCGGTAGCCCAGGATCGCGGTCGTGACCAGGAACTTCTTGGCGAACAGCGCGGTGTAGTGGCCCGCATAGCGCGTCGGCAGGTCGTGCAGCACCCACAGCACTTCCTGCTCGCTGGCCGGGATACCGGTGTCCTCCAGCGTCTGCACGTCGGCGAACAGTTCCTCGGTCAGCACGTCCAGACCGGTCATCAGCGCCCCGGCCAGCAGCTCGGTGGCGTCCTCGCTGACGTACTGCTCGTCCGACTCGTCAGCCGACTCGTCGAACCCGAACGACTCCGGGTCGAACGCGGCCATCTCGGCCGCGGCGTCCAGCAGGCGCTCACGACGCTCGTCACCGTCCGTGTCCGACACGTTCCCCAGTTCGGTGATGGCGTCCAGATCGTCCAGGTCGATCTCGATCTCGACGTCGGCCGCGTCGTCGATGCCACTCAGCGCCGCGGCCAGCTCCTCGTCACTCGCGGTGACCTCGCAGCGCCGGACGCTCCACTCGCTCAGCAGCTCAGTGCGTTCCAGCAGCTCACCGAGTACATGGCGGGCCGCCTCCTCGGCGAACGCGAGCGCGGGCGCGTCCAGCACCCAGGTGATCGACGCCCCGCCGGGATGCACCGTGATCCGGTGGTCGACGGGCTCGATCTCGACCCCGTCCGGTCCTTCGATTTCGGCGAGCAGGTCCAGGTGTTCGTCCAGTAGAGCCGCCACACCGTGCTGCTGAAGGGCGTCGAGAGCCGGGGTGTCCGCTGGCGGATCGACCTCGGCGGTCAGCTGATATTCCACATAAGGGAGTCTGACATCCCGCTGTCATCGGCGTAACAACAGGGCGGTGCCGCCCGCTGTGCTAGATAGAGGGCTTGGAGGCACGGTGACAGAGCAAGATCGACTGATCGCTGGTCGCTACCGGCTGACCGAGCGCGTCGGGTCCGGCGCGATGGGCGTCGTGTGGCGGGCCAGGGACGAGCGGCTGGAGCGGATCGTCGCCGTCAAACAGCTGCTGCTCCAGCCCGGCCTCAGCGCCGAGCGTGCCGAGGAGGCAAGGCAGCGCGCCATGCGTGAGGCGCGGATCGCCGCCCGACTACAGCACGTGAACGTGGTGATCGTCTATGACGTCGCCGAACACGAGGGCCAGCCCTGGCTGATCATGGAGTACGTGCCGTCTCGCAGCCTGGCCACCGCGCTCCGGGACGGTCCGCTCGGGCCGCACCAGGTGATCAGCATCGGCGCCCAGGCAGCCGCGGGCCTGGCTGCGGCGCACGCCGCCGGTGTCGTGCACCGGGATGTCAAGCCGGGCAACGTGCTGCTCGGTGACGACGGCATCGTCAAGATCGCCGACTTCGGCATCTCCAGGGCGGTGGACGACGTCGTGCTCACCGCCACCGGCCTGCTGTCGGGCACCCCGGCCTATCTGGCGCCCGAGGTCGCCAAGGGAGCGTCGCCCGCGTCGCCGTCCGACGTGTTCGCGCTCGGCGCCACGCTCTACGCCGCCGTCGAGGGCACGCCCCCGTTCGGGTTGGCCGACAATCCGCTGGCGCTGCTGCACCTGGTCGCCGGTGGCCGGGTGCGGCCGCCGACCAAGGCAGGCCCACTCACGCCGGTGCTGCTGAACCTGTTACGCGCCGATCCGGCCGCCCGCCCCACCATGCGCGACGCACACGCACAGCTGGCCGCACTGGCCGCCGCGCCAGTCCGTGCCCCGACAAAACCGCCGGTCCAGCCAATGCCCATGGCGCCGCCGGCCGCGACCATGGTCAGTGTGCCGCGACCACGGCGTAAACCCGTCCTGCTGGCGCTGGCCATCGTCGTCGTGGCGTTGGCCGTCGGCGGTGCCCTGGTGGCGCTCAACCGGCACGGCCACAGGTCAGTGGCCAGCAGCCCGCCCGCAGTGCAACCGGCCGCGACCGGGCAACCCACCACGGTGGCCCCGACCGAGGACGACGGAGCACCCGGCTTCGCCGCCATGGTCGGCCTGGTGCGCCAGTACTACAACCTGCTGCCCGGCGATGTGGACGACGCCTACCGGCTGCTGTCCGGCGCGTACCGGCTGGCCCACCCGCTGCCCGCGGTGCGCCTGTTCTACGTCGGCATCCAGCGGGTCACGCCCAGCCAGTTCGAGTCGGCGGGACCGAACAAGATCAGCGCGGTGATCACGTTCGTCACCCGACGAGGTGTGACCACCCACGAGCCGTACCGGTTCACCATCACCCGCCGACACGGCGACCTGATCATCGACAACGCGGTCCAACTGGCCGCACCAGGCGCCTAGGCACCATTCGTGCTCGCGCCACTCAGGCTGCGGTGAGCTTCTCGAACCGGGCGACGAACCGCAACTCCAGCGCATGCGCCAGCCGATCGAGCATCCCGACGGTTGGCGTGCCGCCACCGGACTCCAACCGCTCGGGGTGGCCGTGGTGATCACCGCGCTGGTCAGCGGCCTGCCGGCCACGTCGGCATATGCCGTGGACACGGCGGGCGTGCCGCACACCGGCTCGATCCCCACGTCCGGCCCGAGCACGACCGGTGGCTTCGGCGGTGGCCCGGGTGGCGTCGGATCGACATCGTCCGCGCTGGCGTCGACACTGACGGAAGCGTTGCAGGCCAGCAACACCCGGTGGGCCGCCGCCACGATCGGCTCGCAGACGGCGGCGTCGCCGGCACTGTCCAGTGGTGCGTCGGTGATGGCGATCGGCGGCTTCACCGGGTCGGATGATTCGCCGACGCTGGCCCAGTTCCAGGCCTGCGTCGCGGCCGGCGAGATTCACTACTTCGTAGCCGGCGGTGGACAGGGCGGCGGTCCCGGTGGCGGGGTGGCACGGCCAGCCAGATCACCAGTTGGGTGGCCAGCCACTACACGTCAACGACGATCGGCGGGCAGACCGTGTACGACCTGACCAAGTCGGCAACTGGCTGAGTCACGCTGAGTGCACGGGTCATGCGAGCGTGGGCCGATACGCTGGCCGCAACAGGTCGAAGGAGTGCGACATGGCAACGTGGGGCGACTTGGTCACGTTCGTGCGGACCGAGTACCGGGTGAGCAGGGTCGAGCAGGACGAGATCCGCGTGGAGGTCGAGTTCGAGGACGAGCGGCGGCAGGCGGTGGTGATCTACCGCGAGGTGCTGGACCAGAAGGAGGAGTGGGTCCAGATCGCGTCGCCGTGCGGCAAGGCGGCCGAGGTCAACCTGCTGGCCATGCTCACCGAGATCGGCCAGACCGCGGTGTGCGGTGGCCTGGTCATCATGGGCGAGCACGTGGCCGTCCGGCACTCGCTGCCACTGGCGAACCTGGACATCAACGAGTTCGTCGACCCGTTGGCCCTGGTCGCAGGCGTTGCCGACGAACTGGAGGAGAAGTTCACCGGCGGCGACGGCTACTAGGGCACCTCTACGCGCAGAGTGCCTGCAACGACCCGAGCATGCCGGACAGCTCGTGGGCCAGCACGTCCACGTCGGGCAGCACCCTCGCGCTCGCTGTCAGTCCAACATGGACGGTGCCACGGTAGGGACTGAACGCGACCCCGAGCGCGTGGCCGGGCGCCAGCGGCACGACGGGGTAGACCTCACGCAGTTCGGCGCCGTCGAAGTGCAGCGGCACGCTGGGCAGCGGCACCGTGGTGACCACCGTGTCGCACAGCAGTGGAGCGCACTGCCCGAGCATCGGCATGACCGCCCGGTGCAGCGCGGCCGGTAGCCGGTCGGCCAGCAGCGGCAGTGCGCCGGGGCCACGGCCGGGGCCCGCTTCCTTGTTGCCGTCCATCATCGCCCGCACGATGGCCAGCCTGCGGATCGGATCGGGCTCGGCCACCGGCAGGTCGCACAGGTAGCCGGACAGCTGGTTGCCGGCCGAGTTCGCGCCCCGGCCCCGGCACCGCTGGCTGACCGGGACCAGCGCACGCAGTGACATCTCGTCCGGCCGGTCGCCCCTGGCCAGGAACCATTCGCGCAGCGCGCCGGACAGCACGGCCAACAGCACGTCGTTCGTGGTGCCGCCGTGCCGGGCCCTGACCCGCTTGATGTCACACAGGTCCAGCCGCACGGTGGCCATCCCGCGCTGGCCGCCGCCCGGCGCCAGCAGCGGTGAGTCCTGCGGTGCGGGCCGCGCGCTGCGCAGTGCGGAACCGGCGATCTCCATGGCCTGCTGCGCCGACGAACCCAGTTCGCGCAGCATGTCCCGGACACCGAGCCCACCGATCCGCGACGCGGTCGGCCGGGGCTGCTCCGCGCAGCCGTCGAAGCCGTCCAGCAGGCCCAGACCCAGCGTGAGCGCGCCCGCTCCGTCGGCCAGCGCGTGGTGCAGTTTCGGCAGTACGGCGAACCAGCCGCCGGGCAGGCCGGTGATCACGTGGATCTCCCACAGCGGGCGTGCCGGGTCCAGCCGCTCGCCCATGATGCTCGCCACCTGGTCGGTCAACTGGCCGGCGTCGTGCGGCCTCGGCAGGTGGTGTGTGTGGATGTGGTCGGCGGCGTCGAAGTTCGGGTCGTCCACCCAGCTGGCCACGCCGGGTCGCAGCAGCGAGGCGCGAACCCGTTGGCGCAGCCGGGGAATCCGCTCCGCGCGAACGCGAAGCAATTCCGTGGTCCGGGTCGGGTGCAGCGGCTGGGTGGGTGCGAACAATGCGAGCGCGCCGATGTTCATCGGTGTGGAATTCGTGTCCAGACAGAGGAAGGCGGTGTCCAGCCCACTGAGTTGGGTCGACGCCATGCTGAAATCCTCTTCCCGTTTTCGACTAGGGGCCTGACCTAAGTGGACCATCAGGCGCTCAGTTCGCGGGCCAGGTTACCGGCCACCCGGTGCATCAGCGGCACCACGTCGTCCACGGCGATCATAGACATCCGAGCCTCAGGTCCGCTGATCGAGATCGCGGTACCGGCCGGTGCGCCGGGCACTGTCACCGCTATGCACCGTACGCCGACCTCCTGCTCGCCGTCGTCCTCCGCGTAGCCATTGGTCCGGATGGTGGCCAGCGCACT
This sequence comes from Pseudonocardiaceae bacterium, assembly GCA_036279295.1. Lineage (GTDB taxonomy): Bacteria > Actinomycetota > Actinomycetes > Mycobacteriales > Pseudonocardiaceae > DATEPR01. Next base: position 44,695 of record DASUJK010000190.1, on the reverse strand, counting down.
GTGGAACGCGGCGGGGTCCACAGTGGTCCGCCTGCCGATCCTGGCCAGCAACTGGTCCACCGCCGGTGCCGGCATCTGGGCCAGCACGGCCTTGCCCACCGCGGTGCAGTGCGCGTCCACCCGTCTGCCCACCTCGGTGAACATCCGCATCGAGTGCTGGGAGGGCACCTGCGCCACGTAGACGACCTGGTCGCCGTCCAACACGGCCATGTTCGACGTCTCGCCGACCGCGTCGGTCAGGCTGGCCAGATAGGGCCGTGCCCACGCGCCAAGCGTGCGGCCCGCCGTCTCGCCGAGCCGGATCAGCCGTGGCCCCAGCGCGTAGCGGCGGGACGGCTGTTGACGCACGTAACCGCCGTTGACCAGCGTGCGCATGATCCGGTGGATGGTGGGCAGCGGCAGTGCCGACGATTCAGCCAGCTGGCTCAGGGCCACCTCGCCGCCCGCGTCGGCCATCAGTTCGAGCAGTTCGAATGTGCGCTCGACGGACTGCACACCGCCCCGAGGCGGATTTTGGAATTCAACATCCACGATAAGGAAAACTACCACTGCATTGGGTGATCAGTCGCTAAAATGTCGACAGTGTGTGCCAGGCGAGGCCCTCGTCAGCGGCGTCGTCCCGCGTGACGACACCCTCGATCAGCCCGTACGGCCGGTCCGCCGCGAAGAACACCTCGTTGTCGTTGACCAGCCCGAACGGGGTCAGGTCGACCGTGAAGTGGTGCTTGTTGGGCAGGGACAGCCGGATCTCGGCGATGTGGTCGTGCTCGGCCAGCACTGCCTCGCCCATCGCGTACAGGGTCTGCTGCAATGCCAGGCTGTGGGTCGTCGCGAACGCCCGCAGCATTGCCGCGCGCACGGTCTGGTGCGTGCTCGCCCAGTCCACGTCCAGCCGCTGGTAGCGCCACCGCGCCGTGACGGCGGTCGCCAGCACGCGGTCGGTCGTCTCCGGCAGGGTCGTGTACTTGTCCTTCGGGTAGCCGTGGAACTCCGAGGCGGTGGACTTCAGCACGACCAGGTCGGTCAGCCCGGACACCACCCAGGCCTGGTCACCGGCCACGGTCACGGCTGTGGTGCGCTTCTCGTCCGACGACCGGTGGAAGGAGTGCTGGTGCGGCTGCCCGTCGACCATGATCCGGTCCCAGCCGTACTCCTCGATCAGCACCCGGGCGCTGGTGATCTGCTCGTACTCACCGGCGAAATGCCTGCCCAGCCGGAGCGCGAAGTCCTCGATCTCGCCGACCGGTTCCTGCTTGGCGAACGCGTAGACCGTGTTCTTCTGCGTGTCGGTCGGCACGACGTTCGAGTTGTCGCCGGTCAGGTGCGACGCGGCCAGGTCACCGCGCAGCGCGATGCTCACGTTGAGATCGGTGATGTGGTGCACCGGGCCGTCCCGCAGCACCGTCACCAGGCGTGTCTCTGCCTTGCCGTACTGGTTGGCGCCGAGCGTGATCGCCATGGTCAGCTCCCTCGGTAGGTGGAGAAGGCGAAGGGGGACAACAAGATCGGCACGTGATGGTGCACCGCGGGATCGGTCACGGTGAACGTGACGGCGACCTCGGGGAAGAAGCAGTCCCGGTCACCGAAGTACTCCGCGGTCGCGAAGGTCAGCCGGTACGCGCCGGGCGCCACGGCGTCCGGGCCGATGTCCCGCACCCGCCCGTCGCCGTCGGTCACGCCGTCGCCGATCACGTGCCAGTCAGGGCCGGCCGCCAACCGCACGGCGACCCCGGCGGCGGGTCGTCCGGCCGCCGTGTCCAGCACGTGGGTGGTGATCGCGCTCATGGCGTGATCATCCCGGCCAGCCGCAGTCGCGCGATCTTGCCCAGCTCACGCCGGACGACCAGCAGTTCGGCCGCCGGGTCGTTGCCCATCCGGTCGGCCAGATCGGCGAGCAGTTCCTCGCCGTCGCGCCCGGCGGCGCACACCAGGTAGATGTGGTCGAACCGCACCTCGTACGCCGTGTTCGCGGCCAGCAGCCGGTCGGCCAGTTTGACGTCCACGCCGGACTGTTCGGCCGCGGACATGTCGGCCGTCGCACTGCCGGGTGCCGCTCGCTGCCCGATTCGGGGATGATCGCCGAGGGCCTGCCGGAGTTCCTTGTCGGTCAGGCTCGCGCTGAGCTCGTCGGCTCGCGTCAGCAGTGCCGCCACGTCGGCATACGGCCTGCTGTCGGCGAGTTCACGCGCCCAGCGCTCGACAGCGACACACTGGCCGAACAGGTCGGTCAGGGTGTTGAATGGCAACTGATTCAATTCTGCGATACGGAATTTATCTTCCATCGCGGATGAAGGTACGAGCGGCACCGGCCACTGTCAACAGGGCAGGAGATGGGTACGTGACAAGGATCGGGTTCATCGGACTGGGCATCATGGGTGGGCCGATGGCGGGCCACCTTGCCGGTGCCGGCCATCAGGTCACCGGCTATGCGCGCGGGCCGGCAGCGGCACGCAAGCTGGCCGACGCGGGCGGCACCCCGGTGGACAGCGTGGCCGCTGCCGTGGCCGACGCCGAGGTGGTGATCACGATGCTGCCCAACCACCCCGAGGTCGAAGAAGTCGTACTCGGCGACGCGGGCGTGCTGGCCAACGCGGCCGAGCACCCGCTGCTGATCGACATGAGCTCGATCCGGCCGGAGACGTCGATCCAGATCGCCGAACAGGCCGCCGAGCGTGGTGTCCGGGTCCTGGACGCGCCGGTCTCCGGTGGTCAGGCGGGCGCGGAGAAGGGCACGCTGTCGATCATGGTCGGCGGCACCGACGAGGATTTCGAGACCGCCAAGCCGCTGTTCGACATCCTCGGCGGCACCATCGTGCACGTTGGCCCGCACGGCGCCGGGCAGACGGTGAAGGCGGCCAACCAACTGGTGGTCGCCGGCATCTATGCGCTGGTCAGCGAGGCCATCGTGCTGCTGGAGGCGTCCGGCGTCGACGCGGCGGCCGGGTTGGACGTGCTGGCCGGTGGCCTGGCCGCCAACCGCATCCTCGACCTCAAGCGCGAGTCCATGCTGCGCAGGGAGTTCGCGCCCGGCTTCCGGATCAACCTGCACGACAAGGACATGGGCATCGTCGTGGACGCGGCCCGCAAGGCCGGTGTCGCGCTGCCGGTGACCGGCCTGGCCGCCCAGCTGATGGCCGCCGCGAGGGCCATGGGGCTGGGTGATCTCGACCATTCCGCGCTGCTCACCGTGATTGAGCGGCTGTCCGGGCGATGAGCCATGTGGTGGTGGCGCCGGACAAGTTCAAGGGTTCGCTGACCGCGCCCGAGGCAGCCGCCGCCGTGGCCAGGGGGATCGCGCGGGCGCGACCGGACCTGGACGTGCACCAGGTGCCGGTGGCCGACGGCGGTGACGGCACGGTCGACGCGGCACTGGCCGCCGGGTTCACCCCGTTGCGCACCACGGTCGAGGGACCGACCGGACAACCGGTAACCGCGACGATCGCGATCCGGGACGGTGTCGCCGTGGTGGAGGCCGCGTCCGCATGCGGGCTGGCCGTGCTGCCGGACGGTGTGCCGGCGCCGTTGACCGCGTCCAGCTTCGGGGTTGGTGAGCTGCTGTTGGCCGCTGCTGCCGCTGGTTGCACGACCGCGGTGCTCGGTGTCGGCGGCTCGGCGAGTACGGACGGTGGCACGGGGCTGATCACCGCGCTGGGCGGCCGGGTGCTGGACGTCGACGGTTCGGCGCTGCCGCCCGGTGGTGGCGCGCTGACCAGGGCGGCGAGTGTCGACCTGACCGGCGTGCGCGGGTTGGGGCTGACCGTGGTGCTGGCCACCGACGTGGACAACCCGTTGCTCGGTCCGGACGGCGCCGCCCCGGTGTTCGCTCCGCAGAAAGGTGCTGATCCGGCGCAGGTGGAGCAGCTGGCGGCCGGCCTGCGGACGTGGGCGGGATTGGTTGATCCTGACGTGGCCGAGGCGCCGGGCGCCGGTGCGGCGGGTGGCATCGGCTTCGCGGCGCTCGCCGTGCTCGGTGCCACCCGGCGGTCGGGCATCGACCTGCTGCTGGACCTGGTCGGCTTCGCGGACCACCTGGTTGGTGCGCGGCTGGTGATCACGGGGGAGGGGTCGCTGGACGAGCAGAGCCTGCACGGCAAGGCGCCGATCGGTGTGGTCCAGGCGGCCGCGCGTGCCGGTGTGCGGGCGGTCGCGGTGGCCGGGCGGTGTCAGTTGGACCAGCAGACACTGGCCGACGCCGGAATCTCGGCGGCGTACGTGCTGGCCGACATCGAGCCGGACCCTGCTCGGTCCATCGCCGACGCCGCGAATCTGTTGGAGCGATTGACCATGCGGGTCGCCGAGGACTGGCTGTGAGCATCGACGAGTGGTCCCGGCTGCCCGATCTGGCGTCCAGGCGGCTCGGTGGTGGGGTGCTGGCGTCCAGTGACGAGTTCTTCGCCGAGCAGGAGAACCTGATCCGGCCATCGGCGCCCGAGTACCGGCCGCACACGTTCACCAACAAGGGCCAGGAGTACGACGGCTGGGAGACGCGCAGGCGGCGCCGTGAACCGGGTGACCACGATTGGGTGATCATCCGATTGGGTGTCCCGGGGATAGTCCACACGGTGGTGGTGGACACCGCGTTTTTTACCGGGAACTATCCGCCGTTCGCGTCGGTCGAGGGGTGCGCGGTGGATGGCTACCCGGCGCCTGCGGAGTTGCTGGCCGCTTCGTGGGCGCCTATCGTGCCGAGGTCGCCGTTGGCGGGGGACACGAAGAATGTGTTCACAGTGGACGGTGGTGGGCGATACACGCACGTGCGGCTGCGGATCTACCCGGACGGTGGTGTGGCCAGGCTGCGGGTGCACGGCAGGCCGGCACCGGACCGGTCGTGGTGGTCCGGCATGCCGTTCGATCTAGCGGCGCTGGCCAACGGGGGTTCGGTCGAGCGGTGCAGCAATTGGTTCTACTCGCCGCCGAACAACATGTTGCAACCGGGCCAGTCGCTGTTCATGAGTGACGGGTGGGAGACGGCGAGACGCAGGGACGACGGACACGACTGGGCGGTGATCCGGTTGGCGGCGGCCGGGCGACCCGAGGTGCTGGAGATCGACACGACGCACTACAAGGGGAACGCGCCCGACGAGGTGTCGGTGACGGGCATCGATGCGCGGCAGGCATCGTTGGACGACGAAGGTGCGTGGCGACCGGTGTTGCCGCGAACGAGGTTGCGGCCGGACACGGCACACCGCTTCCGGGTCACGGTGCCGGAGCTGGTCACCCACCTGAGACTGGACGTATTCCCGGACGGCGGCATCGGCAGATTCCGCGCCTACGGCCACCCGACGAGCGGCGAACCCGAGACCGGGGCCGACACCGGCACGGTCGACTCGCCCGCGGGAAGGGTCGACTCGCGGGCGCCGGGGGCCGACTCGGCTGTCGGCGTGCGGCAGTCGACGGCCACCTGGCACCAAGACCGGACCCCCACCACCCCCACCGCCCGGACGTTCGACTGGGTGGACAACGCCCTGGTCACCCTCGACCAACGGCGCCTCCCGCACCAGCACCGGCTGCTCCGACTATCCACAGTGGATGAACTGATCGTCGCCATCAAAGAGCTGGCCGTGCGCGGTGCCCCCGCGCTCGGCATCGCCGGCGCCTTCGGTGTCGCCCTGTCCGCCCAACGCCACCCCGACAACCTGGCACAAGTGCAGGCAGACGCCACGCTGCTCGCCAACGCCCGCCCGACCGCCGTCAACCTCGCGTGGGGCGTGGCCCGCGCCCTGACCAAACTCGCCGACGGACCAGCCGCCGTGCTGGCCGAGGCCTTCGCCATCCTCGACGAGGACGAACACGTGAACCGGGCTGCCTCACAACGAGCCGCTGACCTCCTGCAACAACTGTGTCCACACCGACCACTCCGGGTGTTGACACACTGCAACACCGGTCGACTCGCCACCGGCGCCTGGGGCACCGCCCTGGGCGCCATCCGACACCTGGCCGCCCGCGACGCCATCGAACTCGTCGTCGCCACCGAGACCCGGCCACTCCTCCAAGGCGCCCGGCTGACGGCGTGGGAACTCGCCGAAGCCGGCATCCCCTACCGGATCACCGTCGACTCGGCCGCGCCCGCCCTGATCGCCAGAGGCCTGGTCGACTGCGTTGTCGTCGGCGCCGACCGGATCGCAGCCAACGGCGACACCGCGAACAAGATCGGCACCTACTCGCTCGCCCTGGCCGCCCACCGAACCGGCATCCCGTTCCTCGTCGTCGCACCTGAGTCTACGGTGGACACAACGCTGGAGAACGGGACCGGCATCGTCATCGAGGAACGGCCGGCCGCCGAGGTGACCGCACAGAACGCCCCCGCAGGCGCTGACGCCTTCAACCCGGCATTCGACGTGACCCCCATCGAGCTGATCACCGCCGTCGTCACCGAGCTGCGCAGCCTGCCATGACAGAGGCTCAGTAACTCACCCGCTCCGGCTTCGCCAGCCACGCCGAGAACGGCGCCGTCGCATCCGCGGTGGACAACTGGGTCACCGCGACCGGCCACGTCGACCTCGACTGCTCGAACAACTCGTAGAACGCCCGGTCGTCAAAACCGGCCGCGGCGGCGTCATCGCGATCGGCCGCGTAGATCACCCGGTCCACCCTGGACCACAGGGCCGCCGCCAGGCACATCGGGCACGGCTCGCACGACGCCACCAGCACACAGCCGTCCAGCCGGAAGTCGCCGATCGACCGGCACGCGGCCCGGATGGCGACGATCTCGGCGTGCGCAGTCGGGTCCGGCGCCGCCGTGACCTGGTTGGTGCCGGTGGCCACCACCGAACCGTCCCGGACGATCATCGCGCCGAACGGGCCACCACCATCGGCCACGTTGTCCGTCGCCAACCGCACGACCTGCGCCAGCAAACCAGCGTCGAGCAACACTGCCTCCAATTAGACCTACGTACCGGTGATGTGTTCCGGCCGGACCGGCGTCCTGGTCAGCGCCAGACCGGTGGCCGCCCGGATCGCCGCCACGATCGCGGGTGTTGACGAGATCGTCGGCGGTTCGCCGACGCCACGCAACCCATATGGCGCGTGCGGGTCGGCCAGTTCCAGCACGTCGACGTCCATCGGCGGCATGTCCAGGATGGTCGGGATCAGGTAGTCGGTGAACGACGGGTTGCGGATCTTCCCGTCCACGATCTGGATCTCCTCCATCACCGCCAACCCGAGCCCCTGCGCCGAACCGCCGTGGATCTGGCCGAGCACGGCCTGCGGGTTCATCGCCCGGCCGACGTCCTGCGCACAGTCGAGCCGCACGACTCGCACCAAACCCAACTCGGTGTCCACGTCGACCACTGCCCGGTGCGCCGCGAACCCGTACTGCACGTGGGCGTTGCCCTGACCGGTGATCGGGTCGAGCGGTTCGGTCGGCCGGTGCCGCCACTCCGTCGTCTCCTCGACGACCGTCGTGCCGAGCGTGTCGACCAGGTCACCGAGCACGCCGTGCCGTTCAGCCACCAGTTTGCCGTCCACAAGGGACAATTCGCGCCTCGGCACACCCCACTTGTGCGCGGCCAGCGTCAGCACCTTGGCCCGCACGGCCTCGCACGCCGCCTTCACCGCGCCACCGGTGACGTACGTCTGCCGGGACGCCGACGACGATCCGCCGTTGCCCACACCGGTGTCGGCGGGATGGATCGTCACGTGCCGCACACCCAACTCGGTGCGCACGATCTGCTGCTGGATCGTGATCAGGCCCTGCCCGACCTCGGCCGCCGCCGTGTGCACCATGACCGACGGCTCGTCGCCGACCACCTCCAGCCGCAGCCGAGCGGTCGAGTAGTCGTCGAACCCTTCGGAGAAGCAGATGTTCTTGATGCCGACCGCATAACCGATCCCGCGCACGACACCCTCGCCGTGGGTGGTGTTCGAGACACCGCCGGGCATCATCCGGATGTCCACGGCACCACTGGCGACGACCGGCAGCGGCCTGTCGCGCACCAGCCGCAGCAACTCGACGACCGGTGCGGCCGAGTCGACCACCTGGCCGGTCGGCATGACGCTGCCCTCGGTCATCGCGTTGCGCATCCGCACCTCGACCGGATCGAGACCCAGCCGCGCCGCCAGTTTGTCCATTTGCGACTCGTAGGCGAAACCGGCCTGTACGGCGCCGAAACCACGCATCGCACCGCATGGCGGGTTGTTGGTGTACACACCCCAGCAGTCGATGGACACGTTCGGCACGTCGTACGGGCCGACGCCGAGGGTTGCCGCGTTCGCCACCACGGCCGGTGTGCTGGACGCGTACGCACCGCCGTCCAGGTAGATCGCCGCCCGCACGAACACCAGCCTGCCGTCGCTGGTCGCGCCGTGCTCGTAGCGCAGTGTCGCCGGATGCCGGTGCACGTGCCCGAAGAACGACTCCTCACGGTTGTAGACCATCTTCACCGGCTTACCGGTGTAGCGCGCCAGCAGGCAGGCGTGCACCTGCATCGACAGGTCCTCGCGCCCGCCGAACGCGCCGCCGACCCCGGCCAGCGTCAACCGGACCTTGTCCGTCGGCAGGCCCAGTGCCGACGAGATCTGCCGCTGGTCGACGTGCAGCCACTGGGTGGCCACGAACATGTCGATGCCACCGTCCTCGGCTGGCACCGCCAACCCGGACTCGGGCCCGAGAAAGGCCTGGTCCTGCATGCCGACCTCGTACTCGCCGGTGACCACCACGTCGGCCAGCGCCTCGCCGGCCGCCATGTCACCGTGCCGGATCGGCACGTGCCGCACGACATTGCCGCCGGGATGCAGCTCCGGCCCGTCGCCACGTACCGCGGCCCGCGCGTCGGTCAGCGGTGTGAGCACCTCGTAGTCGACGGTGATCCGGGCCAGCGCCCGCCGAGCCGTCTCCGGGTGGTCGGCACCGACCAGCGCGATCGGTTCGCCCTGGTAGCGCACCATGTCCACGGCCAGCACCGGCTGATCCTGGTGTTCGAGCCCGTACAGGTTGGTGCCCGGCACGTCGGCATGCGTGAGCACCGCGTAGACACCGGGCAGTTTCAGTGCCTCGGTGATGTCCACCCGCAGAATCCGGGCGTGCGGGTGCGGGCTGCGCAACGTGGCGCCCCAGATCATGTCCTCGTGCCACAGGTCGGACGAGTAGGCGAACTCGCCACGCGCCTTGAGCGCGCCGTCCGGCCGCTGCGGGCTCGCGCCCACACCGCCCGCCGTGGTCGTCCGCAGCGATTCGGTCATGACTGGCCCCTCTCGATCAGGGTCCGGTGTGCCGCCCTCAGGTCCGTCGCGATCGCGTTCTCGTCCGCTGTGACCAGTGTGCCCGCACTGACCACAGTGGTGCCGCCGACCAGCAGTGTGGCCAGCGGTGCCGGCGCCCCGAGCACGAGCGCGGCCACCGGATCGGTGATACCGGCGTGAACGAGATCGGTCAGCCTCCAGACCGCGATGTCGGCCAGTTTCCCCGGTTCCAGCGACCCGAGATCGGCCGAGCGGCCAAGGCATCGGGCACCGCCCATGGTCGCCAGCCACAACGCCTGACGCGGCCCGAGCGCAGTCGGACCGCCGCGCAGCCTGGCGTACAGCAGGGCCTGGTGCATCTCCTCGGCCAGGCCGCCGGACTCGTTGGACGCGGCACCGTCCACACCGAGGCCGACCGGAGCACCAGCGGCCAGCAACTGCGCGACCGGCGCGATGCCGGCGCCGAGCCTGCCGTTGGACGTCGGACAGTGCGCGGCACCCGTGCCGGTGGCGCCGATCCTGGCGATCGCGTGGGTGTCCAGGTGCACGCTGTGCGCGAGCCAGACGTCGTCACCGAGCCAGCCGAGCCGCTCCGCGTACTGCGCGGGCGTGCAGCCGAACTCGCGCTGGCACTGCTCGTCCTCGTCCAGGGTCTCGGCGAGATGAGTGTGCATTCGCACGCCGAGCCCACGGGCCAGTTCGGCGGCACCGGTCATCAGCGCCTCGGTCACCGAGAACGGCGAGCACGGCCCGACGGCGACCTGGATCCGCGCGTTGCCGGCCGGGTCGTGGTACTTCGTGATGGCCTGCTCGGTGGCGGCCAGTGCCGCGTCGGTGTCCTCCACGATGTTGTCCGGCGGCAGGCCGCCGGCTGACACCCCACGGTCCATCGAGCCACGGACCAGGTGCAGCCGGGTGCCGATCCGGTCGGCCGCCGAGACAACGGCATCGGCCTGGTCGCCGCCGTCGGTGGGGAACACGTAGTGATGGTCGGCGACGGTCGTGGCACCGGTGAGCGCGAGCCGGGCCAGCCCCGCGCTGGCGGCGGCATGCGTGATGGGCGCGTCCAGCCTGCCCCACACCGGATACAGCTCGACGAGCCACTCGAACAGCGTCGAGTTCTGGCTCATTCCCCTGGTGGCCCACTGGTACAGGTGGTGGTGGGTGTTCACCAGGCCGGGTGTGACCAGGCAGCCGCTGGCGTCCACCACGGTCGCACCGGGCACGTCCGGTGCCGGGCCGGCTCCGACCTCGGTGATCCGTTCACCGTCCACCACGACGTGACCGGACGGATACTCGGTGCCATCGTCGTCCACTGTGGCCAGTGCGCCGCCTGTGATCACCACGCGGCTCATGACCGCACCTGCTCCGCGGCCAGCCGGACGGCGTCCATGATCTTCTCGTATCCCGTGCAGCGGCACAGGTTCCCGGCCAGGGACTCGCGGATCTCCGCGTCGCTGGGCCGGTCGACCCGGTGCAGCAGGTCATGGGTGGCGATGATCAGGCCGGGCGTGCAGAACCCGCACTGCACGGCACCGGCCGCGACGAACGCCTCCTGCACCGGGTCCAACTGGTCGCCGTCGGCAAGGCCCTCCACGGTCCGCACGTCCCTGCCCTCGGCCTGACCGGCCGCGACCAGGCAGGCACACACCGGCGTGCCGTCCAGATAGACCGTGCACGAGCCGCATTCGCCCTGTTCACAGGCGTTCTTCGAGCCGGGCAGGCCCAGTCGCTCACGCAGCACGTACAGCAGGCTCTCCGCCTCCCACACGTCGTCGGCGGTGTGCTGTTCACCGTTCACCGTCACGTTCAGGCGCATGCCGGCCAACCTCCGTTCCGGTAGTCCTGCCATGCCCAACCCAGTGTCCTGCGAGCCAGCACGGCGAGCGCGTGCCTGCGGTAGGCGGCGCTGCCGCGGACGTCGTCGATCGGCGACGCCGCCGACGCGACCAGCTCACCGAACCGGCGCGCGACGCCCTCCGGCCGCGGCTCACGCGCCTCCCACCAGCCGTGTTCGGCCAGTTCGCCGGACAGGAACTCCTCGGCGTCGCGCGCGTGCCGTGGGGTCGGTGCCGCCGAGCCGATCGCGGCACCGACCTGACCGGCTGCCGGGAACAGACACAGGCCGAACGCGCACACCGCGATCACCATGGCGTTGCGGGTGCCCACCTTGGCGAACTGCTGCGGCCCCTGCGCGGTCGAGATGCGCACGGCCGCGATCAGCTCGTCGGCGGCCAGCGCGTTGCGCTTCACTCCTTGGTAGAAGTCGGCAACGGGGATCGTCCTGGTGCCGCGCACCGACTCGACCTCGACCACGGCGTCCCCGGCGAGCAGCGCGGGGTGGGCGTCACCGGCGGGCGACGCGGTGCCCAGGTTGCCGCCGACCGTGCCCCGGTTGCGGATCTGTGGTGAGCCGACCGTGCGACTGGCCATGGCCAGGCCGGGCAGCCGGTCGCCGAGTTCGGTGATGATCCTGGTGTAGGGGACGCCGGCACCGATCCGGACCTGGTCGTCCACCATCACCCATTCGGTGAGGTCTGTCACCCGGTTGAGGTCCAGCAACGCGGGCGGCCGACGGTGATCGAAGTTCAACTCGACCATCAGATCGGTGCCACCCGCGATCGGCACGGCGTCCGGGACCTCGGCTTTCGCGGCCAGAGCGTCGGCCCAGGTGCCGGGGCGCAGAAAGTCCATCCACCCTCCCTCTCGTCTGGCCAACGGTACCCAGCCGGCAAGTGGTCAGCATTTCCTTAGCAAGGGTCATTGCGCAAGAACCCTTGCTAAGGGTATCTTGAGGACATGTTCAATCCTTACTCCGCATTCGAGACCCAGGTCCGCTACCAACACCGCCAGCTGATCGCCGAGGCCGAGCGGGCTCGCCGGGGCAGGACAGCCCGTACCCGCAACGGCGTCCGGCGCCCCGGTAGAGGTCAACCGGCCGACTGACTTTCCCTGTCCACCACCCGATGAAGCCGTCCAGCACCGCCCCGTTACCGCCCGTCGTGGCGGGCAGCGGGGCGGTTTGATGTCCGGTAACCTCTGGTTTTTCCAGCTGGCTGGCCGAGGTGGGGTTGTCCCCACCTCGAATGGGGTGTCAGCCCGCTGGTCGGATGGCCGCGCGAGATCAAGACTGGGGACCGCACAAGCCACACACCGGCCGACTGGGAGGCGTCGATGCAGGTGGAGGAAGTTCGGGTGGGGGAACCGCGCGAGACCACACCGTTGCGAGCGATCATGGGTCGAACCGTCTGGCTGGGCAGCAGGCTGCTGGTTCCGTTCGGTCTGCTCGCCGTCGCCCTCGCGGTGACGATGGTGGTGGGCCTGCACCTGCTGCCCGGCTACGGGGGCGTGAATCCGATCACCGGCATGCTCAGCGACTACGGTGTCCGCCCGGACGGCTGGGTGTTCGACACCGCCCTGGACATCATGAGCGTCGGGTCGGTCGCACTGCTGATCAAGATGGCCCTGCACGGCGTCGTCCGCGGCCGGGCCACGTTCCTGCTGATGGTGAGCTGGTGTCTGTGCCTGGTCGGCATCGCCACCTTCACGAAGGACCCGAACACCGCGACGCAGACGATCCGGGGCGCGATCCACCTCTACGCAACGGCGGCGGCCTGCGTCAGCCTGCCGGTGGCCAGCATGGTGATCGGCTGGCAGCACCGCAGGGACCGCGACTGGCGCCGGTGGTCGTGGACCGCGCAGGGGCTCGCGCTGATCTCGGTGCCGTGCTTCCTGCCGTTCCTGATCTCGTTCTTCGTGATCCGGATGTCCCACTCGCCGGGCATCAACGCGGTGCCGACCGGCCTGGTGGAGCGTCTGATGGGCGGCGTGGACGTGGTGATCCTCGTGGTGCTGGCGCTGTGGGCGCACCGCGCGGCGCGGACCAGGCAACTGGTGGCGCAGGAGCCGGCCGCCGCCGCTGCCCGGCCCGGCCTAACCGCCTGAGCGCAGTGCGGCCAGGCCGGCGTCCACGTCGGCCCGCCGCTCCGGGGTGCGAAAACGCCACAGGAACACCAGTGACCAGGCAAGACTCTGCAACTGTCGGGCCGCGAGGGACAGCGACAACGTCTCCCGGCCCGGCGCTGCTGGGTAACTCGCCACCGCGGCCCAGCCGTCCAACCTGTTCGTGCCGGCCAGACACGCCAGGTCCCAACCGATCGGGCCGCGCCAGGAGTCCTCGAAGTCCGTCCACACCGGTCCGTTCGGTGTGGACAGCAGATTGCCGGGATGGGTGTCCCCGTGCAGCGGCAACGACTCCAGACCGGCCGCCGACAGCTCGGCGTTGATCCGGTCGGCACGCTCGGCCAACAGGACGAGATCGGCATCGGAGGCCAGCGGTTCGCCCGTGGACCGCAGGAACGTGATCACCTCGGGCACGTCCAGCGGCGGCACACCGGGCAGCTCACCCGGATAGCCACGCAGCACCGAGTGCAGCTCGGCCAGCAGCGGCCCGACCTCGGCAGGCTGCCACACGTGACTCCGATCGTGCGGCACGTAGGTCCAGAACGTCAGCGTCCGACCGAGATGCTGGTGCGGACCGACCGGCAGCTCGGCGCTCGGCGCCACGACCGGAGCACCGACCGAGGCCAGCCAACCCGCGAGCGCGACATCCTTCGCCAGCATCGCGGCGATGTTCGGCCGGACCTGCGCGGTCAGGCCGCCGACCCTGGCGACCACGGGTGCCGGCGCCAGGTGCACGAGCACGTTCGACCCGTCCTTGAGCACCACCGGGTCCGCGCACGCCACACCGTGTGCCGCCCCGACCTCGACGGCCGCGCGAACCGCTTGTCGTCGGTCGAACACGACCCGCTGGTCAGCCGATCGCGGACAGCCTGGACGACTCCGTCTTCAGCGCGCTCGCCCACTGCTTGGCCAGCTGCTTGACCTGCGGCGACGAGCCCTTTGACTGCTCGGTGGTCGCCGCCTGCCTGGCCGCGTTCAGGTTGGACCGCATGAACTGGAGCCACTTCATGTCGAAGCTGATGCCCTTGGTCGCCACCAACTGGTTGAGCTGGCTCGTGCTCAGCACGCCGGCGTTCCGCGTCACGGCCGCGACCTGGCCCCACTGGGACAGCCACGCGTTCATCGTCGACACGGACACGTTGTCCTTGGCGATCTGAGCGGCCAGTGCACGTACCCGCGAGTCCGTACTCGACTTGACGGCAGCGTTGGCCATCGTCACCGCCTGCTGGCGCAGCGGCACCGCCTGCTTGGTGAACGTCACGTCAGCCGTGTTGTGGTGCTCCGCGGTCCGCGTGGCCGTGGCGCTCTGCCCGGAGGGCGGCGGTGCCGACGGGTTGGCTGGCGCGCTCGCAGGCGGCGTGGTCGGCGCGGGCTGGCTGCTCGGCGGGTTGCCGTAGGACACGCTGTTGCCGGCTCCCGGAGCGGCCGGCTTCTCCGCGTTCACGCAGCCTGCCAGGCCAAGGACGGTGGCGCTGAGCAGCACAGCGGCCGCCGTGCCACGAATCGCGGTTGTTCGCACGTCTGTATTCCCCTCTGTGGCCGACTCTTCGGCGTGGCCAGCGTGGGCGCAGCCTGGAGACCTGCCACACGATAACTGTCGGCTCCCGGCACCATTCCGTTAGCGCCCGTGTTGTTGACCATCCTGCCATTCAGGCTGGTGACGCCCGTCACTGCCGGGTGCGTGTTCAGGATTTATGCTGGTCCAGTTCCTGGCCCAGCGCAGCCTCTCCCAGGGACTCGGTCTACGATTCGGGACGAGCTTCGTCGTCGCATGTCGGAGCCCGACAGGACACCCGGTAGTGCAGGAGGCACCGTGACGGCAGTAGCCCCCAAACCGATAGCCACCCGCCCGTATCCGGCGCGGGAATCGGTCAAGGGTTCGTACTTGCTGCGGATGTTCCGTACGACGGACCCGAAGATGCTCGGCATCATGTACCTGAGCACGTCGTTCGCCTTCTTCCTGGTGGGCGGCGTGATGGCACTGCTGATGCGCACCGAGCTGGCCCGCCCAGGACTCCAGTTCCTCTCGCAGGAGCAGTACAACCAGCTGTTCACCATGCACGGCACGATCATGCTGCTGCTGTACGCGACGCCGATCCTCTTCGGCTTCGCGAACTACATCCTGCCGCTGCAGATCGGTTCGCCGGACGTGGCGTTCCCCCGGTTGAACGCGTTCTCGTACTGGCTGTACCTGTTCGGTGGCCTGATCGTGCTGTCCGGCTTCCTCACGCCGGGCGGTGCCGCTGACTTCGGCTGGTTCGCGTACACGCCGCTGTCCGACGCGATCCACTCGCCCGGTGTCGGTGGCGACCTGTGGATCACCGGCCTGGTGGTGTCCGGCCTCGGCACGATCCTCGGTGGCGTCAACATGACCACCACCGTGATCTGCCTGCGCGCTCCCGGCATGACGTTGTTCCGGATGCCGATCTTCACCTGGAACATCCTGGTCACCAGCGTGCTGATCCTGCTGGCCTTCCCGATCCTGACCGCCGCGCTGCTCGGCCTGCTGGCCGACCGGCACCTCGGCGCGCACGTCTTCGACCCGGCCAACGGCGGCGTCATCCTCTGGCAGCACCTGTTCTGGTTCTTCGGCCATCCTGAGGTCTATATCGTCGCCCTACCGTTCTTCGGCATCGTCTCGGAGATCTTCCCTGTCTTCTCCCGGAAGCCGACGTTCGGCTACCGCGGCCTGATCTACGCGACGCTGTCCATCGCCGCGCTGTCGGTCACCGTGTGGGCGCACCACATGTACGCCACCGGCGCCGTGCTGCTGCCGTTCTTCTCGTTCATGACGTTCCTGATCGCGGTGCCGACCGGTGTGAAGTTCTTCAACTGGATCGGCACCATGTGGAAGGGCCAGCTCACGTTCGAGACCCCGATGCTGTTCAGCCTCGGCTTCCTCGTCACGTTCCTGTTCGGTGGCCTGACCGGTGTGCTGCTGGCCGCGCCCGCCATCGACTTCCACGTGTCCGACACGTACTTCGTGGTGGCGCACTTCCACTACGTGCTGTTCGGCACGATCGTGTTCGCCACCTACGCCGGCATCTACTTCTGGTTCCCGAAGATGACCGGCCGGATGATGAACGAGCCGTTGGGCAAGCTGCACTTCTGGACCACGTTCGTCGGCTTCCACATGACGTTCCTGGTGCAGCACTGGCTGGGCGCGGAGGGCATGCCGCGCCGGTACGCCGACTATCTGCCGTCGGACGGTTTCACCACGTTGAACACGGTGTCCAGCATCGGCTCCTACGTGTTGGGCGCGTCGGTGCTGCCGTTCGTCTACAACGTGTTCAAGTCCTACCGGTACGGCGAGGTCGTCGAGGTGGACGACCCGTGGGGCTACGGCAACTCGTTGGAGTGGGCCACGTCCTGCCCGCCGCCTCGGCACAACTTCACCGAGCTGCCCAGGATCCGCTCCGAGCGGCCGGCGTTCGAACTGCACTACCCGCACATGGTGGAACGAATGCGGGCGGAGGCCCATGTCGGCCACCGGGGTCACGAGGAAACGGTGACCGTCGGCGGCTCCACGTCGCCCATCGCCGGGGACAGCAGCGGCGACGCCTGACCCGATCGTTTGTTCGACGCGAGCCCCGGCTCCGCACCAGCGGCCCGGGGCTCGCGCATGTCAACAGCTCGCTCGTGCCACCAGGAGGGCCGATGACCAGCGAGGACCCGGACGATTCCGCGACACCGGTGCTGATCACCGTGACCGGGCCGGACAAGCCGGGTGTGTCATCGGTGCTGTTCGCGGTGCTGTCCAGGCAGGGTGTGCACCTGCTGGACGTCGAGCAGGTGGTGATCCGGCAGCGGCTGGTGCTGGGTGTCCTGGTCAACGCCTACCACGACCCGGAGGGCCTGCAGGAGGCCGTCGAGCAGGCCATGGCCACGGTCGGCATGCAGGTGGACGTCGAGATCGGAGCCGATTCGACCAGTCCGGCACAGCTGAGCTCGACGCACGTGCTGGTGGTGCTCGGTCGGCCGATCACCGCGCGGGGCTTCACCGAGGTGGCTCGGCGGCTGGCCGCGTTGGGTGTGAACATCGACGCCATCTCCCGGGTCGCCGACTATCCCGTGACCGGCCTGGAACTGCGGGTCTCGGTGCCCGCCGACGGCTCCGACCACGCGCTGCGGTCCGTGCTGGCCGACGTGGCCGCCGACGTCGGTCTGGACATCGCGTTCGAACGGACCGGGCTGGCCAGGCGGGCCAAGCGGCTCGTGGTGTTCGACGTCGACTCCACGCTCGTGCAGGGTGAGGTGATCGAGATGCTGGCCGCGCGGGCCGGCCGGGAGGCCGAGGTCAGGGAGATCACCGAGGCCGCGATGCGTGGCGAGCTGGACTTCACCGAGTCGCTGCGCAGGCGCACGTCGGCGCTGGCCGGCCTGCCCGAGTCGGTACTCGCGGACGTGGCCGCCGAACTGCGGCTGACCTCCGGCGCGCGGACCACCGTGCGCACCCTGAAGCGGCTCGGCTTCCGGTGTGGGGTGGTGTCCGGCGGGTTCATGTCGATCATCCGGCGGCTGGTGGACGACCTCGGTCTGGACTTCGCGGCGGCCAACGAGCTGGAAGTCGTGGACGGCGTGCTGACCGGGCGGCTGGTCGGCCCGGTGATCGACCGGGCGGCCAAGGCGGAGGCGTTGCGGCAGTTCGCAGCCGAAGCCGGTGTGCCGCTGGCCCAGTGTGTGGCGATCGGGGACGGTGCCAACGACATCGACATGATCTCGGCGGCCGGTCTCGGGGTGGCGTTCAACGCGAAACCAGCGCTGCGGGAGGTCGCGGACACCGCGTTGTCCTACCCGTTCCTGGACGCGGTGCTGTTCGTGCTCGGCGTGACACGGGCCGAGGTGGAAGCCGCGGACATCGCGGACGGCATGGAACCGACGCGGCTGTGACCGGCGTACTCGAACCGCTGGCCGCCCGCTACGCCAGTTGGCTCGCGCTGCCGGTCAGCCTGGTCGACGTGGTGGACGAGCCGGCTGAAGTCCGTGCCATGCCGGTGATCCTGCGTATCGAGCGGGCCAACCCACCGGGCCGGACGGCGTTGCTGGAAGCCGCTGCCGCCGCTGCCGTCGCCGTGTGCCTTGATCCGCTGGCCGAGCCGGACGGGCCGTGGCACGACGAGTTGGTCGCGTGGACCGTGGCGCACATCCGGAAGGTGTCCAGGCGGGCGCGTGGCGCGCACTGGACGGCCGTCGCCGACCTGCCCGGCCGCACCATCCAGGTGGGTGACGCCGAGGTCAGGGCGTTGCTGCCGGGTCGGGTGGTGGACACGCCCAAGGAGGTCAGCAGGCTCCAGATCTCCGGCAGTGAGCTGCCGTTCGACGAGCCGGGCCCGCCGCAGGCCGGGGTGCCGGTGCTGTGGCTCAACCCGGACGTCGCGATGACAGCGGGCAAGGCGGCGGCACAGGTCGGCCACGGCACGATGTTGCTCGCCGCGCTGCTGGCGGCAAGTGGCCAGGCGGCTTCGTTGGCCGCATGGGCGGCCGCGGAGTGCCGGTGTGCGGTGCGGATGGCGACGCGGGCGCGGTGGGCGCAGTTGTCGCCCGGTGCCGATCCGTTGCGGGCGTGGCGGGACGACGGTGTGGTCGCGGTGCGGGACGCCGGGTTCACCGAGGTGGCGCCGGGCACCGTCACCGTGTTGGCGCAGTGGCCTGTGTTGTTGTGAATCCTGTGTTGTTGTGAATATTGTCCGGTGGACAGAAGTCCGCTGACGCGTTGTGATCAGTCGGGATCGATGGGTAGCGTCCGCATTCGTGCCCTCATCTGACAACGTTGTCACCCGACGTACGGTGCTCGCGGCTCTCGCTGTGGCAGGTGGTCTCGGCCTGGCCGGCGGCCTCGGCCTGCCGGCCTCCGCCGCGACCCTTCCTTCGAAATCCGTTGCGGCCCAACAGATTCGCGACGAGTTCCGGCACGCCTGGCGTGGTTACCAGCGCTTCGCCTGGGGCCATGACGAGGTCCACCCGGTGTCCGGCACGTTCAGCGAGTTCTTTGTCGACGGCCACCCGATCGGGCTGTCCATCATCGAGGCGCTGGACACGCTGTACGTGATGGAACTGGACGATGACCTGGCCGCCGGGGTGGCGTGGCTGGAACAGCATCTCGACTTCGACATCGACGGCGACTTCCACGTGTTCGAGGCCATCATCCGGGTGGTCGGCGGGCTGCTGGCCGGCTATCTGGCCACCGGCGACCAGAAACTGCTCGCGCTCACCGTGGACATCACCGACCGACTGCTGCCCGCGTTCGCGTCGCCGACCGGGATGCCGTACCAGTTCGTCAACCTGCGCACCGGTGCCGTTTCCGGTCCGACGCCGCCACTGGCCGAGATCGGCACGAACATCCTGGAATTCGGCATTCTGTCCAGGATCACCGGTGACCCGAAGTACTTCGACGCGGCGAAGAAGGCCTATCGGTTCGCGGTGGCGCAGCGGTCCTCGCTCAATTTGATGGGAACCAGGCTGAACGTGGAGACGGGGGAGTGGGCGGACAATGTCGACCAGACGCCGAATCCGCCGGTCGACTCGTTCTACGAGTATCTGTGGGGCGGCTGGGCGCTGCTCGGCGACACCGAGTGCCGCGACTGGTTCACCATGTTCAACACCGCGATGACGAAGCTCATGGTGGAATCGTTCAACGGCAACACCTGGTACAAGCAGGTCGACTTCAACACCGGCGCGCTGTTGGGTCGTGGCCAGTCGGAACTGGCCTCGTTCTGGGGTGAAATCCTCGACGCGGCGGGCGATCACGCGCTCGGCGCCGCCTATTACCGGTCCTGGACGGCGGTGCTGGACAAGTTTCCCGTACTGCCAGAAGGCATCGACTACACCACGCTCGCCGCGACCTCGGTGGGCAACCAGTTCCGGCCGGAATACGTGAACGGTTCGTTCGACCTGTTCTTCCAGACCGGCGACCAGTTCTATGCCCGGACGGCGTGGCAGTACTTCCAGGGCATGCGGGCCGATGCCCGGGTGGCCAACGGCTACACGATCATCAACGACGTGACGACAACACCGATGGCGCAAGGGGATCTGTTCCCGGCCTACGGATTCGCGGAGAACTTCAAGTATCTGTATTTGATCTTCTCGAACACGCCACGGTTCAACCGGCGCGACTTCTACCTGTCCACGGAAGGCAAGGTGTTGCGCGGTCTGCTGCCCGTGCGTTAGGCGACGGGTGCGGCCTCGTCCAGCCTGCGCAGCGCGCCACGCGCGACGTCCGGGTCGGTGGTCGACCAGAACGGCGGCAGGGACGCGCGCAGGAAGCCGCCGTAGCGGGCGTTGGCCAGGCGGGAGTCGAGGATCGCCACGACACCCTTGTCGCCCATGGACCGGAGCAGTCGGCCGGCGCCTTGGGCGAGCAGCAGCGCGGCATGGGTGGCGGCGACGGTGAGGAAGCCGTTGCCGCCACGGGCCGCGACGGCGCGCTGCCGGGCGGATGCGAGCGGGTCGTCGGGGCGGGGGAAGGGAATGCGGTCCACCACCACGAGTTGCAGCGACGGACCGGGCACATCGACGCCCTGCCACAGGGACAGTGTGCCGAACAGGCAGGTACGCGGGTCCTCGGCGAACTTCGTGACCAGCAGTGATGTGGCGTCCTCACCCTGACACAGAATGGGGTGGTCGGAGCGCTCGCGGAGGACTTCGGCCGCCTGTTTGGCGGCCCGCATCGAGGAGAACAGGCCGAGTGTCCGGCCGCCTGCCGCGTCCACGAGTTCGAGCAACTCGGCCAGGAACGGCTCGCCGAGCCCGTCCCGACCCGGTGCCGGCAGGTGTTTGGCGACGTAGAGGATACCGCTGCGCTCGTGCTCGAACGGTGAGCCGACATCCAGTCCAGTCCATTTCGGACTGCTGTTGGCATCGGACGGCGGTTCCTTGTCGGTCGCGGTGCCCTCCGCCTTGCGCACGGCGGAGTTGGTGGTCGGTAGGCCCCACTGCCGGGCCAGTGTGTCGAACGCGCCGCCGAGGGTGAGGGTCGCCGACGTGAGGACCGTGGTGTGCTGGCCGAACAGGCGTTCCCGCAGCAGGCCGCCGACACCCAGCGGGGCCACCCGGACGGACTGCGGGCGGTCGTTGTCGCCGGAGATCCAGACGACGTCACGGCGGTGGGCTTCGTCATCGTCGAAAGCGTTGAGCAGGCGATCGGCGGTGTCGTGGGTGTCGTCCAGCATGGCGCGGGCGAGTTTGTGGGCGGTGGCGTCGGCGACGTCGTCCTTCTGCGCGGCGCGCTCCGGGCCGATGGCGATGATGCAGGCGCGGGCTGCGTCGCGGACGGCGCGCAGGGTGTTGCGGAGGGTCTCCGGTAGCTCGTCCAGGCGGCCGGGCGGCAATTCGGTGAGCATCAGGCCGAGCCCGTCGCCACCTTCGGCCAGCCGGTCGGCGATCTCCTGGTCGATCAGGCGGCCGGTACGGCGGGCGGCGGCCGTGACACTGCCGCCGCTGATCTCGGCGGTCGCGGCGGAGGTCACGCGGTCGACCAGGTCGTGTGCCTCGTCCACGACGACGACGTCGTGTTCGGGTAGGACCTGGTAGCCCTCCAGCGCGTTGATGGCGAGCATCGCGTGGTTGGTGACGACGACATCGGCGCGGCCTGCTTCGGCGCGGGCGCGTTCGGCGAAGCAGTCGGAGCCGACCGGGCAGCGGGAGACGCCGAGACATTCCGGGCCGCTGACCGAAACCTGGCGCCAGGCCTGTTCGCCGACACCGGGCACCAGTTCGTCGCGGTCGCCGGTCTCGGTGTCGCTGGACCACTCGTGCAACCGCTTCACCTGGCGGCCGATCGCGGATGCTGCGAAGGGGTCGAAGAGGGCGCCGTCATCGGGTTCTTCCGGGGCGCCGGTGTGGATGCGGTGCAGGCAGAGGTAGTTGCGGCGGCCCTTCAGGATGGCGAAGGTGGGGGTCCGGCCGAGCAGCGGTTTGAGCGCTTTGGCGAGGCGGGGCAGGTCGCGGTCCACGAGTTGGCGTTGCAGCGCGATGGTCGCTGTCGAGATGACGACGGTTCCGCCGGTGACGACCGAGTGCCGGATCGCGGGAACGAGATAGGCGAGCGACTTGCCGGTACCGGTGCCGGCCTGGACCGCGAGGTGTTCCCCGGTGCGGATGCTGCGCGCGACAGCCTCGGCCATGTCCACCTGCCCGGAGCGCTCGGCGCCGCCGACGGCGGTCACGGCGGCATGCAGCAGGGTGGCCACGTCGGGAATGATCGTCCCGTCCGGGGCGGTGTTGTCCGCGACGACGTCGGCAGCGGTGCGCTTGCCCGCGGCACGGTTGGCCGAGGTGGCGGCAGGGTCGCCACCCGCCCTGGTCATGGCATCAGCGTGGGGCACATCGGTCACGTCGGCGGGGGACTCGGACACGCCGTTGACCGTACCCGGCCGGTCCGTCAAGCCAGCCGACCCACACCCAGCCCGGTCCGCGTGTCGACCCTTCCCCGCGCGTGTGTCGGCCGTTCGCGGCCGCGTGGCCGTCATCGTGCACATCCGGAACGCCGGTGGCGCAGGCGATCCCGACGAACCCGGCACGCCGGGTTGGCAACTCGTCCACGGCGCCCACGCGACCTACCCCGACGGCGAACCCGCCGCCGACATCTCGGCACGCGCGGAGGCCGAACTCACCGATGCCGGTGTGCGGATCACCGAACGGGCGGAGTTCACAGCCGTTGGTACATCACATGCAGCCCAACCAAACCGTGCTTCGGGTGATTGAACGCCTCGGGCACCGTGGTCAACACGTCGAACCCGAGTGACCGCCACAACGCGACCGCGCCGACGTTCGTCTCGACGACCGCGTTGAACTGGATTCCGTGATACCCGGCGCCGCGCGCCCACTCCACCACGTGCTCACCCAGTGCCCGCCCGACGCCCTGGCCCTGGCTCGCCGGGTCGACCATGAAACTCGCCGTCGCCACGTGCGCCCCTCGGCCCGGCCGGTTGGGGCCCATTTTGGCCGACCCCAACACGATCCCGTCCCGCTCGGCGACCGCGGTCCGGCCCGGCGGCTCCTCCATCCACCACGGCTCCGCGGTTGCCTCGGTGAGGCCGTCGGGATACGCGTACGTCTCACCGTCCGCGACGATCCGCTCGAAGAACGGCCAGATGCTGGCCCAGTCGGCGTGCTCGGCGGCCCTGATCAGCATGGCCACGACCCTAACGAGCCAGCCGACGATCCCAACCTGCCGGGTTGGCCGACCCGTCTGGCGCAGCGGCGACTCCGGCATGGCCGGCCGGCGACCGTCATTGTGTCCAGCCGGCCAACGATCCCCGGCCGCGCGACTGCCTTGTCCCGACCTGCGCAAACACGTGCACAGCTGTCCCCGTGATCGTGACGGCATCGAGCCCTTTGTCACATTGACGCTTGATTAGGTATGGCTAACCCAACTTCCGCGCCGCGTTCTCGCTCGGCATCTGGTCGGCCGCCGAGGGCTTCCACCTGCCCTGGTCCAAGCCCGGCATCACCGACCTCGGACCCAGCGTCGGCTACATCAGCGCGTCGCTGGCACTGTTCTGCGTCGCCACCTACGGCGTGGACGGCTGGCTACGCCCCAAGATGGGCCGTTTCGCCAGGCTGTGCGGCCCGTCCCCGGCGGAACTGACCAACCGCTGAGGCGCGCTGTCGTACACGCCCCGCACGTAGGCCAGGATGCCGGCGCGGTCGGCCGGCAGCACGTAGCCCCTCGCGATCAGTGGTGTCAACAGTCGGTTGTAGGCGGCCACATAGCGGTCCGCGCTGCCGTACCGCGTGGTCAGCCGGGCCGCCGTGAACGGTTGCCAGCCACCGAAATTGCCACACGTGTCCGCGATCGACCTGGTGGCCACCGGCGGCACCGCGACCGGGCCGGGCGCACCGAGCGACAGCCGAACGTCGGGGAACGTCACGCCGCCCAACGGCTGGTTGTCGGCGTCCACGACCGGCACCCGCAGACCGACACCGGGCAGAAAGTTGAACAGCGGCAGCGCCGGGTCGCCACGGTCCAGATCGGGCGCGGCCGGTCCGTTCCGCAGCACGAACCTGGTGGACGGTGGCAGCGCGGGTGCGAAGCCGCGCAGGCCGCGCACGCCGACCTGGCGGGCCAGACCCATGATCGCGTCCCGCGCGAACGGCCTGCTGTCCACCGGGTTCAAAGCCGGGATGGGTGTCCCGTTTATCGCGCACCCGAGCTGGTTCACGGTGATACCGGCGGGCACCGCGATGGACGGCACGTGGGCTGCCGGGATGTTGTACTCCCGCAGGTTGCCGGGCGTCCGCGCGGTGTTGAAGACGCTGGCCCGCACCCGGTAGAAGTCGGTGTACGCGGTGACGTCGACCAGGAACGGGTCGGTCGACGGACTGTGCAGCAGCTGCGCCGGCGTCAGCGGCAGACCGTTCTGCTCGACGTACGAGGTCTGCGTCGTGAACCCGCGGGCCTGGTTGATCTGGTTGATGCCCAGCCAGTTGCCGTCGCCGTCCTGCGTGTAGGCACCGTCGAACACCCGCTTCGGCCCGGACGACGGGTTGGCGTTGAACCCTTCGGCGATGAACGCGTCGGTGAACCAGGCGCTCTGGCTGTCCGAGCCGAGCAGCAGCTTGTCGAACGACGGCAGCCCGGCCGCCGCGCCGACATGGCCGTCGGCACCGCGCAGCAGCAGGCCGAAGTCGCGCAGGATGACCTCACCGACGCCTTGCGCGTTCGCCGGCACCGTGGCGTTGACCGGCGGGTTCGTGCCGTTCGGGCCCTGCCACTGCACGCGTGCCCAGGACAGTCCGTCGTCCTGTAGGAAGCCATTGCCGAGGCCGGCAGGATACTGAATCACGTTCGGGGCACCGGACAGCAGGCCCGCGAAGTTCTGCAGCGAGTCGAGCAGGAACGGGTTGCCCCGGTTCTCCGCCTCGACCAGGATGCCGTCGCTGCGTGGCTGGCCGTGCGCGGCAGTGATCAACTCGAACTGGGCCGAGTAGTCGTAGGCGCCGGCGCTGTCCTTGGGCAGGTCGGCAAGGCCGACGATCCGCTCGTGCGGGTCGACCACCCCGGTCACGGTGCCGACCAGCCGAACATAGGCAGCACCATGGAAAGTGCCAACGGGCTGGGTGCTGGACACCGTCACGGAGGTGATCCGGGACCTGTCGGACTGCCGCCCGTGCTGCTGGCCTGCCGTCGCCGCGACGGCGGGAATCGCGCTGACCACCGCGAGCGCGACAGCGATGCCAGTCAGGGTGCCACTGAATCGGAAGGACGCCACGGCGGCACGCTACGTGACGCGGGAGCGCCCGAACAGAGTTCGGCGGCCATGTTGCCGATCTGAACCGAAACCGAACCCTGTTCTAGTGATCCAGAGCGATGATCCCGTCCTGGAGCTCGCCGTTCCGCCGTGTCTTCGCCCAGCCGTTGCGCCGCCTGGCCAGCCGGAAGACCGCCCGCCATGACGTGATGTAGAAGGTGTAGATGTACGCCGCGTAGCCGGCGCCGTAACCGAGTGCGCGCAGGAAACTGCCCTGCCGCTCACACTTCCACCAGTAGATCGGGCCCCAGATCACGAACGGCAGGATGCCGAACGACCCGTAGACCGCGAACAGGATCCACGCGCCACCGGTGAACCACTGCCACACCCAGCCCGGATCGCTGATCGTCCTGCCGGCCAGCAGCACGAACGGGATCGGGTACACCAGGGTGCCGAGCAGCTGCATCCACGGCTGGGCCAGGTAGTACAGCATCTCGGCGGCGCCCAGCGTGCTCAGGTGCTTGGAGTCCCAGATCCGCCGGATGTACCTGGCGCACTGCATCGTGCCCTGACCCCACCTGGTCCGCTGCGTCAGGAACCGCCGCAGGCTGTACAGGCCCTCCTGGTCCACGTGGGTGTCCATGGTGAAGCCGGTCCGCCAGCCCTCGGTGAGCAGGTGCACGCCGAGCTCGAAGTCCTCCAGCAGCGACCCGCGCCACGGTTCCCCGTGATCGCCCGCGATAGAGTCCAATGCGGATAGTCGAGCGAACTGGCCGTTGCCGCCCATCGAGATGGTGCCGGTGTAACCGCGGGACTTCTGGATCGCGGCGATCGCCGTGCGGAACTCCAGGTCCTGCATGCGCACCATCGTGGCACCCAGCCAGCGCCGCCAGCCCCCGGTGTCCGGCGGTGGGGTGCCGCGGTTGCTCATCCGGACGTCGATCTGCACGGCGCCGATCCTGCTGTCGCCGAACAGGTTGCGCGCCGAGCACATGTCAAGGCAGTTCGCGGCCGGCCGCCCGTCCGCGTCCACCACCACGACGATCTGCCGGCCGGTGTCGGAGTGCTTGCCGATCCAGTCCTTCAGCGTCCGGTACGCGGCGTTCAGCGCGTCACCCTTGCCGGTGCGCGCCATCGGCCGGTGCCGGCGCACGAGGTGGATGTACCTGCTGTGCTCGCCGTGCCCGTGCCGCAGGCCTTCGACGACCTGCACCGTCCGGTCGTCCGAGTCGTCGTCGATCACCCAGACGTGTGCCTGCGGGAACGTCGAGCGCAGGTAGCGCACCGTGCCGCCGACAACGGACTCCTCGTCCCGGCACGGCACCAGGAAGTGCCATTCGAACTGGCCGGGATCACCCGGCGTCGACGGCTTGTGCCGCAGGTACGGCACGATGATCACGTAGACGTAGACGAGGAACGCGACGCTCATGGTGAGCGCGATCGCCTGGGTGAAGCCGAGCAGCACGGTGACCGAGCCGTTGTTCATGCCTGGGACCTGGGCGTCTTCGTCGCCAGCCAGACGAACAGCACCAGGGCGACGGCACCGCCGAACACGCTGACCAGCGAGCCGATCATGGTGTGCCCCCAGTAGTAGCCCCGGTCCGTGCCCAGCCGGCCGACGAGCGCGGCGAGCGTCGTGATGCGCAGCTGGTTGACCATGATCAGGATCACGGCCGCGACCCCGAGCGACACGAGCACCCGCCGCGCGATGGCCGGCCGTAGCGCGATGAGCACGGCCGACACCAGCATCAGCGGGACGAGCAGGAACGCCGACGTGCACTCCGGGGTCATCGTCAGGCCGAGCGGAGTGGCCGAGCCAAGTCCGAAGTAGACGGTCTGCTGGCTCGCGTCGACGTACACCCCGGACGATGTGGTCACGTGCAGCACCAGGCCGGCGAGTGCGATCTCGGCTGTTTGGTAGACGCGGTGACCGAGCACGAGGCCGACGGTCACCGCGACGAGCAGTGCGATCAGGAGGCGATGGGGTAACGCGGACGGGCGATGTGCCACGGCGTCGGTGGTCAACGGTGTCCTTTCCGTCGGTCACACGGTCATCACTACGGGCGAATTTCGATAAAAGCTGTTTCTTACCCGATCGGCTGGTTGATCTTCTCGCTGTACTACACGATCGGGCGGCGTGGCGATCGGCGCAGCGGCGGGTGTTCGACCCGCAGTGTGATTGTTCGACCGGTTCGTGTAGCCAATGCACACGGCTGGGTGATTGGTGTTGACCCGCTGTCCGGCAGTCACCATAACGGTCACGCAAGCACGCGTTGTCCCGTCGTGCGAAATCCTGGTCGCGCTGGTATCCGCCGCTCGGCCGTGTTTCCACAAGGGACCGATTCGGAGGAAACAGATGCGTTTGCGTATCGCCCGTCGTGGTGGCGTCCTGGGTTTAGCCGCGGTCGCGGCGCTGTTGGCCGGCATCGCGCCGGCAGCGGCAGCGCCGGGTGCCGGCTCGGCCTACGGTGTCCAGGTCAATGTCACCCTGCTGGGTGCCTCGGCCGTGCACGTCGGGCCGCTCGCCCCGGCCAGCACATCCGGTCCGGCCACCGATTCCGTTGCTTCGGCGACCGTGCCGGGAATCCTCACCGCGGGGGTGCTGGACACCTCGGCCGCCAAGGACCCGGACACCGGCGCGGTGACCGCCAGCGCGAGCACCGCCGATGTCGGCCTACCGGTGCTGTCCGGGCTGGGCACCGTCAAGGCCAAGCTCATCGCGGCCAAGTGTGTCGCGACCCAGGCTGGTGAGAGCGGCACCGCCACCCTCACCGACGCCCAACTCGGCGGTCTCGGCGCGTTGGCCGTGAATCCGAAGCCGAACACCGTGATCGCGATCAAGCTCCCCGGGATCGGCAACGTGGCGTCGCTGACCCTGAACGAGCAGATCCAGCACCAGGACGGCAGTCTCACCGTCAACGCCTTCCACCTGCATCTGTTGGGTGGCTACGGAATCGGCCATCTCGGCTCCGGTGACGTGATCATCTCGTCGGCCACCTGCGGTCCGGCCGGACTGCCCGTCCCGATGGCGTCCGGTGCCGGGCTGTGGATCGGTCTCGGGCTGCTCGGCGTGATCGCGGTGCCGGTCGGTGCGACCGTCCTGCGCCGCCGCAGGGCCAGTCTCCCGACCTCGGTCTGAGCCGGCAGGAGACACACGCCATGTACAAGGTTCCTGGAGCCGGCGGTGCTGTGGGCGCTGGTGCCGGCACGCTCGCCTTCACGGGTGCCGACGTGACCGGCTGGGTCATGTTCGGCGCGTTGCTGCTGGTCGCCGGGGTGCTGGCGATCCTGCTGGGCCGTCGACGCCGGCACCGGCTGGCCGCGCTCGGCGACGACACGATCGCCAGTTGACGGAAGCCGGCCGGTGGGCGAACCGCACCCACCGGCCGGTACCGCGAACCCGAAGAGGCGATCATGGACGTCCAGTTGCTCGTCGGCACCCGACCGGAGGCGATCAAGGCGGCACCCGTCGCCATCGCCATGGCACAGCGGTATCACCAGACCGGCCTACGCCCGGTCATCATCCACAGTGGACAACACAGACAGGTGGTCGAACAGGCCTTACGCCCGTTCGGCCTGCGCCCCGACGAATGCCTGCACGTCCGACGGGACGACGGGGGCCAGGCCGAACTGTTCGCCGGCCTGCTGCCGGCGCTGGACCGCCTGTTGGCGCGGACCAGGCCGGCAGCGGTGATCGTGCAGGGTGACACGTCGACCACGCTGGCCGGCGCGTTGGCCGCGTTCTGGCGGTCGGTGCCCGTCGTGCACCTGGAGGCAGGCCTGCGCACCGGTGACCTGACGGCCCCGTTCCCCGAGGAGGGCAACCGACAGCTGGTGGCCAGGATCGCCGCGCTGCACCTGGCGCCGACCCAGGCCGCGGCCGACGCGCTGCGCGCCGAGTCGCCGCCCAGCGGCGACATCGTGGTCACCGGCAACACCGTCGTCGACGCCGCCCAGCACATCGCCCGAATGGACCGGCCGCCCGCAGAGCCGCTGCTGGTGGCGGCCGAGGCCGAACTGGCCAGGGTCGGTGGCCGGCTGGTGCTGGTCACCGCGCACCGCAGGGAGTCCTGGGGCGCGCCACTCAACCGCATCCTCGCCGCTGTCGGCCGGATCGTGGACGAGCATCCGGACGTGCGCGTGGTGCTGCCGGCACATCCGAATCCGGCGGTGCGTGCGCAGGTGACCGAGGCCCTCGGCGGGCATTCGAGGGTGACCGTCACCGATCCACTCGACTATCCGGACCTGATCCGGGTGCTCCGGCGCTGCGCGCTGGCGCTCACCGATTCCGGTGGTGTGCAGGAGGAGGCGCCCAGCTTCGGCACGCCGGTGCTCGTGCTGCGGGACACCACGGAACGCAGGGAGGCGGTCGAGGCGGGCCGGGCGTGGCTGGTCGGCAGCGACACCGACCGGATCGTCGGCCACGCGGGCCGGCTGCTCGCCCACCGGCCGACCTGGCCCGCCGACGAGAATCCCTACGGCGACGGCAAGGCGTCCGCGCGGGTGCTGGACGCCCTGGAGACCCTGCTCAGCCGACCCGAGGTGAGCCGATCAGCGTGACGCCCGCCGCGTCCAGCTCGACCAGCGCGGTATCCACTGTGGACTGTGCGACGCCGGCCGTCAGGTCGAGCAGCACCGACGTGCGCAGGCCGGTGCGCGCCGCGTCCAGCGCTGTGGCCCGCACGCAGTGGTCGGTCGCGATGCCGACCACGTCCACATGGCTCACGTCGTGCGCGCGCAGCCATTCGGCCAGCGTGACGCCGTCGCCGGTGGTGCCTTCGAAACCGGAGTACGCGGCGGCGTGCTCGCCCTTGGAGAACACGGCGACCACCGGTGTCACGTCCAGCTCGGGATGGAACGAGGCACCCGACGTGCCGCGCATGCAGTGCACCGGCCACGTGTCCACGTAGTCCGGCTGCTGGCTGAAGTGCGCGCCAGGATCGGTGTGGTAGTCCCGGGTGGCCACGACCTGGTCGTACTCGGAGCCGGCCACGTGTGCCGAGATCGCCGCGGCCACCGCGGCGCCACCGGTGACCGGCAGCGAACCACCTTCACAGAAGTCGTTCTGCACGTCGACGACGATCAACGCCTTGGCCATCACGAACTCCCTACAGGCTGTGTCCTACTACAAGAAGGCGGTCGGAATCGCGGGTTCGCCCTGGGACAGCTTCAGCCCTTCCCACGGCACGCTGACCAGGGCCTCGCGCAGCCGTTCCCGGCCGTCCGCCAGCGTGGGCAGGTCGGTGAGCACGTCGCCACCGCGGACCAGCGGGATCTGGAGTTCCCGGTCGTACTCGCCGCGCTCCGGCACCGGCTGGCCGTGCGCGGTGACGTAGACGACCTCCTCGATGGCGGTGCCGGTGTCCCGGTGTCGGCGCAGCGCCGCCTTCCGGCCGCCCTTGGACTCCTTGTGCGAGCTGCGTTTGGCCACCGGCCGGCCGGCCACCTCGACCAGCTTGTAGACCATGCCGGCAGTGGGTGCGCCGGAGCCGACCACGACCGACGTGCCGACACCGTAGGCGTCCACCGGCTCGGCCCGCAGTGACGCGATGGCGAACTCGTCCAGGTCGCCGGACACCACGATCCTGGTGTTCCGGGCGCCGAGCGCGTCCAGCTGGTCGCGGGCGTGCCTGGCCAGCACGCCGAGATCGCCGGAGTCGATGCGGATCGCCCGCAGTTCCGGGCCGGCCACCTTGATCGCGGTGTCGATGCCGGTGGTGATGTCGTAGGTGTCCACCAACAGTGTGGTGTCGGCGCCCAGCACGTCGACCTGACCGCGGAACGCCTGTTCCTCGGAGTCGTGCAGCAGAGTGAACGCGTGCGCGGACGTGCCCGTCGTCGGAATGCCGTGCCGGCGGCCCGCCTCCAGGTTCGATGTGGACGCGAAGCCGGCCAGGTAGGCGGCCCGAGCCGAGGCGACGGCGGACTGTTCGTGGGTGCGCCGCGAGCCCATCTCGATGATCGGCCTGCCGTTGGCGGCGCTCACCATCCGGGCCGCCGCCGAGGCGACCGCCGAGTCGTGGTTGAGCACGGACAGCACCAGCGTCTCCAGCAGCACACCCTCGGCGAAGCTGGCCCGCACGGTGAGCAGCGGCGATCCGGGGAAGTACAGCTCGCCCTCCGGGTAGCCGTCGATGTCGCCGGAGAACCGGTAGTCGGCCAGCCAGTCCAGCGTGGCCCGGTCCACCACGGCACTCTCCGCGAGCCGGGTGATCTCATCGTCGCCGAAGCGGAACCGGGTGATCGCGTCCAGCAGCCTGCCGGTGCCCGCGACGACGCCGTACCTGCGGCCGCCGGGCAGCCTGCGCGCGAACGCCTCGAACACGCACGGCCGGTCGCCACTGCCGTCGGCCAGCGCGCTGGCGAGCATGGTCAACTCGTAGTGGTCGGTGAGCAGCGCGGTGCTGACGGTCATAGCCGGCAAGCTTAATCTGCGAGACCGGGCGAATCGGGTACGCCGGATCACACTCACGGACGGTGGCGTGCCACCATGGGTGCATGACCACGCCCGTCGTGCAGGAACGGACGCAGGTTGAGCCGGCGGAGGCCGAGCTGGGCGTTGCGGAGACGCCTTGGCAGACCGTCGTCTGGAACGACCCGGTGAACCTGATGTCCTATGTCACCTATGTCCTCCAGAAACTGTTCGGCTACGGCCGCGAGAAGGCCAACAAGCTGATGCTCGACGTGCATCACAAAGGCAAGGCGATCGTCTCGTCCGGGTCCAAGGACAAGGTCGAGGCCGACGTCGCCAAGCTGCACGCTGCCGGCCTGTGGGCCACGATGCAGCGGTCTGGATGAGGTCCTGGCGCGCCAGCGGCGCGGAAGGACCAGGAGCGAAGCGACCCATCAGCACTTTCCAGTCGATGCTGTGATCGGAGCCCATTGGTGAATGGCTGGCAGCATGAAGGCGATCTGCTGACCACCGACCTGGACCGGCAGGAGGCCGCGCTGATCCGCGGCCTGGTCCGGCAGGTGTTGGAGATGCTGGAGGTGCGGGCCGAAGAGGCGCCGGAGGACGAACTGGCCGACCTCACCGGCATCCGCACCGGCCCGTCCACCGCGCCGGACGATCCGATCCTGTCCAGACTGCTGCCCGACTTCCACCGGCTGGACGACGACGCACCGTCGCAGGAGGACCAGAACTCGGCTGCCGCGCTGCGATCACTGCACGAGCCGGAACTGCTGGACCTCAAGACCGGTGTCGCCGGTGTGCTGCTGGAGACGTGCCCACCGGACGGTGGCCAGGTTCGGTTGACGGCGGAACAGGCCGATGCCTGGCTGGCCTCGCTGAACGACGTCCGCCTGTCCCTGGGCACCGCGCTGGACGTCACCGAGGACATGCCGGACGAGCTGCCGGACGACGATCCGAGGGAGCCGCACCTCGCCGTGTACCACTGGCTGACCTGGGTGCAGGAGAGCCTGGTGCAGGCGATGTCGGGGGAGCAGCCGACAGAGTGAAACCCGGCCCGCACAACGCGATCACCGATGTGGCCGGCGTTTCGGTCGGCCACCACCAGCGGCTCGGTGCCGGCTGGGCGACCGGTACGACCGTGGTGCTGGTGCCGGCCGGTGCGACCGGCGCTGTGGACGGCAGGGGGGGCGCGCCGGGCACCAGGGAGACCGATCTGCTGGCACCGGAGAACCTGGTGCGCAAGGCACATGCGGTCTGCCTGGCCGGCGGCAGCGCGTTCGGCCTGGCCGCCGCCGACGGTGTGATGCGGTGGTTGGCCGAGCGCCACCACGGTTTCCCGGTCGGCGCCGCGCCGCACGAGGTGGTGCCCATCGTGCCGGCAGCCGTGTTGTTCGATCTGCCGCGCAGCGACTGGGGCAACCGGCCGGATGCCGATTTCGGTTATGCCGCATGCCGATCCGCCACCGACGGTGTTGTCGAACAGGGCACGGTCGGTGCCGGCACCGGCGCGAAGCTGGGTGCGCTGAAGGGTGGCATCGGCACGGCGAGCACAGTGCTGGAATCCGGTGCCGTGGTCGGCGCGCTGGTCGCGGCCAACGCCTCCGGCGAGGCCGTCGACCTGGCCACCGGCCTGCCGTGGGCCGCGGACCTGGAACTGGCTGGCGAGTTCGGGGTGCGGTGGCCGGACCAGCCGTTCACCCCATCGGCCGACTCCGCTCCGCTGAACACCACGATCGGTGTGGTCGCGGTGGACGCCGAGCTGACGAAGGCGGAGGCGAAGCGCATCGCCATGGCCGGCCAGGACGGCCTGGTGCGCGCGGTCCGTCCCGCACACCGGATGTTCGACGGGGACACGGTCTTCGCGCTGGCCACCGGTGCCCGACCGCTCTCCGAGGTGGCCGGCACGTTCGCCGAACCGGCCCGCGCTGCCGAGCTGGACCGACTGTGCGCGGCAGCCGCCGACACGTTCGCCAGGGCGATGGTGCACGCGCTGCTGGCCGCGACGGCGGTGCCCGGGCTGGCTGCCTACCGGGACATCTGGCCAGTGGTGTAGCCCACTCTCACATCTCGGAAGACGAGCTTTCCGCCCGTAGGATGGGGGGCGTGCTGGTGATCCGACGTGATCTGGTCGACGCGATGGTGGCGCATGCCCGCCGCGACCACCCCGACGAGGCGTGCGGTGTGCTGGCCGGGCCGGAAGGCGCCGACCAGCCGGAGCGCATCGTCGAAATGACCAACGCGGCCCGCTCGCAGACCTTCTACCAGTTCGAGTCGGGGGAGTACTTCCGGCTGAACAAGGAGATGACGGCCGCGGGCGAGGACTACATCGTCATCTACCACTCGCACACCGCGACCGAGGCGTACCCGTCCAGGACGGACATCTCCTACGCCCAGTGGCCCGACGCACACTATGTGCTGGTCTCCACGCGTGACCCGGACGAGCACGAGTTCCGCTCGTACCGCATCGTGGACGGCGAGGTCACCGAGGAAGAGATCCAAGTGGTCGAATCGTACATGTTCGCCCATACCGGACGTGACGACACCATCGATCGGCCCTGATTCCCCGCCCGCCGGAATACCGGGCGGGCCGCCGCACGTCTGGACTCATAGACACCCCTCAGCGGAGGTTATTCAGCCATGGCCGTCACCGTTTCCATCCCCACCATCCTGCGCACCCACACCGGTGGGGAGAAGTCCGTCGAGGCGAAGGGCGCCACCCTGGCCGAGGTGATCGACAACCTCGACGCCAACCACGCCGGACTCAAGACGCGGCTGGTCAAGGAAGGCTCACTGCACCGGTTCATCAACATCTACGTCAATGACGAGGACGTGCGCTTCGCCGGTGGCCTGGAAGCCGCTGTCACCGACGGTGACACCGTGACGATCCTGCCCGCGGTCGCCGGCGGAATGCGCTGAGGCCACACCATGGCCCGGTTCGACTCACTGCTCGACTCGCTGGGGGACACGCCCCTGGTCGGCCTGCCCCACCTGTCGCCCGCGGCGAACGTCCGGCTGTGGGCGAAGCTGGAGGACCGCAACCCGACCGGCTCGATCAAAGACCGGCCCGCGCTGGCCATGATCGAGGCGGCGGAGGCGGACGGCAGGCTCACCCCTGGCTGCACGGTGTTGGAGCCGACGTCCGGCAACACCGGCATCGCGTTGGCCATGGCCGCCAAGCTCAAGGGCTACCGGCTGGTCTGCGTGATGCCGGAGAACACGTCGATCGAACGCCGGCAGCTGCTCACCGCGTACGGCGCCGAGATCATCGACTCACCGGCCGCGGGCGGCTCGAACCAGGCCGTCGCGATGGCCAAGAAGCTGGCCGGCGAGCATCCGGACTGGGTGATGCTCTACCAGTACGGCAACCCGGCGAACGCGGACGCGCACTACCGGGGCACGGGCCCGGAGATCCTGCGGGACCTGCCCACGATCACGCACTTCGTCGCCGGCCTCGGCACGACGGGCACGCTGGTCGGCGTCGGCCGGTTCCTGCGGGAGCAGAAGCCGGACGTGCAGATCATCGCGGCCGAGCCACGCTACGGCGAACTGGTCTACGGCCTGCGCAACCTGGATGAGGGCTTCGTGCCCGAGCTGTACGACCCGGACGTGCTGACCGGCCGGTACTCCGTCGGTTCGCGGGACGCGCTGCGGCGGACCAGGCAGTTGCTGGAGGCGGAAGGCATCTTCGCCGGCATCTCCACCGGCGCGATCCTGCACGCCGCGCTGGCCGTCGCCGAGAAGGCGGCGGGTACCGGTGAGTCGGCCGACATCGCGCTCATCGTGGCCGACGCGGGCTGGAAGTACCTGTCCACCGGCGCCTACGGCGGCACCCTGGACGACGCGGCCGAGCGCATCGACGGTCAGCTCTGGGCCTAGCCGGGGAACCGTGGGGTGGCGGTACCGGCCGTGATGCCGCGTGCCACGAACAGACACCCGGCTAGTGGTTGCGCTGCCGCCTGCGCCTCGGTGAATCCTTCGCGGCCGGTGGTCACGTACAGGTCGGACAGGTCGTCGCCACCGAAGCAGCACGCGGACACCTGGCGGGCCGGCACGTCGAGTACCCGGTCCAGTGCGCCATCGGCGGTGTACCGGCGCACCTGGCCGCCGCCGTTGACCGCGACCCACACGCAGCCGTCGGCGTCCACGCACAGCCCGTCCGGCACACCGTCGGTGTCGGTCACCTCGGCCAGCGGCCTGCGATTGGTCACGTCACCGTTGGTCATGTCGCAGTCGAACACGTCGATCCGGTGCGTCGGCGTGTCGACGTAGTACATCCGGGTGTGGTCCGGGCTCCAGCCGATCCCGTTGCTGATCGACACCGAGGGCAGCACCACGGTGGCCCGGCCGGTCGGCTCGACCCTGGCCAGGAAGCCGCCACCGACCGCCTGGTCGTAGCGCATCGTGCCGGCCCACAGCCGGCCAGCCGGGTCGATCGCCGCGTCGTTGCCGCGCACGCCGTCCCGGGCCCAGTAGACCAGCCAGGTCAGGTCGCCACCGGGCGCCAGCAGACCGATCCCGTCGCGCAGATTGAGCACCAGACCGCCGTTGGTCCTCGGCTTGGCCGCACCCACGTGCTGCGGCAAGGGGGTGACTTCGTCCGTGCCGGTCTCGGGCCGGAACCGGTGCACCGCGCTGCCCAGGATGTCGATCCAGATCAGGGTGCCGTTGCCGATGTCCCACGTCGGCCCCTCACCGAGCGTCGGTGTGCCGCGCAGCGCGATCTCCAGGTCCGTCACGCCTCGATCCTGTCGTGCCGGACGCACAGCCAAAAATCAGGGTCCTCCCGGAGGCCCGATCCGGAAAACGCTCGTAACCTCGATGATGTGGCAAACACATCAGCCGTCGCGCCTGTGAATCCGGCGAAGCGCATCCTGCCGCCGCACCCCGTGCGGGCGGCTGTCGTCATCGTGGCGTTCACCGCCCTGCTCTACCTGATCGAACTGGTGAACATCACCGCCTTCCACGGTTCCCTGGACCAGGACGGCATCCACCCGCACTCGCTGTCCGGCCTGGCCGGCGTCATCTGGGCGCCGCTGCTGCACGTCAGCTGGGCGCACCTGATCAGCAACACGCTGCCGGTCCTGCTGTTCGGCTACCTGGCGATGGCGGGCGGCCTGGTGCCGTGGTTCGCCGTCACAGCGACGATCTGGGTGATCAGCGGTCTTGGTGTGTGGCTGATCTCGCCCAGCGACTCGGTCACCGTCGGCGCGTCCGGCATCGCCTTCGGCTGGCTGATGTTCCTGCTGGTCAGGGGCATCTTCAGTCGCAGTGTCGGGCAGATCGTGATCGCGCTGCTACTGGTGTTCTACTGGGGCAGCGTGCTGTGGGGACTGCTGCCCGGGCGGACCGACATCTCCTGGCAGGGCCACCTGTTCGGCGCGCTGGCCGGCATCCTGTGTGCCTGGCTGACGTCGAAGGCGACCAGGTCCCGGATCGAGGCCAACAGCGGTCCGACAGTGCCCGGTAACCTCACGGTATGAGCTCAGCCGCCGCGCCGATCGGTATTTTCGATTCCGGAGTCGGCGGGTTGACGGTGGCCCGCGCCATCCTGGACCAGCTGCCGGCCGAGGGGGTGCGCTACGTGGGCGACACCGCGCACGCTCCCTACGGCCCGCTGCCCATCGCGGCCGCCCGGCAGTACGCGCTCGCGGTGATGGACGAGATGGTGGCCGGCGGGGTGAAACTGCTGGTCGTGGCGTGTAACACGGCATCGGCGGCATGCCTGCGGGACGCGCGGGAACGCTACGACATGCCGGTGATCGAGGTGGTCGTGCCGGCCGTGCGGCGGGCCGTGCACACCACCAGGTCCGGCCGGGTCGGCGTGATCGGCACCCAGGGCACCATCCGGTCCCGGGCCTACGACGACGCCTTCGCCGCCGCCCGGGACGTGCGGCTGACCAGCGTGGCGTGCCCGCAGTTCGCCGACTTCGTGGAGCGCGGCATCACGTCCGGCCGGCAGATGCTCGGGCTCGCGCAGGGCTACCTCCAGCCACTGCTGCGGGCCGACGTGGACACGCTGGTGCTGGGCTGCACGCACTACCCGCTGCTCACCGGGGTCCTGCAACTCGTGATGGGTGACGACGTCACGCTGGTGTCCAGCGCAGAGGAGACGGCCAAGGACGTCTTCCGGGTGTTGACCTCGCTGGACCTGCTCCGGGAGTCCGACCAGCAGCCTGAGCGCAGCTTCCGCTGCACCGGTCCGGCCCAGCCGTTCGCCCGGCTCGCCCAGCGGTTCCTCGGTCCGCTGGTGGCCGGCAATGCCTTCACGTGGGACGCGCCCGGAGCTCACCACGACACGCCGGGTGCGTCCGTTCTCGTGCGAAGCTGATCACTGTGCATCTGACCGTGCTCGGCTGCTCGGGCAGCCTTCCCGGACCGAACGCGGCGGCGTCCGGCTATCTGGTCGAGGCGGCAGGCGCCCGGCTCGTCGTCGATCTTGGCAACGGCACCCTGGCCGCGTTGCTGGCCCACCAGGACCCGTTCGAGTTGGACGCGGTGCTGTTCTCGCACCTGCACCCGGATCACTGCGCCGATTTCAGTGCCCTCACCGTGCTGCGTCGCTACCACCCGAGGCCGCCGGTCGACCCGAGGGCGCACAGGCTGCCGGTGTACGGGCCGAGCGACGCGGCCGACCGGTTCGCCGTCGCGTACGCGCCGGATGCCGGCGAGGCCGCCGACACGGACCTGTCCGACGTCTTCACGTTCCACACGCTCGCCACGGCCCCGGAGCCGATCGCCGGGTACACCGTGACCGCGGCTCGGGTGGACCATCCGTGTGAGGCGTACGGCATGCGCATCGAGCGGGACGGCAGGTCGCTCTGCTACACGGGCGACAGCGCGCTGTGTGACGCCCTGGTGACGCTGGCCACCGGCGTGCACACGCTGCTCGCCGAGGCGTCCTGGACCGAGGCCCCCGATCGGCCGGCGAACCTGCACATGTCCGGCCGCCAGGCGGGCGAGCTGGCCGCGAAAGCAGGTGTCGGCCGGCTCGTGGTGACCCACGTGCTGCCGTGGGCGGACAAGGCGGCCGTGCTGGCCGAGGCACGTGCCGCGTTCGCAGGCGACGTGGTGCTGGCCGAGCCCGGCGTGGTCTATGACGTCTAGTTCCTCTTCACGACGCCCTGCCACACGGACTCGGCGCCGGTGGTGCCGATCCGCACCACGTCCACGGTGGTCAGCACGGCCATCGCGATGACCAGCACGGACGCCACCATGGACAGCCGCCGCCACGTGGTGGACACGGTCCGGCCCGCCGGTCTGCTGCCCTGGTTCGCGAACGTGCTGTCCACGCCTGCCCGTTCGTGCTCGGCCCGGATGCTGGCCGCGCGTTCCCGATCCGCCAACCGGCCCGCGACCAGCAGGAACACGACGGCGACGCCGAAACCGAGCGCATAGGGCAGCAGTTGGTCGCCCAGCTGCTGGTGCCTGGCCAGGATCGGGCTGGGCGGCAGGTAGAACAGCAGTTGCCGGCCGGTGGCCTGGGCCAGTGGCACCGCGGCCACGGCGACGCCGGTCAGCGCCAGCACCGGCCAGCCGAACCGGCGGCGGACCTTGCGGTGCACGGCGAGGCCGACCGCGCCGAGCGCGGCCAGCGGCAACAGCACCGCGACAGCGTCCACCAGCAGCGGATGTGCTGGCAGACCGTCGACTGTGAACAGTCCTTCCGCGAGCGGCATGTACCAGTTCCCGGGTCGATGAGATCGGCGTGGACGGGGCCGCTCTAGGCTAGCGGCGTGCTACGAGGCGATGGACGTCGTGACGACCAGCTGCGTGATGTGAAGATCACCAGGGGCTTCCAGAAGTGGCCCGCGGGCTCGGTACTGGTGGAGTTCGGCAACACCAGGGTGCTGGCCGCGGCCAGTGTCAGCGATGGCGTGCCGAGGTGGCGGACCGGGTCGGGTCTTGGCTGGCTGACCGCGGAGTACGCGATGCTGCCCTCGGCCACCAACACCCGCTCGGACCGCGAGTCGGTCAAGGGCCGGGTCGGTGGCCGGACCCACGAGATCAGCAGGCTCGTCGGCCGGTCGCTGCGGGCCTGCATCGACCTGGCCGCGCTCGGCGAGAACACGATCATGATCGACTGTGACGTGCTGCAGGCCGACGGCGGCACCCGGACCGCAGCGATCACCGGCGCGTACGTGGCGCTGGCCGACGCGATCACCTGGCTGGGCGCTGCCGGCCGGCTGGCCGACCCGAAGCCGCTGTCCTGCGCGATCTCCGCGATCAGCGTCGGCGTGGTGGACGGGCGGGTGCGGCTGGACCTGCCGTACGAGGAGGACTCGCGGGCCGAGGTGGACATGAACGTCGTGGCCACCGACACCGGCACGCTGGTCGAGGTGCAGGGCACCGGCGAGGGCGCCACCTTCGCGCGGTCCACATTGGACAAGATGCTCGACCTGGCGCTGGCAGGCTGCGACGAGCTGTGCCGGATGCAGGCGACGGCGCTGGCCGAGCCGTACCCGGGTGAGCTGCCCACCCGGAGGGGCAAGTGACCGACCTGCTGCTGGCCACCCGCAACGCCCACAAGCTCGGTGAACTGGGCCGCATCCTGGCCGCCGAGGGCGTGACCGGCCTGACCGTGGTCGGGCTGGCCGACGTGCCCGAGTTCCCCGAGGCACCGGAGACGGCCGCGACCTTCGAGGGCAATGCGCTGGCCAAGGCACGGGAGGCGGTGGCCGTCACCGGGCTGCCTTCGATCGCCGACGACTCCGGTATCGCCGTGGACGCACTCAACGGCATGCCCGGGGTGCTGTCGGCCCGCTGGGCCGGTGTCGCGAAGGACGACGGCGCGAACCTGCGGCTGCTGCTGGAGCAGCTGGCCGACGTGCCGGACGAGCGGCGCGGCGGTGCGTTCGTGTGCGCCGCCGCGCTCGTCACCCCGGACGGCGAGGAGACCGTGGTGCGTGGCGAGTGGCCGGGCACGGTCGTTCGGGCGCCGCGTGGGACCAACGGTTTCGGCTACGACCCGATCTTCGTGCCGGAGGGTTACGACGTGACGTCGGCCGAGCTGCCGCCCGCCGAGAAGGACCGGCTGTCCCACCGCGGCCGTGCGCTCCGGTTGCTGCTGCCCACGCTGCACAGGCTGGCGGTTCAGTAGTCAGACGCTCAGGTCCTTGCGCAGCCGGGCCACGTGACCGGTCGCCTTCACGTTGTACAGGGCCTGCCCGATCGTGCCGTCCGGGTTGACCACGAACGTCGAGCGGATCACGCCCATGATCGTGCGGCCGTAGTTCTGCTTCTCGCCGAACGCGCCCCACTCGGTCAACACCGTCCGGTCAGGGTCGGACAGCAGCGGGAATGTCAGACCCTCCTCGGCGCGAAACTTGGCCAACTTCTCCGGCTTGTCCGGCGAGATGCCCAGCACGTCGAAGCCCGCGCCGTTCAGCTCTGCGAGGCTGTCGCGGAAGTCGCAGGCCTGCTTCGTGCAGCCAGGGGTGCTCGCGCGCGGGTAGAAGTACACGACCACCGAGCGGCCCCGGAAGTCGGACAGCGAGACCTGCTTGCCGGTGTCGTCGGACAGGGTGAAGTCCGGCGCCGGGTCGCCAACTGCCAGGCGCTTCTGTTCAGTCATGAGGGCACGCTAGCGCGTGGCACCCCCAGGACAGAGCTGTGGGCGGTGCCGACGGCACCGCCCACAGCCCTGGTGCCCCTTCCCGCCGGAAAACGACGGCAAAGAGCGAGAGCGCGCCGGGGGGCTTCACGTGCTCACGTCGTCCATCGGTGGTAACCCTCCTGGCGCAACATCCAGGTGATGTATTACACCCGTTCGGCCTAACCGGCCGTACTCAGGAGACGATCGCGAAGAAGACGACGAAGGCGCTCACGGCGATCAGCCAACCGGCGATCAGCCAGCCGAAATCGCGCCACGTGGACAGGCTGTGGCTGTCCTCACCGGGCACGTAGACACCACGCGCCTCGAACCAGTCGGCCCAGCGGACGAACCACGAGACGGGGTTCACGTCGAT
The DNA here is from genome assembly GCA_036279295.1 of Pseudonocardiaceae bacterium. Classification (GTDB taxonomy): domain Bacteria; phylum Actinomycetota; class Actinomycetes; order Mycobacteriales; family Pseudonocardiaceae; genus DATEPR01. Next base: position 2,984 of record DASUJK010000190.1, on the reverse strand, counting down.
GGCGGCGGGCGCACGTCGGCGCCGGGCGCGTGGCTCCGGGTTCAGTCCCACTTGGGGGCGACCTCGGGCAGTGTCGGATCGATCTTCCACGCGCAGAACTGCCACGCCCGCGCCGTCGCGTACTGCTGCCCGGCCGAGTCGAAGTTGATCAGCGGTGGGGTCCGGATGTGGGCGGCTTTCGCGCGGTTCATCATCTCGTTGGCCGCGTCCGGCAGCGGCAGTTGTCTGACCAGTTCGGCTGCCTTGTCGTAGACATCGGCCCTGCTGTTGGCCAGCGTCTCGCCGAATGTGTCGCCCTTGGTGTGGTTCTTGATGGCGGTACCACGAGCTGCTTTGCCGTAGTCGGCAAAGATACGTGCCAGATCCGCCTGATCGGGCAGATCGGCACTCAGCTGGGCAGCCGGCTCCATCGAGACCTCCGTAGCCCATTTTACTCGGGCGAGACATGACACTAGCGCTTGTGTCGGCCGATGGACGGAACTGTCACCCTTCCGTCTGTGTCCACCCAGTTGTGTCGCCCGGTCAGCCAATCGGTGTCGGTAGTCGCCGCCGTCACCCTTTGGTGGGAAATGGCTGGTTGGGAGCGTTTACAGCCAGCCGTTCTCGGTGGCCGCCCTGGCGCTGGCGACGAGTCGGCAGTTCCGTATGACCCGTGTCAGGAACCGGGGGAGCAGTCCCTGGACACGGTGGGCAGCAGGCGGGTTTCGGCCCGCTGGACGCCGTTGTTCGCGGACAGCGTGTTGAACGACGTGAACACGTCGAGGTAGGCGTCGTAGGTGACCGACTGGGTGCCGTAGGTGGTCACGAACGACTCGAACGGCTGGGCGTCGTAGGGCTTGCTGGCCATGCCGCGCAACACGTTGAACACGGCCTGAACACACTGCTGTTGCGTGATCGCGGCGGACGGGCCGGGGGTGGTCTGCGCGGCCTGGCCGCAGCCACCCACCATCAGCATCGCGGCGCACGCCGCAACCAAACCAGCTCTGGCCAGCGGCATGACCTACCTCCCGCGCCTCGGTCGGGTGAGTCGGCTGTCGTCTCATTCGTCAGAATGCAGCACATGGTTACGGTTTATCGTGAGGTTCACCCGAAGGGACTCATCATTTGGGGGATAGCAACCCCTCGTGCCTGTTGCGGTGGTACATGGCGGGCGACAACACTCAGGGCACGGGTGTCGTGACAAGGAGGTCCAGATGCCGGAGCTGGGTTCGTCCTATGACTACGTGGTCATCGGTGCTGGCAGTGCCGGGTGTGTGCTGGCCAATCGGCTCACCGAGAACCCGGACGTCAGCGTGCTGCTGCTGGAGGCGGGCGGACAGGACGACGCGGACGAAATCCACATCCCGGCGGCGTTCTCGTCGCTGTTCAAGACCCGCTGGGACTGGAACTACGAGACCGCCGAACAGAAGCACCTCGGCGGCCGGAGCACCTACTGGCCCAGGATGAAGGCGCTCGGCGGCTGCTCGTCGATGAACGCGATGATCTACATCAGGGGCAACAGCGCCGACTACGACGGCTGGCGCGACGAGCACGGCGCCACCGGCTGGGGCTACGACGACGTGCTGCCCTACTTCCGCCGCGCGGAGCACAACGCGCGGCTCACCGGCCCGCTGCACGGCAACGACGGGCCGCTGCACGTCGAGGACCGGCGCTACACCCACGAACTGAGTTCGGCGTGGGTGGACAGCGCCGTGTCCTGGGGTCTCAAGCCCAACGACGACTTCAACGGCGAGACCCAGGAGGGTGTCGGCCAGTACCAGGTGACGTGCCACAACGGCAGGCGCTGGTCGACGGCGGACGCCTACCTGCGGCCCGCGTTGAAGCGCGCCAACCTGACCGTCGAGACCAACGCGCTGGCCAGCCGGGTCGTGCTGGAGGGTGACCGGGCGATCGGCGTCGCCTATCTGCGGGACGGCCGGGAACACCTGGCCCGCGCCGACCGTGAGGTGCTGCTGTCCGGTGGCGCGATCAATTCGCCGCAGCTGCTGATGCTGTCCGGCATCGGCCCTGCGGAACACCTGCGGGAGCACAACATCGACGTGGCCGTGGCGTTGCCCGGTGTCGGCGAGAACCTGCACGATCATCCTGCGGCCGGCATTGTCTGGTACACCAAGGGCACCACCGACCTGACCGACTACCAGTCGCCGACGCGGCTGATGCAGTGGCAGGTGGCCGGGCGCGGCCCGCTGGCGTCCAACGTGGGCGAGAGCGGTGGTTTCACCACCACGCGCTCCGGCATCGACGCGCCCGATGTCCAGTTCATCGCGGTGCCAACGCAGTTCGCGGACAACGGGTTGCGCGAGCCGACCGGCCGTGGCTTCACGTCCGCCGTGACGCTGGTCGACGTGGCCAGCCGGGGCCAGTTGCGGCTGCGGTCGGCCGACCCGACGTGGCGGCCGTCGATGGATCCGGCCTACTACGCCGAACCCGCCGACTGGGACTCGATGATGGCCGGCTGCCGGATGCTGATCGAGATCGGCAGGCAGCCCGCGATCGGCAGGTTCCTTGCCACACCGAACATGCCGACCCACCTGGACGGGCTGACCGACGAGGAACTGGGCGAACACCTGCGCACGCAGACCCAGACGCTCTACCACCCGGTCGGCACGTGCGCGATGGGCACCGGCGAGTACGCCGTCGTGGACCCGGAACTGCGCGTGCGCGGAGTGACCGGGCTGCGGGTGGTGGACGCTTCCGTGATGCCGAAGATCGTGCGGGGCAACACGAACGCGCCGACGATCATGATCGCGGAGAAGGCTGCCGACCTGATCAAGAACGCGTCGTGACGGGTGTGGCCGCCGCCGAATCCGGTGGCGGCCACACCGTTCTCACGGCTTGCGGCCCACGCCGGCGTAGATGCCGTCCTGGTCGTCGGTCGTGCCCTGGTCCGGGTGCCAGCGCGACGCGTTGACAACACCGGGCGGCACCAGGTCGAAGCCGTCGAACAGCGGGACGACCTCACCGTAGCTGCGGAAGAACATCGG
>DASUJK010000189.1:0-21259 GCA_036279295.1 Pseudonocardiaceae bacterium | reverse complement strand
GGACCACCCTGATACCGGAGGCGCACCAGAAGGATTGCCGGGAGGGAGTTGGCCATGTCGGCGCGGAACGGCCGATCCGCTGTGATGACGATAGGAGCACTGGCCCGGCGGACCGGCGTGCCGGTCAAGATGTTGCGGGAATACGAGGATGCCGGGCTGATCTACACCGTCGGGCGCAGCGCCGGCAACTACCGGTTGTTCGACGAGGAAGCCCTGTGGTGCGTCGGCGTGATCGGCACACTGCGCGCGCTCGGGCTCACCCTGAACGAGATCCGCCAGCTCACCAGTAGCTACCTCGGGCGCCCGGAGGAACCCATCGGTCCGCATCTGGCCATCCTGCTCCGCGCGGCCCGGACGCGGACCGACGCCCAGATCGCCGAACTCCAGCGCAGACGGCAACGCATCGAGCAGTTCGAGACCGACCACGCCGGCCAACTCGCCGGCTCCGCACCCGACTTCCGAGCCGACGACCCACATTTCCAACCGGCGCGGGCTTGACTCTCCCCCTGGGGGCAGACCCTACGGTCGGCCCGGAGGTGGGGATCATGACAGTGAATACGACCAGTCGGCGCCGGATCGGGTCGGTGGGCACCATGGCCCGCGTGGTCGTCGGGCTGGGATTGTTGGTCTACGTCGCGGTGTACGAGCAGGCTGGCTGGCGGCTCGTGCTCACCTCGTGGTTGCTCGGCCTGGTTGGCCTGCCCGCGCTGGCCGTGGCCGTGCAGTGGTGGCGCGCTCGCCGCGCACCAGCCCGACTGGACATGACCGGACCGACGGGTTACGCGATCACCGTCGGGTTGGGGCTGGTGCTGTTCCTGCCACAGTGGTTCGTGCCCGGCACGTTCGTGTTGTGGACGGCCGGGGTGATCTTCTTCGGCGCGTCGATGCTGCTCGCCGCCGGGCGCGGCTACGCCGGCTGCGAGGTGCTGGCCGTCTCCAACTGGCTGCTGCGACGCGACGACCAGGTCGGGTGCATGGTGTTCACCCCGGTCGATCAGTGGGAACACCACCGCCGCGAGGCCCGCCAACCGTCCTGAGCACATCGGTCAGCGACGGCCGGGCTGTTCGCGGGGATGTTCTGACGCGACGGGAAACCAAGGGCAGCAGGATCACGATCGCCTGTCCCGAGGCGTCGACTCCCGGGCCGGTCGCGTCGGCGAGCAGCACTCGCGGTCAGCGGTACGGGTGCTGGCATGCCGCCGGATCAGCCAGCCCGCTACTCCCGCGACCAGGGTAACGCCGAAGCCGATGACCCACGGACTGCCCAGCATCGAACCGATCCCGGCCAGCGCACCCCCGGCGATCAGCAACGGCAGGCCACAACACAGCGCGGGCAGCAGCAGGAGGGCGCCGATCGCCAGCACGGTGCGCCCATCGTCACGATGAGGCCGGGTGGGCATCAGCAGGAGTTCCCGGGCACCGCACGCTCCGACGTGATACGCATGCAGGCGGCCAGGGCAGCGGCATTGTCCGCAGCGAACGCTCGGGCCAGCAGCACCAACTCGGCGACTCGTGGGTCGGCGACCCGGTAGTGCGCGAAGCGGCCGGCGCGGCGCACCTGCACGTACCCGCAGTCGGCCAGGCAGGCCAGGTGGGTGGAGACCCGGCCTTGGGACAGGCCGACATGCGCGACGCATTCAGTGACGGTGTGCTCGTCGTGCAGCAGGAACTCCAGCAGCCGCAACCGCACCGGATCGCCCAGTGCGCGGAAGAACTTGGCCACGACCTCGACACCGGTGGCCTCGTCGGGCAGCAGCGCGGCCGACTTCGGCACAGCAGCCATGTGCTCGCCCTCCTCCCATCGAGTAGATATATCCGGATGAACGAATGTTACGCTACCATCGTCGTATCCGGCAATCCGAATACGTCTGGTCGGGACAGGATGGAGGCGACGGGTGATGCGCTACGACCTGGCGGTGATCGGTTCGGGCGGGGCCGGGTTCGCGGCGGCGATCGCGGCCCGACGCAAGGGCCGGTCGGTGGTGATGATCGAGCGCGACACCGTGGGCGGTACCTGCGTGAACACCGGCTGCGTGCCGTCGAAGGCGCTGCTGGCGGCGGCCGAGGCCCGTCAGGTCAGCATGGCCGGCCGATTCCCCGGGGTCGACGTGGCCCCGTTCGGGGTGGATCTGCCGCGCCTGATGGGCGGCACGCGCGAATTCGTGGGCTCGCTGCGGGCAGAAAAGTACACCGACCTGGCCGCCGAGCACGGCTGGGACATCCTGGCCGGCATCGCCCGGTTCGACACCGACGGCACCGGCCCGGTGCTCCGGGTTGATCTGAACGACGGCGGCTCGCGGACCGCGGTGGCCGAGCACTACCTGATCGCCACCGGCTCGACCCCGTGGGCGCCGCCGATCGATGGGCTGGCCGAGGCCGGCTACCTGACCTCGACCACCGCGCCGGGCCTGGACACGCTGCCGGCCTCGATGATCGTGATCGGCGGTAATGCGGTTGGTCTGGAGCACGCCCAGTTGTGGAGTCGGTTGGGCGTCGAGGTCACCGTGGTGGAGGCACTGGATCGGCTGGCGCCGTTCGAGGAACCCGAAATCAGCGCCGCGCTGGCCGACGCGTTCACCCGAGAGGGCATCAGAGTCGTCATCGGCGCCACCATCACCCGCGTCGACACCGACCAGGTGCGACTCGTCGACGGGACCGAACTGCGCGCCGAGCGACTGCTCGTGGCGACGGGTCGTCGTCCGGTGACCGCCGGGTTGAACCTGGCCGCGGTCGGGGTGAAAACCGGCCCTCGGGATGAGGTCATCGTGGACGAGCACCTGCGCACCGACCATCCGCGGATCTGGGCGGCCGGGGACGTCACCGGGCACCCGCAGTTCGTCTACGTCGCGGGCGCGCACGGCACCCTCGTGGCCGACAACGCCTTCGATGACGCGAACCGGTCGCTGGACTACCACCACCTGCCCCGGGTGACATTCACCAGCCCGACCATCGCCGCCGCCGGGCTCACCGAGGCGCAGGCGACGGAGCAGGGCCATGCCGTCGAATCGCGAGCGCTGCCGCTGGAGTACGTGCCGCGAGCGCTGGTCAACCGCGACACCCACGGCCTGATCAAACTCGTCGCCGAACACGGCACCGGCCGTCTGCTCGGCGCGCACGTGCTCGCCGAGGGAGCGGGAGAGGTCATCGCGACGGCGGTGTACGCGCTGGCCAATTCGATGACCGTGGGGCAGATGGCCGAGATGTGGTGCCCGTACCTGACGATGGCCGAAGGGTTGAAGCTCGCCGCGCAGACCTTCACCCGTGACGTGGCGACACTGTCCTGCTGCGCCGCCTGACCGGGGGTGATCTCCTTGCTGCGCAACGGATTGATGACGGTCGGGGATCTGTCCCGACGCACCGGGGTGCCGATCAACACGCTCCGCCAGTACTCGGACTGGGGCCTGATCCGCACCGTTGGCCGCAGTGCCACCAATTATCGACTGTTCGACACCGATGCGCTGTGGTGCGTGCAGCTCATCGGCCGGTGGCGCGGGCTCGTGCTCACCGTGGCCGAGATCCGTGAGCTGTTCCACGCGGACGGACCCATCGGTCCGCACCTGGCCACGCTGCTGCACCATTCCCGGGCGCGGGTGGCCCGGCGCATCGCGGAGTTGCGGCAGACCCTGTGCCGTATCGACGAATTCGAGGCCACCCCCCCCGGTCCGACCTCGCCAGCCGCGGCGATCTGTGCTGGGCGGGCGATCCCGTTGCGCGGAGCCCTGCGCGGCGAGCGCTTGACCCTCACCCCAGGGTCAGACCATACCGTCGCGACCGCCCAACACCATCGCTATTCCATGGAAAGGGGAGGACCGTGACCAGCACCAACGCCACGGCGGCGACCGCGGAACTGAGCAAGCCCGGCGGAATCCTGGACCTCGGCCTCGACGATCGTGACCCGGGCACCGAGGCGGGCGAACGCCTGGCCGAGTTCGCAGCCGATCGGCCCGCCGCCCAGCACGACCAGCCGGGCCGGCAGGTCGGTCAACTCCCCGACGGTGTCGCTGGTCAGCGGCGCGGCCTCGGCCAGTCCCGGGATCGGCGGCATGGCCGGGGCGCTGCCGGTGGCGACGATGGCCCGCCGGAATCGCGCTGGGCGGCCGTCGATGTCGAGCGTCCGCGGCCCGGTGAAGCGTGCGTGGCCGTGGATCACGTCGATTCCGGTGGCCCGCAGGGTCTCCGGCGAGTCGTCCGGTTCGATCTGCGCGATCGCCGCTCGGATGCGCGCCATCACCGCCGGGAAGTCGATCTTCGGCTCGACCGGGGCTACTCCGGGGCCTCCGGTTCGGGTCCGATGGGCGGCGGCTGCCGCGGCGATGAGCGTCCTGCTGGGCACACATCCGGTCCACAGGCAGTCCCCGCCGGTCCGCTGGCCTCCACCAGCGTGACCAGGGTGCCCAACGACACCGCGGTGCGGGCGGCGATGATCCCGGCCGTGCCGCCGCCGATCACCACCAGGTCGACCTGTTCAGTCACGGTTGTGCTCCCCGTCTCGGGTCCGGTCACCGCGGGCATGCGTTGGCAACCCGGGCGCGGGCGTCGGGCATTCCCGCCTGGTCGGGAATAGCGGCGACGTACTGCCGGTTTCTGGCCCGTGCGGGAGAATCCGGCGACCTGGCGGCGTCCGGCCGAGGCCGTGATGTGGTTGATGACCGAACTCACCTTCCGCACGGCCGGGCCGACCGCCGCGGTGGTGGGCACCGTCCTGTCCGCGGTCAACCAGGGCGGCGTGCTGTTCGACGGGCACGCCACGATGGTCAGCTGGGTGCGAATCGGGGTGAACTACCTGGTGCCCTACTGCGTGGCCAGCATCGGCTACCTGGCCGCCCGCCGAGCCCGCTGACCAAGCCAGCCCAGCCCTATCCGGTTTCGCCCGGCGGTTCACCCTCCGTGGCCAAGTGTTCGGCGAAAGAGTCCCTGGGCGGTGTCCGGCAGCGGCGAGGGCGGTGACGTCGTCTGGGTCGTCCAGCAGGACCGGCCGGTGGCGGCGGTGCCGGTTGTGTTCGGCATTACGCGGGATGGTCAACAGCCACGCCCGCGGATGTTGACCGTCGAACCGGCCGACCGAGCCCGCGGTTGCCGCCCGGTTCGTCGGCGCTGGTGTTCCCACCAGCCCTCGACCGAGTCGACCTCGTGGAACGCGAGGTTCTCCGTCGAACCGGACCGGGTCGAAGATGTAGAACTCCGCCTCCGACCCGAAGTAGGCGGTGGCGGCGATACCCGACTCGGCGATGTACCGCTCGGCCTTGCGCGCGATGGTGCACGGATCGCGGCTGTAGGGCGCCTCGGCGTCCCAGGACCCGGCGGGGACGGTGAAATGCTGCATGATGCCGGGCACGTCACAGAAGCGGACGTCGATGAACCTCACGTCCTCGTCGCGGATGAAGGCCAGGATCTCCTCGGGACGCGTTCCCTACGGGTCAAGGCGGGTGTTCGGTCAACTCAAAGCGGTCACCACCGCCAGCAGGGCCACCAGCGCGATCAGCATGTAGGTCAGGTAGGCGTCCAGGCGTCCGGACTGCAACCGGGTGGCCGCGGTGGCCAGCGCCCGCAGGGGTTTGACCAGCGGCCGGTAGCCGTACCGGTCGACCAGTTCGACCACGTCCACGGTGTAGCCCAGCTGTGCGGTGGGGTGCTCATTGGCCTGGGGATCGATCTCGTTGCGGGCGTGCTCCGGGATGTGTTCCAGTTGCTGGACGCGTGCCCGGGTGAGCAGCACGGAGGCCAGCACGCGGCGGGTGGGGTTGGCGTAGCCGAACGGGGTGTAGCGGTCCTCGCCGGTCACGCCGCCGGTCGCCGAGCGCCATGCCGGGACACGGCGCACCGCGAACACACGGCCGGCCGAGGCCCACCACGCCAGCAGGAGCACCACGATCGCGCCGGTGGGCAGTTCGATGGCCAGCCAGGACGGCGAGAGCACGGAGAAGTTGGCGAACACTGGGCCGAGCACCCAGTTCGCGCCGCTGGCCTGGGCGGTCACGCCGGCCGGCACGAGCCCGGTCAGGCCGTGGGCGATCAACTGGATCTCCAACGGGGTGAGCGCGGCCAACGCCAGGCAACCGGCCGCGAGCACCATCAGCCCGACCCGTCCGGCAGGCCCGGTGTCGGTCCGGGGCCTGGGCGCGTCGTCGCCCGCGCCGAGCACGACCAACCCGAGCACCCGCACGAACGCTACCGCCGCGAATCCGGCGGTCAACGCGACCAGCGCGCCCGCGATGGCCAACGGGAGCCGGTAACCCAGCCCCGACACGCGGAACTGTTGCATGAGCGCTTCGAGTAGGAACCACTCCGACACGAACCCAGCGGTGGGTGGCAGCCCGGCCAGGGTCAGCGCGCCGAGTCCGAACGCGGCGCCGGAGAACGGCATGCGCCGGCTCAGTCCGCCCAGCGCGTCCAGCAGGGTGGTGCCTTGCTGAACCTCGAACGTGGCGGTGGCGCAGAACAGCGCGGATTTGGCCACGGCGTGGGCGATGGCCTGCAACGTGGCCGCCAGCAGCCCGGCCGCCTGCAACGCGGGCAGGTGCGCTGCGGCACCGACCAGGGCGACCCCGAAACCGGTGACGATCAGCCCGGCGTTTTCCACGCTGGAGTAGGCGATCACGCGCCGCAGGTCCTGCTGCACGGTGGTGTGCGCGATGCCCAGCAACGCGGTGAGCCCGCCCAGTAGCAGCACCACGATGATCAGCCACAGCGGTGGCGGGCCGAGCAGGGCCAGGGTGCGCCACATGCCGTAGAACCCGACCAACGCGGCCACCCCGGCCATCAGCGCCCGCGCGGGGCCGGGGGCGGCGGCATAGCCTTCCGGCATCCAGGTCTGCACCGGGGCGAGGCCGACCTTCGCCGCGAAGGCCAGCAACAACAGCCCGTACGCCGCGCCGTGCACAACTCCACTGTGGACGGAGGTGAAGTCGGTCAGTCGGTAGGAGTGGGCGGTGGTGGCCAGCAACAGCAGCCCGAGCAGCAACGCGGCGCCGCCGGACTTGCTGACGCCGATGGTCAACACACTGGCGCGCGCCCGGCCGGGACGGTGCCGGGCGAATCCGGTCAACAGGTAGAACAGGACGGTCAGACCTTCCCAGGCGAAGAAGAACACGAACGCGTTGTCCGCGGTGATGATCACCGCGACGGCGGCGAGGGTCAGCGCGTGCAGCGCGCCCAGGCCACGTCGGCGCAGCCGCTCGGTCGAGCGGGACCAGGACGCGAACACCAGCGCAACGGGAACAGCGACCGCGCTGGCGATGGTCAGGAACAGCCCGGACAGGGCGTCCAGAGTGAGTCCGGCGTTGCCGAACGCGAGCCAGTCGTCCAGGTTCACCCGGGCCGGAGCGCCGAGGGTGGCACGCAGCCCGGCGATCAGCAGCAGGACGGCCGCAGCGGCGCACAGCAGGTGCGGAGCCAGTCGTCCGGCCGTGGTGCGGACCCCGACCGCAAGATCGACCAGGGTGGCCGCGGCGAGTACGGCCAAGCCTGCGATCAGGAACGTGGCGGTCATGCTGGCACCTCCGACCGTCGGGTGGGGACACGGTCGAGGGCGAGCAGGATGCCGTGCAGGATCGCGAACGGGCTGGCCGGTGACCCGGGCACCCACACGTCCACCGGAACCTGGTGGCCGACTCCTTCGGAGGTGGCGTAGGAGGGTGAGACCAGGCCGCCGCTGATCGCGTCGGTGCCCACCGCGATCACCACGACCGGCTGCGGCATGGCCTCCAGGGTGCGGGCCAAGGGTTGCACCATGCCGCGGGCTCCTGCGCCGGTGACCAGCAGGATGTCAGCGTGCCGAGGTGTGGCGGTGAAGAAGATCCCCAGCCGGTGCACGTCGTAGACCGGGTTGAGCAGAGCGGCGATCTCCCACTCGTCCGCGCCGTCGGAGCCGGCGTCCACGTGCCGCAGGTGCACCGAACGCCGCAGCCGACGTACCCGTCGCGCGAGTTCGGTGCGCAATTCTGCCAGTGCGTGGTCATCCTCCTCGTGTTCCGGAACGACCAGCGCCGGCCGGGTCAGTCGCGCCGCTTCGCTGCCCTCGGCCCACGCGAACGCGTCGGGCCGTTGGTGGACGCAGTGTCCGCACAGGATGCACCGGCCCCGGTCGAGGGCAACCTGTCCCGCCTCGCCCCGGGTGATCGCCGAGGTGGGACACAACTCCTCCACCTCACCCGTCGCCGCTGGGTCGACCACGGTGACCGCGCCGCGGAAGGTGTCGGCGTACGGGTCGGGTCGGCGGGGATAGCCGGTGGTGAGCACCCCATTGCGCAGGCCGCGGAACACCCAGGGCATGGCTACAACACCACCCCGGCGATCGAGAGACCGAAGCTGGCCTCGATGAAAGGAAAATCGGTGAGGATGTCCCCGGCGAACACCGAGTGGAACAGCGGCAGGTTGTGAAACGATGCCGACCGCGGCTTGCACCGCGTGATGCGGCCGTCGGCGATTTCGACCACGTACAGGACCTCACCCTGCGGCGCCTCGGCCCGCCCGACACCCCGACCCTGCACTGTGGACACATCCGCTCGCAGCGATCCCGGCACGCCGTGATCGAGCTGTTCGACCGCGGCGGTGGCCAGGTCGAAGGAGTCGTGAACCTCAGCCCAGCGCACCCGCAGCCGTGCCATGGCGTCCCCGGCATCGGCATGTGGTGCGGTGATCGGGTCCAGGTGCCGGTAGCCGTCGTCTCGGTCGACTTCTCGGATGTCCTCGGTGCGGCCGGAAGCGCGACCGATCGGTCCGAGCGCCCCGTGCGTGGCGGCGAGGTCCGTGCTGAGCGGGCCGGTGCCGCGCAGCCGGTCCAGAAACGACGCGGTGGCCATCAGAACCTGTTCGTCGCCAGTGATGTCGCGCTCCAGTCGTGGGAGTTCGCCGGCCAGTTCGGCCGCGGCCACGCGCGGCAGGTCCGAGACACCGCCGGGAACGACCACGCCGCGACCGAAGCGGTTACCGCAACAGCGCGAGACCAGACGCAACACGCGCTCCTTGTGCCACCCGAGCCGGGCGATCGCCACCGCAAGGCCAGCGGCTTCGGCCAGCCGCAGCGCGACGTCCAGGTGGTTGGCGACGCGTTCCAGTTCGGCATGGATCACCCGCACCAGACCTGCGGCGCGCGGCACCTCGACCCCGGCCAGATCCTCTACGGCGTGGCAAAAGGCCAGCGCGTGCGCGACCGAAGCGATCCCCTCGACCCGTTCAGTCAACAGCACAGCGTCCTCTATAGACAGTCCTTCGAAGCGTTTCTCGATGCCCCGGTGCTTGTGGTAGACGCGGATCTGCGGGAACGGGATGTCCTCGCCCGGGGTCTCGACCAGGTACTCCACCGACTCGAACACCCCAGAACGGACCGGACCGTGCGGGATCGTGAACATCCCCGGCCCGAGCACGTGCCGGCCCACGGCTTCCTCGGTGGGGTGCAACGTGCCTGGCTGGACCGATGAGCCGGGACGCGGCCGGGACGTGGTGTCCGGTAGCGGCAGCACCAGCGGATCGAGGCGCGGATGGCCGGTGGGTTCGATGCCGAACAGGTCGTGCAGTTCGCGTTCGTACCAGAACGCAGCCCGCGCGTCCGGAGTCAAGGCCGGATAGTCGCGTTGCCACGACGGCAGCACCGTATCCAGCAACCGGATACCGCCGGTCAGGTCGGCGAGCGCCGCGGTGATGCGCACGTCCTCGCCGGTCGCGGTGCCGAACAGTCCCGCCAGCCGGCGCCCGGCCTGGATCTCTTTGCACACCAGCGTCCGCCATTCGGTCAGCGGCGAGGACGCGATCGACACCGTGGTACTCACGAGCCACCACTTCCCAGTTCGATCACGCCCTGGCTGAGCAGGTGGGTCAGCGCGTCCGGCGGATGCACGCCGAGCACCACGAGCGCGATCAGTCCGACCACCATGGGAGCGACCATCCACGCACTCGGTTCGCCGCGCGTCACCACGGCCTCGGGAGTACGTGGGGCGGAGATGAACAAGACGCGAGTGAACGAGACGGCCATCCCCAAGAACGCCACGGTCACCAGCACCACCAGGATCGCCGCGAACGTCGTCTTCCCGTCGCCCAAGCCACCGGCGACGATCTGGAACTCCGAGCGGAAGATCCCGAACGGCGGCAGCGCCGAGAGCGCCAGCACCGCACACAGCAACAACGGTCCAGTCCAGGGCAGCACGTCCAACCCGCCCCGGATCTGCCGGATGTCCTTGGTGCCGAACTTGCGCAGCAGCACCCCGGCCGCGAAGAACGCGTTGCCCTTCGCGGCGGCGTGCGCGAGCACGTGCAACAGGACCCCGGCCAGCGCGATCGGCGCGCCGAACCCGACACCCAGGCACAGGATGCCCATGTGCTCGACGCTGGAGTACGCCAGCAGCCGTTTCACGTCCCGTTGCCGGAGCAGCGAGAGCCCGGCAACCAACAGGGACAGCACCCCGAACACGATGAGGATGGTGCGGTCGAAGCCGGCCCCCAGGGTGGGGCTGGTGATCTGGACGTAGCGCAGGACGGCGTAGAAGCTGACCACCAGCAGCGACCCGGACAGCATCGCCGAGATCGGCGTCGGGGCTTCGGAGTGCGCGTCGGGCAACCAGGTGTGCACGGGCACCAGCCCGACCTTGGTGCCGTAGCCCAGCACCGCAAGGACGAACGCCAGCCGCACCGGGGTCACCGGCAGCCGGTGCCCGGCGGCGATCATCTGACTCAAGGTGAGGTCGTAGGAGGTGCCGTAGACCTGCGAACCGGCGTAGTACAGGACGATCGTGGCGAACAGGCCGATTCCCAGGCCGGCGGAGGCGATCAGCACGTACTTCCACGCCGCCTCGGCCGAGGACTTCGTACGGTCGATGGCCACCAGGAGTGCGGAGACGACGGTGGTGATCTCGATGGCGACCCATAGCAGCGCCAGCCCGTCGACCAGCGGTGCGCACAGCATCGACCAGCCGAAGGCGTTGAGTCCCAGGTAGAAGCGCTGCAGGTAGCGGCCGTGGCCGGCGTGGTGGCGCAGGTAGCCGATCGAGTACACCGCCGCCGCGGCGTAGAGGAACGCGGTCGCGATCAGGAACACCGTGGACACCGCGTCCGCGCGCAGGAACCCCGCCTGTACCGGTGCGTGACTGGTGGGCACGACCAGGACGAACGACAGCCCCAGACAGACCACCCCGGAGGTCACGGTCACCGCCTGCGCGGCCCAGGTCGGCAGCGCCAGCGACAGCAGCGCAGCTGCGGCACCCAGCGTGGTCAACAGGATGAGCACGACGGTCATGGCTCACCCCCTCAACTCGGTCAGATCCGATGTGGACAGCGAGGCCCGTTGGTCGTGGTGCACGCGCATCAGCACGGCGAACACCACGACCGCGACCAACAGGTCGAACAGGAACGCCACTTCCAGAATCAGCGGCAACCCGGCGGCGACCACCAGGCTGGCCAGCGAGACCCCGTTCTCCAAGGAGAAGAACCCGACCGCCTGCGACACGACATCGTTGCGCAGCACCATCAGCACGAACGCGACCAACACAATGGCCACCGAGATCGCCAGCGCCGTGGTCGGCAACGCGGTGGATTGGATGTGCAGGGCACCGACGGCGAAGAACCCGAACGCGGCCACCACGATCGACACCAGCACCGCGCTGGCCACATTCAGGCTGGCACTACCGGCGATCTCCGCGTGCGCCTGGCGCACCAGCCGCAGCACCACCCACGGCACGATGACCACCTTCAGCGCGAACGACAACACCGCCAGCACATACAACTCCGGCACGTGCTGCTCGGCGGCGACGATCCCGGCCAGCACCGACACCACCAGCGATTGCGCCGCGTACAAGCGGATCTGGGAGCGCAGCAGCGCGGCACGCAGCATGCCGAACTCGATCAGCAGCACCAGCACGGCGACGGTGTTGGCGGTGCCGTCGAACACGCCGGGCGCGGGTGGGCGCATCTCAGCCTCCCCCGAGGTAAAGGGTGAACACGGCGAGCACCGCGAGCAGGAACGCCGCCGCCACGAACTCCGTGATCTTGAACAGACGCAGTTTCGCGAACGAGTTGTCGATCACCGCCACCACGCAGCCCAGCACCACACACTTGCCCAGCAGCGCACCAATGGCGATCAGGACACCCACCGGAGTGCCAGTCGGCGCAAGTCCCCACGGGGCCAGAAACACGTTGATCAAGATCACGTACAGGATGAGCTGCTTCATCCACGAGCCCCACGAGAGCAGCGCGAAGTACGGGCCGGAGTGCTCCAGGGTGCGGGCGTGCTCGATCATGCCGAACTCGTTGGTGCCGCCATGGTTTTCCACCGGGATGCGCCCAGTTTCGGCCAGGATCACCAGAAACAGCGCAGTGGCGGCCAACAAGTGCGCGGGGCGCACGATCTGCCCGGCCGAGGAACGCACCGTTTCGGCCAGGGCGTAAGGCAGGTCGGTGCCGGTGATCAGCGCGACGGTGAACACCACGAACAGCACCACGGGTTCGGTGATCGCGCCGAACGTCGTCGCCCGGCTGGACCCCATCTGCGCATACGGCCCACCGCTGTCCGCCGCGGCCACCGCCACCACGAACGCGGCCAACGCCAGGATGAACCCGCCGCCGAGGAGGTCGCCCAGATAGCCCAACGGCAGCCCGTAGCTGGTCAGCACCGGGATCAACATCGGCACGGTCAGGTAGCAGGCGAACGCGATGATCGGCGCGGCCAGGAACAGCCAACTCGATCCGCGCGGGGCGAGCGCTTCCTTGCCGAACAGTTTGCCCAGGTCGTAGTAGGGCTGGAGGATGCGTGGACCGCGGCGGCCCTGCAACCGGGCCTCGACGCGGGCGATGACACCGGTGACCCACGGCGCGGCGACCAGTACGGTCAGCACCTGGACCGCCTGCACCACCCCGGGCGCGAGCACGGGGCCGGTCATCGGAATCCGCCCGGACGGGCCGGCAGAGCGCGAGTGCCAGGCCCATACGGGCAATGATCTTTGTCGGGGACTTCGACCTCGCTCACCCTGGTCTCCTCTACCGTCTGACCGAACATCTCGATCGGGTAGAGGCCATCAGCGGGGCGTCCCGCGGTTACGGCGAGCCTCATCGCCGTCCTGCGTCCACTGATACTGACCCAGTGACGGCGATCACGCAACAACAGATCACGAACCGGCGCGGAACGGGCCGGGGCACGCCCCACCCGCAGCGGCGTTCCGTTCGTGTGACGACTGATCACGTTTCGCCAGTTCGTGCGGTACCGTGACCCCGGCGTCACCACCCGTATCGGGTGGCCGACGCACCGGTGGTGGGGCTCACCGGACACCAACCGCGAACACCGCGTTCGCCAACGGTCCCTACCCAGGGCGTCGGGGCATGCCCCGTGCCAACCGTGCGGGTAGGAGGCGATCCCTGATGCGCCTGGCGGGCCTGGCACTCCGGTTGACGATCTTCGTCGACGCGGACGACACCTGGCACCACAAACCGCTGTATCACGAGATCGTGCACCGGGCGCACAAGGCCGGTCTGACCGGCGCGACCGTGCTGCGGGGCGTCGAGGGATTCGGGGCCAGCTCGCTGATCCACACCACCCGCATCCTGTCCCTGGCCGAAGGCCTGCCCGCGGTGATCCTCATCGTCGACTCCGAGGACCGGATCAGGAACTTCCTGCCACAGGTCGAAGAACTGATCGACGAGGGCATGATCATCCTCGACGAGGTCGAGGTCATCCGCTACGTCGGCAGGAAACACGGCGGCTGAGCACCACGCGCCAGTTCGCGGATCGCTTGCTACCGTGGAGACAAGGCCACCGCTCCTCGTGGACGGTGGCGGCGATGAAGCTCGCCGAGAACGCGCCCGCTCGGCGCTGATGGCTTCTACCACCCGCTCGCTGGTGACCACGCGTCCCCAGCGATCGACGTGTTCGGAAACAGCCATGGGACTCGACGTCCTCCCGGCGAACCTGCGTAGCTCGGCAATGGTCGAGATCGTCTTCCTCGCCGACGAGGACAGTGACCCTGTACCCCACGAGCGCCTGTCGCCGCAGTATGTCGAAGACGGACTCGTTCCCCGGTTCGTGCCGTTGGACCGTCTGGCGAGAGTCGAGTTTCAGCCGCCTCACCGGCCCGCGCGCACCGACCTCATGACCGCACCGCCCGCTGGGCCGCTCTCGCTGCGACGAGCACGACGACGGTGAGCACCGGCGCGACCGTCTTGCCGAGGATCTGGCCGGGCACGAAGGCGAAGGACCCGAACGCCGTCGGCACGAACAGCACGCTGTCGATGCCCGGCCCAACCAGGTTCGAGCCGATCACCGCGCCCAGTACAAACCATGCCCGCGGTCGTCAGTACACAAGGGACCCGACGAATTCGGAGACGGTGAACGCGAGCACACTGGCCGCCGCGATCTGTGGTGTGGCCAGCAGCCAGGACAGTCCGGCTCCGGCCACGATTGCAATGAGCACCGCGCCCGCCGAGGCACTCGTGCGGCAGGTCCCGCAGGGTGAACGTCGCCTCGGCCCACAGCATCCCGGCCGGCACCGCGACCGCGCCGACGAGCAGGGCACTCCAGTGGGTCGAGGCCCAGTTCGCGGTGACGATGGTGCCGACGTAGGCGGCCAGCACCACCAGGTTCGCTCCGGTGACGCGGCGGGTCGTCCCGTCACCGGGACGCCGACCAGCGGCGACCAGCGACGCGGTGGCCGGAGTGCGCCGGGTCGTGGTCATGCCGCACGCTCCGGGGCGACGGCGGTGCCGGAGCGGCACAACCACGGCGAGCAACCGTCCGGGTCGTCCTTTCGCAACGCTTGGCCTTGTTCGGTGGCGCGGATATCCGCCGGATAGCCTTGTCGAACTCGACCGCCTCGACCCAGCCGTTCGGGTCGTTGTCCCGGATCCAGCGCCAGCCCGCATTCCCGTGGAAGGGACAAGTTATTGCAATATCCGGTAACGATCGTTCAGAATGGGTGGGTGGCCGAACAACTGTTGCCGGGTGGTTCCGTCAACCATGTCGTCCGAGCCGGGGACACGGTGCGACGCCGTCCTGGGGATCGTGCGGAGTTCGTCCATCGGTTGCTTCGGCACTTCGAGCAGCACGGTTGGGCGGGTGCGCCGAGGTTGCTGGGCCTGGATGAACAGGGACGCGAGATCCTGACGTTCGTCGACGGCTATGTCGCCTGGCAGTCCCCGACTGAACGGGTGAACTCGATCGAGAGCCTGACGCAGGTTGCTCGACTCGTCCGCCAGTTCCACGACCTCACGGCTAACTCTCTCCTGGCCGGCGACCAGGAAGTGGTCTGTCACAACGACTTGTCGCCCAAGAACACCGTGTATCGAGACGCAGGGGCGATACTGTTGCCGGTCGCCCTCCTCGATTGGGACATGGCCGCGCCGGGCGCTCGTGTTCACGACGTGGCGCACATGTGCTGGCAGTATCTGGATCTGGGTCCGGCAGTCGACGATGTCGACACGACAGTGCGTCACTTGCGCGTGATGTGTGACGCCTATGGGCCGGTTGATCGTGGGCGCGTCGTGGAGACGATCTTGTGGTGGCAGGACCGCTGCTGGCACGGGATCGAGGCAGGCGCAGCCGCCGGCGACGCGGCGATGATCGGTCTGCGGGATTCGGGGGCGGCCGGAACGGTGCGTGCCGCATACGAGTGGGTTGTCGCGCACCGGGCTGAGCTGGAAACGGCGTTGACCTCGATGTAGCGCTTGAGCGGTCACGGGCCGACCGGTGTCGGACTGGCGAGTGATGTCCGGTGGTTCGCCTACCGACTTGACGGAGGTGAGGGCGATGGCTTCGGCGTCGCCACTCTGGCCGATCTCCCCAAACTATTGGTCAACGAGGCGTTTCGCTCGCGGGTGACCGCTGCGGTCACCGATCCGGTCCTGCGCGAACAAGCTTCGCGCATTCCTGCTGCGACCCTTCGTCCGCGATGCCATCGCGGGCGGGCACTCCACGGTGGACATGAGCCGTGTGCTCGATGGTGGCATCTGCCTTGTCCGTATCCCGAAGGGATCGCTGGGTGAGGAGACCACCCGCCTCGTGGGGTCGCTGGTGGTCGCCCGCACGTGGCAGGCCACCACTGGTCGCGCCCGAACGCCGCAACGCCAACGCGAAGACGCCTCGATAGTCATCGACGAGGGTCACAACTTCTTGAACCTGCCCCACCCGATCGAGGACATGTTGGCCGAGGCACGCGGGTTCCGGGTCGCGATGACCCTCGCCCACCAACACCTCGGGCAACTTCCCTGGGAACTACGGGAGGGCATGTCGACCAACGCCAGGTCGAAGATCTTCTTCAACGCCAGCCCCGAGGACTCCCGGGAACTCTCGCGGCACACCGCGCCGCGATTGTCCGATCACGACCTCGCGCACCTGGGCCTCTACCACGCCGCGGTCCGCCTGGTGCTGGGCGGCGAGGAATCGTGGCCGTTCACCATGCGCACCCAGCCGCTCCCCCGCGCGATTCCCGGCCGGTCGTTCGGCCTCGCAGCACCGACCCACGCCGCCACGGCTGACCGCGGCGAACCCCACGAAACAACTCACCTTCTCGCACCTGGCATTGGCTGAGCCCGACAACGGAGGTTCCCGCATGATCACCAACCCAACGAGACAGTGCTCCCTGCGCGGCCACAAACCGACCCGACCAACCGCGCGCGGCCAGCACCGCCGAGCACCAAGGTCTGCTCGCCTGGCGACTGACACCGCGGGACCGGTGGATCATCCGCATGCTCCACGAGCACCGCGCGCTCACCTCCCCACCAGATCACCGCTCTGGCGTTCCCGTCGTTCCGTTCCGGTCGGATGCGGCTGCGCGAGCTGTTCCAGTGGGGCGTGATCGACCGCTTCCAACCGTTCGTGGCGGTCGGCACAGCGCCGATGCACTACGTGCTCGCCCCCGCAGGGGCCGCGGTGCTGGCGGCCGAGGACGGCCGCGACGTCAAAGAGTTGGGCTATCGGCACGACCGGGCCTTCGGCATCGCGCACAGCCTGCGCCTGGCGCACACCGTCGGGGTGAACGGGTGGTTCACCGCCCTGGTCGACCACGGCCACACCGTCGAGTTCTTCCTCGAATACGACTTCGGCACCGAGGTTCTGGGCAAGCTCAACGGCAAGCTAACCGAGACAGTCTCGGGCTATTCCAGCAACGCCCGAGCCAAGACTGGGGCCCCCAGCACAGATCATGACCCCACCTACGCCGCCACCCAGTTCTACCAGCACCTCCGCGCCATCCCCGGCTGGCAACAGATGAGCGTGAACGACGCCGCCCAAGGCGTCCAGCGCTCCGGCTTCCCCAACGCCTACGCCCAACACGAACAAGCCGCCCGCGAGATCGTCGCCACCGTCTCCAGCGCCCACATGCACTTCCGGTTCCATCCCTGCGGTACCACCCGCCGCGGCCACAACACAGCGCCCAATCCCAGCGCGCTGATTATCATCAACGATGCTTGACAGCACCTATGGTCGTCTTATGTCGGTCCTGGAAACCGGCATAGGGGGCGACCGGACAGCGCTACCATGGTTTGGTTGGTTAGTGTGCTGCGGAGAGGGGGCCGACAGGGTGGAGAATGCACCACTCGGCCATCTAGACCGCGAGGCGGGCACGGCCTGGGTGCAGCAGCCGTTTACCGCGCTCGTGCTGTCCACCGAGTTGACTATCCGCGTCCCGGCACCCCAGACTCCCCTACCGGCCGTCCGCCGGCCGAGGCGGTTTGCCTCGCCGATGCCCTCGGAGCAGCGCCGGCTGGGCGCCGGACTGGTCGATGTGCCGGTGGTGGCCGGGCTGGACCCGCTGGACGCGGTGCTATCCGATCCTGTCATCGGTGAGTCATCGCGGTTTTGCCGCAGTTGCGGCAAGCCCGTCGGTCGGGGTCGAGATGGCCAGCCGGCCCAGACCGACGGCTTCTGTGCGCAGTGCGGCAGGCGGTTCTCCTTCTCGCCGTTCCTACGGCGCGGTGACGTCGTCGGCGACCGCTACGAAGTAGTTGGTGTACTCGCCCACGGCGGCGTCAGCTGGATCTACCTGACCCAGGATCTGGATGCTGACCGCCGATGGGTGGTCCTCAAAGGATTGATCGACACCGCCGACCCGAACGCGATCGTCGCGGCTACGGCCGAGGCGCGGGTGCTCACCGAGGTTCGGCATCCCAACATCGTGCGGATCTACGACCTGGTGCCGGAGACCGATCCACGCGCCGGGAACTCCTTCGGCTACCTTGCCATGGAGTACGTCAGCGGCCTGACCCTAGGCCAACTCCACAGAGACACCCGATACGCCCGCGACCACGCGTCGCTGCCGCTCGGCCAGGTGATCGCCTACGGACTAGACATCCTGGCGGCCCTCGGCTACCTGCACCGCAAGGGGCTGCTGTATGGCGATCTCAAGCCGGACAACGTCATCCAGAGCGGCGAGCGGCTGAAACTGATCGACTTCGGCGCGGTCCGGTCGATGGACGACCGGACCAGCCCGATCTACTACACCCCCGCCTACGGCGCTCCGGAACTGCGCCAGCAAGGCCCCTCCGTTGCCACCGACCTGTACTCCGTGGGGCGCACACTGTTCCAACTCGGTCACGGCTCCGCACACGAAGGCTTCGACTCCTACCAGCGACTCCTGAACCGAGCGACTGACCCCGACCCGGATCGGCGATTCAGGTCGGCCGAGGAGATGGCCGAGCAGCTGACAGGGGTACTGCGTGAGGTCGTGGCAATGGAGTCAGGCACGCCCAGACCGGGCCCGTCCGCCAGATTCGAGCCGCTGGCCGGCACGTTCGGCACAGTGGTTACGCATCACGGCGGATACGTGGTGCTGGCCACCGACCCGAGTGAGATCATCGCGGCTCTGCCATCGCCCCTGCCGGATGCCGGGGAGTCCGAAGGCTGGCACGCGGCGTGGCAGCGTGGGCGGGACGCGCTGGCCGAGGGCCTACCCGCCGATGCGCGATACTGGTTCAACGAGGTGTATGCCGCGTTGCCCGGGGAACTCGCGCCGAAGCTGGCGCTGGCGGCCGCCGCCGAACTCTCCGGCATGGATGACGAGGCGGCGAAATATTACGGATCGGTATGGGCCACCGACCACCACTGCCATAGTGCCGCGTTCGGGCTTGCCCGAATCCGGCAGTCCCGGGACGACCGAGCCGGTGTGGAGGCGGTGCTGCGGTCTGTGCCCGGCTTCGGGCCGCCAGCCGCCGCTGCGCCGGACCAACCCCGGCGGGTACGCCGGTCACGCTGGCACATCTTCGCCCGCGGGCTGGCCAACTCACTGATCCCGGTGCCAGAACCGCGACGGTATGCCCAGCATCGGTCCGGCCAGGACCGCATCGACGCCCGCCTGCGGGAGGCGTACAGCACGCTGGGTCCGCCGGTCCCGGCAGGGAAGGACCGCGACCGGTGAAGACCGAGGCCGAAGCGCCGCCCATCCGCGCCACAGTCGTGTCCCGGTGGGCTGACCTGCCCGCCGCCGACCAGGCCAAGAAGTGGGAACAGGTCAGTCCCGGTACGTTCGACCGGGTCATGGCTGGAGTTGAGCGCGCCGAACGGCACGACCGGCGCATGGACTGGGCTGACCTCGCATTGCGCACCCTTGGCCTGTTCTCCGGACTGGGCGCTGTGGTAGTTCTCGGCTGGACCGCAATGCACTTCGCGTCGTCCGGCGCACCAACCCAGGGGTTGGGGGTGTTCGGCGCGGGCAGCGCGTCGATCGTCGGCGCGTTCCTCACCGTTCGTCGTGGCGGCACCCGCAACTGACCGCGTCGGGTCAGCCAACATACCCGGCGGGTACCCGACGCCGCACCTGCTACACCTTCGGTAGACAGGCCGTCAACTTCACCGCCGGCGGCAAAAACAATTTGGAACGTCCGCGTGCGATGCCTGGTCGGGCAGCCAGGACCCGGCGACCAACTCCACTGCTTGTAGATCTCCGGATCGAAGGCCGGTGACCTGCCACCAGCACGCCCCTTGGCCTGACGATGCCGCACCTGATCACCTTGAGCGGGATCGTGCACCGAATACCCCGACCACGCAGATAGGCACGGTTCGCGCAAGACCCATACGCCTTATCGGCCAGCACCCGATCCGGCGCCGTACACGGCCGACCACGCCCCACCCGAGCGACCCGGATCCGCCCCAGCACCACCTGAAACCGCGGCGAGTCATCCCGCTGCTGACCCGCGGTCACCACCACCGACAACGGTTTCTGCCCCTACTCCACGGCCAGATGCACCTTCGTGGTCCACCCACCCCGCGAGCGGCCTAAACCGTGATCAGCCGGTTCGGGATCGCCGACCCCACTGGGCGACTGCTTCTGTTCCCCACCATCGCGTCGGGCGCCCGCGGCGTGCTGATGCGCCCGGTTGATCGTGGAATCCACAATCACCTCCCAGATGATCAACCCGGCCGCATCGGCGTGGGCCTGCAACGCGGCGGCGATCAGTACCCACACCCCGGCTCGCTGCCAACGCCGGACCAGCCCGCACACGGTCTGCCAGCAGCCATATCCCGGTGGCACGTCCCGCCAGGGCGACCCGACCCGGATCCGCTACCGGATCCCGTCGATCAACTGTCGCTTGGTCCACTTCGGTGGACGGCCGGGCTTGCGCCCGACCGGCAGCAGTGGCTCCAGCTTCGCCCACTGCGCGTCGGTCAGGTCGGCTCGGCGCCGCTACGCTGGCCACGAGGTCTCCGGTGTGTGATCGTCTTGGTCGATGATCGATCTACCGGAGACCTCGTCGATCTGATCAACGACACGCCGGTCTGATCAGCCTCACTTGTGTCTTCCCTGGTCAACCCAATGAAACACGGCCTAAGTGTCGTTGCAGTATTAACAGTTGCGCGGAAATGTGCTAACGGGCAGGGACAGGGACCTTATCGGTTCTTGACTCACTCATTAACCGAGTTGTAGCGTCGTTGCGGACAGATTATTTGGCCTACTTCCGGAGCTAACGAACATCGGTTTCTGTTCAGCGCCATGGGATACGGTGACGGCCATATCCTGCACTTTCCGGGATAACTCCTGGTCGGGCGACGAGATGGCCAGCCGATGCGAACACAATGCCCAATTGTGGGGGTGTGGTAGCGAGACTGACTATATCGGCCGTGGACCGACTCATGGTGACGTCGGGCCCGCGGCGGCGTTCGGGTGGCCGCGTATAGCGGTCGCCGCATCGATAGATACCCGCTTACGCCATGTTCCGGTGCGGCTGAAGGGGCCACACCGGGCGGATCGCGGGCCTGAGCTGAGCTTTCCGCATCCGGTTGAGGAACCGGATGCGGCGGTCACCTGTGCCGGCGACTGTCCACATGATACGAACTCGTGCGGCTGATCTCCTC
>DASUJK010000188.1:0-38525 GCA_036279295.1 Pseudonocardiaceae bacterium | reverse complement strand
TAGTGCCTGAACATCAATGCGACGCCGGCCGATGGCTCAGCCGGTTACGGAGATGCCCATCGAACGAGCCGAACCAGCGATGACCTTGATCGCCGCCTCGATGTCCTCGGCATTCAGGTCCACCAGCTTGCGCTCGGCAATGGAACGCAGCTGGTCGCGGGTGATCGTCCCGCCGGACTTGTGCCCCGGGGTCTCCGAGCCGGACTTGAGCCCCAGTTCCTTGCGGATCAGGAAGCTCGTCGGCGGAGTCTTGTACCGCAGCGAGTAGCTGCGGTCCTCGTACACGGTCACGACGACAGGAACGATGTCTCCCCGGTTGGCGGAGGTCGCATCGTCGTACTCGACCTTGACATTGCGGGTGTTGACGCCGGTCGGGCCGAGCATCTTGCCCAGGTCGACCATGGCGGCGTTACCCGCTTCGAGTTCGAGAGTCGCCTCGAACGTCTTCTTCTGCTTGGGAGGCATGCAGACCTCTCTGTATCCCGTCGTTCTTGCCGGATGGCCGCGCCACGGAACCGGGCGCTGGGGCCACTGTCAACCAATAACGGTGGACACTCCGGCGGAGCGCAAACCTGCTGCCCTAGTGTAGCCGATCAGCATGGCCACACCGACGGGGCACGGACCACGCCGGCGGTGCGGGCATGCTCGGGATGACGACGGTGGCACCCACCGCGTTCGACCTGCGGATCTGCCCAGGTCAGCGTGTGTGTGGTGGATCACTGGCAACCGAAGGCAGGTCGCTGGCGTCTTCGTTGCAGGCCGACCGCGAAGGGAGCAGTGGAGTGGACGACTGGCCGCGCGAGCCACGCGATGACCGCGGCGAACCCAGCCGACCCGACCGCCAGAGCCGACCGCGACCCGCGAACGGCCAACCCGGCGGTCAGCGCAGAACTCCTCCGCAGACTCCTCAGCAGCCCGCCCGCCGACCGACACCCAACGCCAACCGAGCAGCGAACCCGACCCGACCGGCACCGAACCAGGCAGCGCCCAACCAGGCAGCACCGAACCAGGCAGCCGGTCGCCTGGCACCCAACGGGCCGGCCCCAGGCCGAGCCGCACCGACCCGGCGTGCGGTGGACGACAACGCCTTCCGGCCGACCGACCGCACTCCCCCGGTCGTCGACCGCCCCACCCCGGAGCGCAAGACCACCGAGCGCAAGACCGACCGCCCGGCAGCGGAGCGTCCGACCCGTGATCGGCCGCCGGCAGCACGCAGGCCACCCCGGTCCCGCACCCTCGCCCGGCGCCGCAAGATCGGCGTCAGCCTCGGGCGCACCGCGTTGGCCATCGTGTCGGTGTTCGCCCTGGTGGCCACCGGTTTCGCCTGGTCGACGCTGCAGAAGGCACAGAACGGCCTACAGACGGCCGACGTGTTGGACCAAAAACCGGCCGAGAAGCCGCCGGACGGTTCGATGGACATCCTGTTGGTCGGCATGGACAGCCGCACCGACGCCAAGGGCAACGCGCTGCCCGCCGCCCAGCTCGACCAGTTGCACGCCGGGCCGGACACCGGTGAGCTGGACACCGACACCATGATCCTGATCCACATCCCGACCGGCGGCGGCCAGGCGACCGGCATCTCGATCCCCAGGGACTCGTGGGTCAACATCCCCGGCTACGGCATGGGCAAGATCAACTCCGCGTACGGCGACGCCAAGAACACCGCGCTGCGCAAGCTCAAGGCGGGCGGCCTGGCCAATCCCGCCCAGCTGGACGTGCGGTCCAACGATGCTGGCGCCAAGGAAGCGATCCAGACCGTCGAACAGTTGACCGGCATCGGCATCGACCACTACGCGGCCGTCAACCTGATGGGCTTCTACCAGATCTCCAACGCCATCGGCGGTGTCCCGGTGTGCCTGCTGCATCCGGTGAACGACACGAAGTGGTCCGGTGCGGTGTTCCCGGCCGGCAACTTCACCGTGAAGGGTGTGCAGGCGCTGGAGTTCGTCCGCCAGCGGCACAACATCCCCGGCGGCAGCACGGACATCGAGCGGGAGCAGCGTCAGCAGGCGTTCATGGCCAGCATGGCGCACAAGATCCTCTCCGAGGGCGTGCTGACCAGCCCGAGCACATTGGACAAGCTGATCAGCGCCGTGCAGAGCGCGATCACGGTGGACAACCGGTGGAACCTGATCGACTTCGCGCAGGAGATGTCCGGGATGAGTTCCGGCGCGATCAAGTTCCAGACGGTGCCGGTGGAGAACATCGACTACCACCCCACCGGCGGTTCGCTCAGCGCCGTCGAGGTCGACCCGGCCCAGGTCGCCGCGTTCGTGCACGGCACCACCGGCGTGCCGAGCAATGCGGCCGCGGGGCAGTCGAGCCAGAGCCCGGCGACCGGCAACGCGGCGATCACCGTCGACGTGACGAACGCGTCCGGCGCCACGGGCCTGGCGGGCGACGTGCTCGACCAACTGGTCAGCAAGGGCTTCACCAAGGGCGCGACCGGCGACGCACCGCACCGCAGCCAGTCCGTGGTGTTCTACCCGGCCGGCCAGGAGGCCAACGGGCAGGCCGTGCAGGGCGCGCTGAGCGGCAACGTCACCCTGGAGGAGGGCTCCAGCGTGCCGAGCGGCCACGTGTGGGTCTACCTCGGCCGTGACTACCACGGTGCCAGCGACGCCGCCGACACCATCGTCGGCCAGCACCAGCAGGTGGCCACGGACATCGCAGCCGTGCCGCACCCGCGGACCGCACCGACGACCACGACTCCGGCCGCCCCCACCACGCCGGCCGGCGACACCAGCCCGATCAGTGACGCCGGCAGCACGCCGTGCGTGAACTGAGTGCCGTGTGCACCTGACCTGTGTGTGACGTGCCTCGGGGCCTGACCCACTCGGCCCGGGAAGCGGCCTAGCCCCCTACACCCGTTCGGGTGAACTGGACCAAAGACTGGGTCCTACTGGCGTAAGCCGGGGTGCCCTTCGTACTCATCAGTACGTAAGGCAGTAAGTCCAGGGGCGGAGGCACGGACCGTGCACATCGACGCAGCGAGCTACCAGCGGGTGTTGGGGGACGAGCTCCGGCGCGTGCGCAAACAACGCGGTTGGACCCGCAAGGATCTCCAACACCGGCTCGACAACGACATCTCGCTCCAGACGCTGGCCACCTACGAGCTGGGCACCCGCCAGTGCTCGGTGGTCCGGCTGGCCGAGCTCTGTCTCGCCATGGACGTACTGCCGCACGACGTGCTGGCCAGGGTGCACGACCGCGTGTTCAGCGACGAGCGACCCGGGCATCTGCGGGTCAATCTGGCCAGGGTCGCCGGCGACACCCAGCCAGAACTGGGACCGCTGCGGCGCTGGGCAACCGACCGGCTGCACCAGGCACCGATCGGTCAGGCCCCCGAGGTCCATCTGGACCTGGCCGCGCTGGAACAGATGGCCGAGCTGTGCGGTCTGGACACCGTCGAGCTGATCAGCAGGCTGCGCGCGCTCAACACCCAGTAGTACTCAGTGGATGCGGGCCGGCGATCGACCGGCCCGCAGCTCGAAGTCCGCCGGGTCGACCTTGCGGGTGTCCAGCCAGTAGCGCCAGGTGAAGCCCGGCCAGATCGTCCTGTTCACACCCTTCGCATCCAGGTACCAGCTCGTGCAGCCGCCCTGGGTCCACACGCCCTTGACCAGCTTGCGCTGGATGTCGGCGTTGAACTCCGCCTGCACCGTCGGCCGCACCTCGATGGCGGCGGCGCGGTTGGCATCCACCAGCCGGATCGCGTCCATGACGTACCGGATCTGCGACTCGATCATGAACACGACCGAGTTGTGGCCGAGACCGGTGTTCGGGCCGAGCAGGAAGAACAGGTTCGGGAAGCCGGACACCGTGATGCCAAGATGCGTCCGCATGCCCTCGACCGACCATTCCTTGCCCAGGTTGCGGTCGTGCCGGCCGATGATGTCCAGGTTGTCGAACGCGTCGGTGACATGGAATCCGGTGCCGAAGATGATCGCGTCCACCTCGCGCTCGGTGCCGTCGGCCGCGACCACGCCGTGCTCCCTGACCTCCGCGACACCCTCGGTGATCAGCTCGACGTTCGGCCTGGCCAGCGCCGGATAGTAGTCGTTGGACACCAGCACCCGCTTGCAGCCCATTCGGTAGTCCGGGGTCACCTTCGCACGCAGTGCCGGATCGTCGACGGCCTTGGCGATGTGCCGTTTGGCGATCTTCTCGGCGGCCTGCAACAGCTTCGGGTGACCGTTGAAGCCGATCGTGCGGGCTTCCAGCAGCCAGTAGATGGCGCTGCGGTAGAGCCGCTGCGTGCCGGGCACGAACTTGAACAGCGCGCGCGTCCACGCCGGCATCGGGTAGTCCGGCTTGGGCATCACCCACGGTGCCGTGCGCTGGAACAGGTGCACCTGCTCGGCATCGGGCGCGATCTGCGGCACGAACTGGATCGCGCTGGCACCGGTGCCCACCACGGCGATCCGCTTGCCGCGCAGGTCGACATCGTGGTTCCAGTTGGCCGAGTGGAACGTCGGTCCCTGGAACCTCTCGATGCCGGGCAGCGTGGGCACGTTCGGGATGTGCAGGGCGCCGACCCCGTTGACGACGAACTGGGCGCTGAACTCGTCGCCAGAGCGCGTGTGCACATGCCAGACCTGGGCGTCCTCGTCCCAGTTCGCGCCGGTCAACTCCTGGCCGAAGCGAATGTGGCCGCGCAGGCCGTAGCGGTCGGTCACCTTGCGCAGGTAGTCCCAGATCTCCGGCTGCGACGGGAACGACCTGGTCCAGTTCGGGTTCTGCTCGAACGAGAACGAGTACATGTGCGACTGGATGTCACAGGCACAGCCGGGATACGAATTGTCCCGCCACGTGCCGCCGACGTCGGCCGCCTTCTCCAACACGACGAAGTCATCGAAACCCGACTTCTTCAGCTCGATGGCCATGCCGAGGCCGGAGAAGCCGGTTCCGACGATGATCACCCGGCGCTGTTCGCCCATGTCGTTATCCTTACTCATCGGTTACCGGCGCGTAGCTTACCATCGGTAGGTTACTTGCGGTAGAGTAGTGGTGTGGCCACGAACCGGACCGAAGCTCCCCGCAGGCGCCGCATGCCAAGGGCGGACCGGGAACGCCAGATGATGTCGGTGGCCGAGGAGGTCTTCGCCGAGCGCGGTTACGTGGCCGCGTCCATGGACGAGATCGCCGAGCGGGTCGGCGTGTCCAAGCCGATGCTCTACGAGTACTTCGGGTCCAAGGAGGGCCTGCTCGTGGCGTGCATCCGGCAGGCGAGGGCAGAACTGCTGCGGGTCACGTCGCAGGCCGCTGTCGACGCGGTGAACCCAGAGGACATGCTGCGCAACGGTCTGGTCGCGTACTTCCAGTTCATCTCCGACCACCGCCGGTCCTGGGCACTGCTGTGCAGTGAAACCGCGGTGGTCGGGCCGTCGGCGACCGAGGAGATCGAAGCGGTCCGGCAGCAGCAGACCGACCTGATCAGCAGCACCATGGCGCTGTACGTGCCGCAGCCGCCACTGGACCTGACCGCGGGCGCCGAGGTGATCGTCGGCGGCTGCGAACGGCTCGCGCTGTGGTGCCAACGACACCCGGAGACCAGCCCGGCGGACGCGGCCGAACTCGTCATGCGGCTGATCTGGTCCGGCATGCGGTCGCTGCTGGACGACCAGCCGTCACCCGGCCAGGGATAGCCGAGCCGGACACCGGCGGCATCGCGCTGCTGTGCGGTGATGTCCGCCCTACTGTCGTCCCATGGCAGCCAGCACCACCGACATCAGGCCGACACCTGTCAGCGACCAACAGTCCACCCAGGACGGTCCGGCACCCGGCGGTGGCGCACCCGTCGAGGTCAGTCGCCAGCGGATCAACGCGGTGTTCGGCGCCGTCGCGCTCGGCCTGCTGCTCGCCGCGCTCGACCAGACCATCGTGTCCACCGCGCTGCCCACGATCGTCGGTGACCTCGGTGGCGCGGGCCATCTGTCCTGGGTGGTCACCGGGTATCTGCTCGCCGAGACCGTGTCCACGGCGCTGGTCGGCAAGTTCGGCGACCTGTTCGGGCGCAAGCGGATGTTCCTGGTCAGCGTCGTCGTGTTCCTGATCGGCTCGTTCTTCTGCGGGTTCGCCAACAGCATGACGTGGCTGATCGGCTGGCGGGCGGTGCAGGGCCTGGGTGCCGGTGGGCTGCTGGTCACGTCGTCGGCGCTGATCGCGGACGTCATCCCGTTGCGTGAGCGGGGTCGGTCCCAGGGTGCGCTCGGCTCGGTGTTCGGTGTGGTCACCGTGATCGGCCCGCTGCTCGGTGGCCTGTTCGTGGACCATCTGTCGTGGCGGTGGGCGTTCTACGTGAACATCCCGGTCGGCATCGTCGTCATCGCGGTGGCCGTGCCCGCGATCCCGGCGGTGCGCGGCGCGTTGCGGCCGGTGATCGACTACCTCGGCATCGTGCTGGTAGCGCTCGGCGCCAGCGGACTGACCCTGGTGACCAGTTGGGGTGGCACGACGTATCCGTGGCTCTCCCCCACGATCATCTGGATGGCGGCAGCGTCGGTCGTCGCGCTGGGGCTGTTCGTCATGGTGGAGCGACGCGCGGCCGAACCGGTGCTGCCGATGCGGCTGTTCGGCAACCCGGTGTTCGCGGTGGCCGGGCCGATGAGTTTCATCGTCGGGTTCGCCATGCTCGGCGGCATCACGTTCCTGCCGACCTATTCGCAGTACGTGCAGGGCACGACGGCCACCGTGTCCGGCATCCGGATGCTGCCGATGGTGCTCGGCCTGCTGATCGCGGCGATCGGCAGCGGCAACGTGGTGAGCAAGACCGGCCGGTACCGGGTGTTCCCGATCGCAGGCTCGGTCGGCATGGCTGCCGGGCTGTATCTACTGTCCAAATTGGATGAACACACCGGGTTCTGGCTCGCGTCGGTGTACATGTTCGTGCTCGGTGCCGGCGTCGGCCTCGCGATGCAGGTGTTGTTGATCGCGGTGCAGAACACGGTGGAGTACAGCGATCTCGGCGTGGCCACGTCCGGTGTGACGTTCCTGCGGACGATCGGCAGTTCGTTCGGTGTAGCCGTGTTCGGCAGTGTCTATGCGAGCCGACTGGGCAGCAACATCGCCGCCGCGCTGGCCGCCCATCCGCTGCCGGCCGGGGTTGATCCCAGGGCGACGCAGAGCCCGGAGGCACTGCACCGGTTGCCGGCCGCGGTGTCCGCGCCGGTGGTGCACGCGTACGCCCAGTCGTTGCATGGCGTGTTCCTGGCCGGGGTGCCGGTGGCGTTGGCGGCGTTGGTGTTGTCGTTGTTCCTCAAGGAAGTTCCGCTGCGTGGCACGTCCAGGGCGGCCGCGGCCGAGTTGGGTGACGGCTTCGCGATGCCGGAGTCCTCGGACGCCGACCAGAGCCTGCAGAAGGCGTTGGCGGGATTGCTGCGCAAGGAACGCGGCCAGATGAGCACGGTCGCGCTGGCGCAGGCGCACTCGCCGCTGGACGAAGCCGAGGCGTGGTGTGTAGTCAAGGTGCGGGCCTGTCGGCGCAAGGGTGGGCCGGCGACCGTGGCGGGTGTCGCGGAGAGCGTGCGGGTGCCGGAGAAGGTGTTGCGGCCCGCGTTCGACAACGTCATCGTGGCGGGTTACCTGATCGAGGGGGCGGATGGCCTGCGGCTGACCGACCGGGGTGAGCAGGAGTTCGGCACGCTGTCGGCGGCGTGGCAGGAATGGGTGGCCGAACGGTTGGCCGACTGGAACCCGGAGTCCGAGGTGACGCTGCCGGCCGCGTTGGCCAGGTTGGCGAGGCAGTTGTTCGAGGAACAGCCGACCGACCCGGCACCGATGGCCGTCCGGTGACGGTTGGTTACCTCATCCACGATCGGTACCGCCTCAAAACGGCGAAAATCCATCCGATCAGGTGATCAATCCCGGCGGCTGGGCTCTCGTTGCGCCGCCCACCGCCCAGGGAAACCGCTGATGACGTGCCCGGTTGGCGTTGACACGGAGGTGTAATCGGGTCACCGCACGTGAGGACGGCAGGTCAGCGCACCGGGCGGTGGCACATAGGATATACCGCGAGGTTGATGGTTTGCCAGTGAGGCGTACAGCTTGTGAGGCGGTGACGTGACAGCAGCACGTGACGGAGACGAACCGCGGACGTTGCCGCGTGGGCGGCCCAGGGATGCCAGCAGGGACGAGGCGTTGCGGGAAGCGGCGTTGGCGGTGTTGGCCGACGTGGGGTACCGGGCGCTGACGATGGATGCGGTGGCGGCCACGGCGAGAGCGGGCAAGGCCACCATCTACCGGCGGTGGGACTCGAAACTGGACCTGGTGATCGACTCGTGCAACCAGTTGGTCAGCGAGCACATCCCGGCGCCGGACACCGGTTCGATGGCAGGCGACCTGCGCGAGTTCCTGCTGTCCTTCGCAACGTTCCTGTCCGGCCCGGCCGGCAAGGCGGCCCAGGCGCTGGTCGGCGAACTGCCGCACGAACCAGAGCTGGCGGAGGCGTTCCGCAAGAGCTTCCTGAGGTCACAGCGAGATGTGCTGCGGGCGGTGCTGGAGCGCGCGGCAGGCCGGGGCGAGCTGGGCGAAGAGGCACCCAAGGGCATGGCGGTCGAGTTGGCGGGCGCGGCGCTCATCTACCGGCTGATGCTCACCGGCGACCCGCTGGACGCCGCGTTCGTGGACCGGCTGGTGGACCAGGTACTGGTGCCGCTGCTGACGGTCTAACGGAACAGCTTCCGCACCAACAGCAACCCGACCAGCGCGCCGGTGCCGATCAGCGGGTAGAGCACCTTCGGCTGTTTGAGGGTGGTCAACACACTCGACTTGGCGGTATCCACCAGTCGCTGCGGGTTGGCTTTGGTGCCAAGCTCGTCAAGGGTGACGGCCAGCGCGTCCCGCGCCCGCTCAATCTCCCGCTGAATCGTATCCGGGTCACGGGCCACGGGGTTCCTCCTAGGTCAGCCGTCCTGCGCCCGACCACGGTAGATCACCGATGGCCCGCCCGCCGACCAACCCCCGCGAGAGCAGGGCCGCTAGGCTGGTCAAGCCCGAGCCGACAGCCGTCGCCTCGGGCAGGGGGCCGTAGCCCAACAGGCAGAGGCACTGGATTTAGGTTCCAGCCAGTGAGGGTTCGACTCCCTTCGGCCCCACCCACCTGACCTGCTCGTTAGCCCGATCGGGTCGACACGAGTTGATCTCTGTCCATGGTTTTGTCCATGAGTTACCGTCGATCCATGGACGGTGACAAGGCCACAAGCCGCCGCACCGGCAGCGTCCGGCAGCGCGGCAACTCCCTACAGGTGCGCCTGTTCTCAGGCATCGACCCCGTGACCGGCAGGGACGTCTACCTCGCGGCCACGATCAAGGGCACCGACAAGGCGGCCCACAAGCAGGCCAAGGACAAGCTGTCGGAGTTCCGAACCCAGGTGCTCAACCAGCGATCCGTATCCACGACTGTGCCCTTCGGACAGGCCATCGACGAGTGGCTACGCACGAGCGAGATCGTGGACAGCACGCGAGAGGGATACGTCATCTACATCGATCGCTACATCAAGCCGGTACTCGGCGGAGAGCCAACTCGGAAAATCACCGCACGGGCGTTGGAGAACTTCTACGCAGAGATCCGCCGATGCCGTGGTCGGTGCAACGGGAAGCCGTTCATCGAGAAGCACAGCACCGAAGACGAACACGACTGCGTCAAGGCGAAGTGCCGGCCGCACACCTGCAAGCCGCTCGGCGCATCGACGGTACGACAAATCCACTCCATCATCAGCGGCACGCTATCGCTCGCCGAACGATGGGAGTGGATCGACGTAAACCCCGCCAAAGTGGCGCGTCGCCCGAAACCGAAGCCGTCGGAGCCCGATCCGCCGTCGCCGACCGAAGCCGCTCGCTTGTCCGAAGCCGCCTTCGAGATGGACGAGGACTGGGGCACCCTCGTATGGCTGGTCATGACGACAGGCATCCGCCGAGGCGAACTGTGCGCGCTCCGTTTCTCACGAATCGACCTAGACGCCGAGATCCTGACAATCAGCCACAACTGGGTCAACGGCAAAGAGAAGGACACAAAGACGCACCAGAGCCGGAGAATCGCGCTTGACTCTGCGACGGTCGCTCTCCTACGCGATCACAAGAGGCGGGTCCAAGAACGAGTCGAGAAGCTGGGTGGCAAGTTCACCGACGACCTGTTTGTCTTCGCCAGTCTGAAAACGCATGACCACCGAACTCCCTACGCCCCCAACGCAGTCACACAGCGATACAAAGACATGGCCGCACGACTCGACATCAAGACCCACCTACACGCGCTCCGCCACTACTCCGCCACCGAGCTTCTGACAGCCGGAATCGACCTCCGCACCGTCGCTGGCCGCCTGGGCCACGGTGGTGGAGGAGCGACAACGCTCCGCGTCTATGCCGCATGGGTTGCCGCGTCGGACCGAAAGGCAGCAGAAATCCTGGGTTCCCGTATGCCTAAGAGGGTGTAGGGTTGAGCGCTATCAGCAGGTCATAATCCGCAGTTCACCCGGTTTCATTGACCTTGAAGATGGCCTCCTCTGGATCATCCAATGCTGATCGAAGGTTGTCTGCGATCTTATCAATCAATTTTGTTCCCCAGAAAGGATCTGCCATATCGTAGTAAATAACCCGGATGTGGCGCAGGTCGAAGGGAACGTCGCTCTCATTGGATGCGATCAAGACTACAGGTTTACCCATCGCGTGTGCTATACCAAGTTCATAGTACACATTTGCATTCTTCGTTGTAAGCTCGGCGACCAGAACATCGGAGGAACTTATACCTCGCCAAACCTGGTCCATGACTTTCCCGGTGCCGAAGATCTCCGCGTCGGCGCGGACCGCTCGCAATCCAGACTTTTCTATGGCCGGCTTGAACATCGCTTCATAATAGCTTCCGTAAGGAGGCGAAAAAGGCTGCATAACGAAGCATGTCTTACTTGCAAGATTGACTGTCGCAGGCTTAGCCAGGATCGGACCAGTAACCTTAGCTCCGCCTTCGCGCCCGACATCGGTCAACTTTATCCGGTCGCCAGATTCATCGATGAGCCTTGCTTTTCTCAACGTCTCAAGTAGAACATCCCTAAATTCCGCGACCTTGTCAGCAGGGATCGAAAACCGATCGACTAGTGCATTATTGAAAAAGTGATCATTTGGAAGACTCTCACCCCGGTAGTGGTTGTAAACATCGGCAACGTCAGGGGCATTCAACGCGGCTTCCCGTAGAGCGGCAAGCTCATCACTATCTGTTTGCGGTCGAAGTATCCGCTTTGCCCGTTCGGTAAGAAGGAGTTTGCCTCCCTCAGCCGAAAGCAGCCCATATTTCTTGGACGAACTGACCTCGACACCGAATGGCCCCGACGCCGTCACGCCCAAATATCCGGCAGCGTCCGCCACGGTGCAAGGATGCCCGGCATTCTCCTCTAAGATTGCCCGAGGTATCCTAAGCGACTTCTCCAATGAATGCCGAGGGAACCTGGCCGTTACCGTGCTAGCTTTCTTCGCCGACGACTTATTTGAACTCTTCTTGGCTGGCGTTCTCCTGGTCGAAGCCCGTTTCGGTGCACCCCTCGGGCGCTTGGGTACACTTGAAGTCTTCCTCTCACGCACAGGCGGCGGATCTTCCAGCGAAACCGGCTCAGCACTACCCCCAGAATGGACGAGCCCATCTTCATTATCGACCGTTACCGCAGGCGTAGACTCATCGTCCTGCACGTGCAACCTCCTTGATCAACTGTAGAGACACGTGCGGTGCTCTGCAACGACGATAGATCCTGTTTGGCCTTCGTATCGCCATTCGGCACAACTACGTTTCGCGACCCACTCTTTCGAGTTGGTTCAGAACGATACGCTGGCGCGGCAGGCACCGGCGATGTGGCCCCATCCCGCTTGACGACGGCACTCACGAGAGAACCGCATTCGACAAGCAGATGCCCTGGACGTTGCAAGTCACCAACAAGGGGCTGGACCGTTCGACGGTCACCATATGACCTTCGCCAGTGAGCCGCACCAGAGACCACTGCCGACCTCAATCAGCGAGGTGTCGGCATGTTGTTGGCTAGAGTCCTTACATGGACGACGGTAGCGGACAAATGGGATGGCAGTCGTTCGGCGAACGACTGCTCTACGACAACCGGTGGGTGCGGTTGTCGCTGGTGGACGTTGAGGCACCCAACGGAGAGCGCTGGGAGCATCACGTCGTCCAGCTCGATCAAGTGGCCATAGCGATGGTGGTGAACGAGCGGGACGAGGTCCTTATGCTGCATCGGTACCGGTTCGCCGTCGACCAGTGGGGTTACGAGCTGCTGGGTGGGCTGGTCGAAGATGGCGAGGACCCTGCCGAGACTGCTGCACGTGAGGCTGTCGAGGAGAGTGGTTGGCGGCCGACTGGCGGACCCGAACACCTAGCTGGCTTCGAGCCGATGCCGGGCATGGTTCGCGCGCATACAGACGTCTACCTGTTCCGGGGTGCGGAGAAGGTCGGCGAGCCGACCGACACCGAGGAAGCCGGCACCCTGGAGTGGGTACCGCTCGATCGCGTCCGACAGCTTCTACAGCGCAACGAACTACTCGGCGGCGGCACCATCATCGCCGTCCAGTCCTACCTCCTCTCTCACGCCACCTGAGACGGCAGCACCAAGCGATCCAGTCGCCGACGCAGCCTCACCGAACCGAGCTGGCTCACCAGCCGTCGCGCATGCCGCGCGTGCTCCCGTGCCGCGTCTCGGCTCCCTGCCCGTGCATGGGCGAACGCCAAGTCAACGTGGACGGCTGCGCGTGCCCGTACGAAGTCGGCCGGGCTGGCCGCCAGGACGGCCGTGAGTTGCTGGATCGCCTCCGGTTCGCCGAGCTGGGCGAGCACGTTGCCGCGCCACCGATCCAGATGGCTGCCGCCGAGGAACAGGAACGCCAGGTCCGGGTGGGTCGTCTCGGTCGGCAGCAGCGCGCTTGCCTGGTCGAACGACCGCAGGGCACTATCTCGGTCGCCAACGGCCGCGAACCCCTCGCCGAGCGCTGCCGCCAGCCACGCCCTCAGCAGAGCTGGTACCCGATCGCCTGCGATCTCCTGTGCCTCATGGAGCAGGGCGAGCGCGTCAGCAGCGCGGCCGATGTCCAGCAGGATGAACGCTTGTTGTCCCGTGGCATGCGCCAGCAGCGCGGCCGAACCAGACTCCCGCGCGGCGGTCTTGGCCCGCTCGTGGTGTTCCCACGCCTGCCCGACCGACCCTGCGTCCAGCGCGTCCCAGCCGGCCAACGTGGACGCATCCGCCAGCGCGGCAGCGAGCTGTTCGCGGTGCCCACGGATGATCGTGTGCCGTAGGAGTCGTTCGACTTCGCTGATGTGGGTGCGGAGCTGGTCCAGCCGGACAGCGGAGCCGAACCGACGATCAGTCCGACGTACCACTTCGGTCTGCTGGCGGAACAAGTCGATTGTCTGCGCGTCGACCCGTTGCGCCACGACGAGATGGTCGGCCAACTCCTCCGCCAACGGCTCCGACACCGGATCAGGCGGAAAGCCCAATTCTTCGTTGGTCTTGCCGTACAGCTCGCGGAAGATCCGCCGATACACCGCGTCCGGCATGCGCCTGCCGTTTTCCCAGACCGAGATCGTGACCGCTAGCGACGTTTTCGCCATCACGCCGAGGTCCAGCCGATCGGCAATCGCGAGTATCCGATCGACCACCTGTGCTTGCTTCAGACCGCGTTCCAACCTGGCCTGCCGCAACGGATTCGTACTGCTCACCGCTCCCCCGAAAATCGCGTGACCTGCACACTTAACGCGACTTAACGACCGGGCCTATAAGCGCCGCCAATAGAGAAACGACCTTCTCGTGCCGTTCTCTAGGAACATGAGCACAAACGGAAACCCACATTCAGCCCCCGCGCCACGGCGGGAGCACGACACCAACGCCGGGCTAACCGTCACTCCGGTCGTCACCGCGCAACGACTCCAGGTTGGCGTTCATCGTGGCGAGCTGGCGAGTGATCGACCGCAGGTGCCGCTCAATGGCGGTCAGCCTGGCCGGCACCTCGTCGGACGGCACATCGTGCAGGGCGGGCGGTCGGCGGCCATCCAGCACGGCGGACAGGTGTTCGGCGTGCCAGTCCAGCGCCACGGACAGCGCTTCAAGCGTCTTGGCGTTGCGACGTCGCTGGATCTTGTTCTGCTGGATCTCGCGGATGATCGCTTGGGACACCTGCGACCGCTCGGCCAGCTTGCGCTGAGTCATACCGAGCTCGTCAACCCGTTGATTGATCGCTTTCGCGACCGCAGTCCAGTCGTCCGCCACCCATTCCTCCGCGCTCCGCCTAGGCGCTGACATTAGCGCCTGACCGCGATTCCGCGGGCAAGCCCCACCCCCTAGAGCACCACGATTCTGACCCCTTCACCTCTCGACGCGCTGACATCAGCTTGCTAATTCGCCGACATTAGCGGATTGGCCTTATCTAGGAGCCACACACCATGAACGGCAATACCGAAAACGACACCCGACCAACCTTCTACACAGTCCGCGAGGCTGCCCGGATCATGCGGTGCAACCCCTCGACCCTCTACCGCGCGATCAGGGAGAACGCCTTCCCGGCCGTCCGTGTCCGCACTCGCTACGTCGTGCCGGCAGCGGCCGTGGACAAGCTGGCCACTGAGGCCGCCGAGTTGGGCGGCTGCGTCGACGTGGCCCGAATGGCCAGCGACCGCCGCACCGCCCGCGACGTCGCCCGGCTGACCGGGGGTGCGCCGTGGTGAACCCTCACGACAACTGGCTGATCGAGATCGCGGCCCGCCTGGATCGACTGATCCACGTGCCGACCGACGTCCTGGCCGACATCGTCATGGCTGACGGTGCCTGCGTCTGGTGCTACGGCGAAGGAGATCCCCCGCCGCTGACAGGAGAGGACACACCGGACCGCGAACTAGCCGCCCGGATCTGTGCCGGCTGCCCGGTGCAGGACGAGTGCCTGGAGTTGGAACTGCGCTACGCCGGCCCGGAGACGGTGGGCGTGTGGGGAGCACTGGCCGAGGACGACCGGCGCGCGCTGTACCCGCTGTGGCGAGCACGCGGACACCAGGAGGTCCGCGAGGTATCGGATGGGGGTGACTCGTCATGAACGTGCACCTGACACCCACCGAAGTGCTGGCAGGCGTCGGCGCTCTGGTCGCCCTCGTGGTCATCTGGCGACTCACGTCCCGCGCGGCCCGCCGGGCTGCGGAGGCGGCACGCGCAAGCGCTCGCGTCGTCTCGCTGGCCGGTCGGGTCGGAGGCACGGCGGCCGTGATCGTCGGTGTCCAGTGGGTAGTGATCACACATCCCGGCAATCCGGTGGTGCTGCGGGTTGTCCTGGGCCTGCCGGCGCTGCTGGCCGGGCACAGCCTAACCCGAGCGTTGACGGTGACCACTCTCGACACCCCGCGTCGGCGAGGCAGTCGGCGATGACGAAGGCTGGACGGGGTGGGCGGCAACAGCCGCCCACCCGCCCGGCCGACCGGGCATCAATCTCAGAGGTCAGCCGTCAGGTAGACCGGTTGTGCTGGACCGGCATCCTGATGGGACTGGCGTTCACCATGTCCAACGTCCAGGGCTTCGCCGCTGCCGGCGCGCGAACGTGGTCGGTGCCGTGGTGGGCAGCGTGGCTGCTGGACCCGATGGTGTCGCTGGTGCTGCTGGCGATCCTGCGGGCCGAACAGGTCACCGCTCGTTGTGGCGTTCACAGCGGAGGTTGGGTGCGAGGCGCGAAGTGGTTCACGCTCGCGGCCACCTACGTCATGAACACATGGGCAGCGTTCACGGCCGGCTCGCTAGCTCTGGTGGTACTGCACTCGGTGCCGCCGCTCGTGGTGTTCGTGGCTGCCGAAGCCGTGACCGAGCTACGGAACAAACTCACGACAGTTGTCGTCGAGCCACCAGTGGCCGAGGTCAAGCACGAGCCTAAGTCGCGCAGGGCATCCACCGGCCGAACGTCCTTTGACGACTACCTCAACCGTGCCCGCGAAGCGTGGCAGCCGGACACCACAGTGACACCCGCGTGGATTCGGGAGGCCACAGGTTGCTCGCGAGGACTGTCGTCTCGGCTGTCGGCTGCGCTCGCCGCTGAGATCAGGGAGGAGTCACGATGACTGGCATTGACGGCACCGAGCGGCGTCTGCGCCTGGTCGCCAGTCAGGACCTAGTGCCAGCCGATCCGGTGTACGACGGCGAACTTGTGGACGACGAAGCCGCCCCGTCGCCTCCGACTCCGGTGGCGTTGACGAGTTGGTGGCAGCGTTCACGACGAGTGCCGCAAGCACTCAAGTCATGGACGGCGGCACGGCAGGCCCTGCGGGATGGTCTGCTGCGGTTGGCCTGCTCGCCGTTGCGGTTCTTGGGTTCAGTCGCGCGGGGCGTGGTGCTGACCGTACGTGGGTGGCGTCAGTGGGTGCGCGTTCACGACTACCGAGAGGCCGCCGAGCTGTCGGGGAAGCTGGCCGACAAGTTCACCGAGATCCGCGCGCTGACGCTATTCCGGTGGAAGGTCACCGGCGCTGTTGCTGTCGGCACGCTCGTGGTGGTCGGAACGGTCAGCCTTGTGTACGGGTCGGTGGTGTGGTGGTCCGCGCTGGCCGTGTCGTCGGTGGTGCTGGCCATCACCGGCCGACGCAAGGACGGCTCGCCCGGCCGCAAGGCTGTGCTCGCCGGACCACGAACGTTGACCTGGACCATGGACCCGCAGGTACTCGTGGATGCCTTCCGGGACGCCAAGCTCATCGGGAAGGACGAGTTCCTACGACTGGTCGAACGCGCCTCCCGACAAGGTGAAGGCTGGGCCATCACGGTCGACCTGCCCGCGACCCGCAAGGCCGCCGACGTGATCAAACACCGCGAGGCGCTGGCATCCGCTCTGGCCGTGGACGAAGTGCAGCTCATCGCCGAACGAGTACGCGGCCTGGGTGGGCACGCGGGCCGGGTCGCTTTGTGGGTGGCCGACCGCGACCCCTACGCCGGCCCACCCCTGCCCTCACCGCTAGTACAGGCCGAGCAGTGGGATGCGTGGCGGCCGATCCCCTTCGGCCGCGACGCGCGCAACCGGCCGATCATGCTGCCGCTGGTGTGGACGTCGCTGTTGGTGGGTGCGATTCCTAGACAGGGCAAGACATTCGCCGCCCGGCTACCGGCCGCGGGCTTGATCTTGGACCCGCACACCAGGCTGTACGTATTCGACGGAAAAGGAGGGAAGGACTGGGACGCGGCCCGGCAGGTCGCCCACCGGTTCGTGTGCGGTGACGAACTGGAACACACCGAAGCCGTACGGGATCACCTGGTGGAGCTGGTGGCCGAAGTCCAGTCCCGCTACGCCCGGATGGCCACGCTGGACGACCAGGTGTGCCCAGAATCGAAGATCACCCCGGCACTGTCGCGCGACGTGTCGATGGGGATGCCGGTCACGGCGGTGATCCTGGACGAGGTCCAGGTGTTCCTGGAGAACCCCACCCGCCAACTGGTCGGGGGGACCAAGACGACGCTGGGTGCGCACATCGCGGACCTGTTGACCTACCTGGCGAAGAAGGGGCCAGCGGCGGGGATCGTGGTCATCCTGGCCACCCAACGCCCGGACTCCACCACGATCCCGTCGAGGTTGCGGGCGGTGCTGGGGTCGCGGTTCGCGTTGCGGGTAATGGACTGGCGGGACTCGAACATCATCTTGGGCGAGCAGATGAACACGCGAGGCTATGACTCGTCCACGCTGTTGCCCTGCCACAAAGGGGTCGGCATCCTGCGGCCGGACGGCGAGACACAAGCCGGGGCGGAGGTGCTGGCGTTGACCGTGCGCACGTACTACATGCCCAACACCGAATGGCGCGAAGTGTGCGCCCGTGGTCGGGCACTGCGGGAGGCGGCCGGCACGTTGAGCGGGCACGCGGTCGGCGACCATGCCACCCGCGCGGTCGACCCGGCCGCCGTGCTCAAGGCACTGGGCACCGGCACACCGGACCGGACGATGGTCGACCTACCGGAGCCGTTGGTGTCGGTGGCGCGCTACCTGGGTGAGGAGATCGACCGGCGCGAGTTCGTGCCGACCGCCGAGTTGATCGAGGCGTTGGAGGTGGAGCCGACGCTGTTCGGCCGACAGATGGCGGAGTGTGGTTGTCAGCCCACCCGCCGCCGCACCGAACAGGAGGACGGCAGCGTCCGGCAGGTACGCGGCTACCTCGCCGCCGATCTCCGCGCGGCCATCCGCGACGTGTCCGAGGATGACTGAACCCGTCACAACCCGTCCCACAACGATGTGGACCCGTCACAGCGACTGTGACGGGTCCACGCGGTTCTGACCAGTGGGAATGAGGGTTGGGACGGGTGTGACGGGTGACGTGGAACCCGTCACACCCGTCCCGATATAGCCGGTGACAGAGGCGTCAGAGTGGATGCCACCGGCCGGTCCGGCAGGCGCGGTCAGCAGTTCGGCGCGTGTGCTCGGCGGGAGCGCTCGGCGGCGTTCACCATGAGTTCGAGATCCTCACCGCGCGGGATCTTGGCGATCCGCGCCCGCATCTCCTCCACTACACGCATGAACTTCGCGAACCCGGCCTTGTCGAAGTACAGATGCAGCCCGTCAGTGACGGGGCCGAACCAGAACTCGATCTGGTCGTCCCCCAGCACCTCGCAACTCATGTCGCAGTCGCCATCCACCGTGACCACGGACTCGGCCTGGATACCCCGCCGCTTGCCCATGCACTGCCCCCTATTCTCAGGCCGGATCGAGATTGACGATCGTGCATTCCCGCAGCGATCGGACCTGCTGCACCGCACAAACCCAGTCGATGGCCGGATCGTCATAGCCGACCACCACGCCACCGGCCGGCACCGGCCACGGGCGGGCCGGGAGGTAGCGCACCCCATAGACCCCGCTGAGCGGGGCTCGTCGTGTTCGGACCGCGACGTAGCCTCGACGCAACGCGGGACAGGTAGCGATGGCCAAACGGGCACAGGACAGACACACGGGCGGATAGCTGTTGGCCATGTTCTCCGGCCAATTGGGCCAGTCCTCCCGGTGATCCAGCAGCAGCCACAACACGCCCTGTCCGTTGCGATCGGCCGGTTTCGCGCACACCTGACAGAGCAGCCGACGCATGGCCCGCCGCTGCCGCCCTGAATGGACCTGCCCGTATAGGGGGCGACCCTCGCCAGGCTGAGACGGCGTGCGCATCCACAAGACATCGCGCTCGTCGCGGTCGGCCGGGGTCTCATCGGCGAACCCAACGCCGGACAAGCCGCGCCCGATGATCCGGACGGGCAGGTCCTCCTCTCCGCTCCACGCGGCGATGTAGGGCACGACGGCACCCCGGCCGCTGGTGTGCAACCACCACTCGGCCGGACAGCCGGTCGCTGGCGTTGCCTGCGTAGCCGTCGCCGTGTGCGGGCAGATCTCGGCTGGCGCATCCATTGCTGGTCCCTCTCGGTCACTGCTGCATTACTGACGTATGCGACCGCGTGATGTCCGAGCGCTCTCGCTGTCCAGCGGTGAGAATCGCGCAATCTCACACCGGGCAACTCGGGTCGCCGCAGCTCAGCGCCACGTGTCACACTGACATCAGCTTGCTCATAGCGTCATATCAGCGCTACGACTTGCGCATGACTTGTCGCTGACGCATTGCGACCACGAACAGGTGAGGAGAGCGGACGATGCGGCCCTACCGGACAGTCCTGGAACAGAAGATCAGGGAACGTCGACAGACCTTTGAGGAGTTCGTGGCTGATGTTGAAATATTCGCCCGCGAGCACAACGAACCGGGCACTTTGGGACTCCGGCACCTACAGCGACTCGTGGCCGGCCGCCGACCAGATGGCCGCCCGCTGGCCGGGGTGC
Source organism: Pseudonocardiaceae bacterium (assembly GCA_036279295.1). Classification (GTDB taxonomy): domain Bacteria; phylum Actinomycetota; class Actinomycetes; order Mycobacteriales; family Pseudonocardiaceae; genus DATEPR01. The sequence continues at coordinate 18,728 of DASUJK010000188.1, read as the reverse complement.
ACGTAGTCACCGCGCGCCTGTTGGAAGGCATCCTCGGCGTACCGATCGACGAACTGCTGGCACCACCTTCGACCCCCACAACCCCTGACAACGACGAGGCCGAGCTACATCAACGGCTCTACGCAGCAAGCCAGGTTGATGACGCCACGGTGACGATGCTGCAAGACCAACTGGCCCATATCCGCCTCATCGATCGACGGCTTGGCGCAACCGTCGCCCATGAGGAAGCCCTGACGAAAGCAAGCCAGGTAGCAACTCTGTTGTCACACGCCACTTCAACCCGCATACGACAACGTCTCGCCTCACTGCTATCTGAACTGTACTGCCTGGCGGGCTGGCAGGCACTCGATCTCGGCCTGACAACCCAGTCATGGCACTACTACGACCTTGCCAATTCGGCAGCATTCGAGTCAGAGAACTACTCATTCAAGGCGCTTGCCGAAACCGGCCGGGCGTTCGTCTTGGTGGACATCGGCGAGACGGCAACGGCCGTCGATTTGGTAGCAAGGACGCAGCGCGCTGCGTACCGAACCTGCTCCCACCTGACCCGCTCATGGCTCGCCGCTAGCCATGGTGAAGTGCTTGCCGCTGACGGAAACGGTACCGAAAGCCTCCGGGCATTCGACCGAGCATCCGCACTACTCACAACCAGCACGCCAGACACCGCAGACCCATACATGGCGCTCGACTCGGTCCACCTCGCACGTTGGCGCGGCCACGCGCTTGCCCGCTGTGGCGCCGACGACGCAGTCGGCGTGCTCGCTGACTCGCTAAGCCGGCTCGATCCAACATTCACCAGAGCAGAGACAGCACTCCGCGTCGACCTTGCAAGGGCATTCACCATTCTAAACGAAGCACCGGAGGCGGCCACGCAGGTAAGCAAGGCTGCCGACCTCGCCACGAAGATTGGTTCAATTCGACAACAGCGCAGGATCAACGGGATCATTCATTCCACACAGAACCCTGGGAGCTAACCCATCAGGGATTACTGGGGCCGTCCTTCGTACTCAGACAACTGTTTAAACGACGGCCCTAGCGCTTCCCGCAGTGGGCGAGTCAACTTGTCTCGATAGAACATGCGCGACCTCGAATTTTGAGATCAACAAGCACTGGAACCCACTTCGAGGAGTACGACACTACTCCAGTGATCCTGCACTCTGTCCAATCACTGCCGCGAGACGGAAGAGCTGCGGGAATCCACTTGACTCTAGACCTATTTCGTAATTCGGCAGCCTGCCGCCACAGCGCCTTCTCCGCCACCCTTCGGAACATCTCATATTCCTTGGCCATCATCGGAACGACCAACACAAGTCGTTCCGCTGGAAGAATGCGCATGGCTTCACCTAGTTCCCACAGTGTACCGTCACCTGAACCCAGCAGATAATTGTCCCCGCCAGACTCAGTGCCATACCCCTGAATCGTGATTGACGGGAAAGATGACGAGCCGCAGTCTTCGGATGCGCCATAAATATCTCCGTCGAATAGCGAATTCGCGCTTCAGATTCAGCCGCGAACTTGGGTAATCATCCGGTCGAATGGGTCGATCATCCCGGATGAGCAGGTCGCCTGAGTGGCATAGTGAGCCGACCACATCCGCCGGTGTTCCGCGACACCTCCGGCTTCGCGCGGCCGAAATCCGGGATTCACTCTCGACTTCTGGCCGCTTGGCGAATCGCCTCAAGGTAGGGACGGTCTTCGTCTTGCGTGTTCTTATCCAGTCTTTCAAATGGCACGATGGACCTGTGTGTTTCACCTCTTAACAGCATCCACGCAGACCATGCATCATGCACATCTGAGAGTGATACCTGTTCACCTTTCACGCGCATCAAGACCGCATACAGGATGAACAGCGAGTCCGCACCCTCGGGCGGTTCGACGCCCAAAGGCAGCCGTGAACGTATGAGCAGAGCATCTGCATCAAGATAGTAACTCACGAAGCAATTCTCCCCACAAATATCAGCACGTAGATGACCGTGAAGATCACTGGTACCGTTCTCTCCACGGACCCGAGTTCAGCGTACCGACCACGCCAGCCAGGTATCGGGTCTTTCTTTAGACTGTCCCATTCGTCGGAAAAAACATGAACCGGAAGACTCGGCTCAATGGAGTTAATCACATTAAACTTCGCGCGATTAAGATCTCGATAGCTGCGCAACTGAAGCCACCATGAACCAGACAGAACTACCCCTGCAAGGCAAACTACCAACGATGTCCACCATGGCGCCTTCCCTAAAGTAGAAGTCGCCAGTCCGAGCACCGAAACAAATGTTGTCTGTACAGTTAGAAAGAAGGCATTGGAGTTCGCTCGGCGAGCCGAGACGCGATCGGCCATCTCCACGGCCAACTTGTAGAGTTCTACTATCTGAGGGTCGGCCGATGTGGGTGCTTCTTCGTTCATCTAGCTCCGCCAATAAGTGCCTTCAGGTTTGGCCATGTCCACTCGTACATCTTGTCACTCGACTTGGCTGTCGTCGGCTTCGTGCAGCTCTTTTCAGCATATCCCTTCAAGAGGAAATAAGTTATCCCTTCATCCTGGGAAATTGTAAGTTCAGTGGCGACGCCAATCGCATTATGCGTCTGCGTCCCACACATCACCACAACAATGTCACATGCCCGGATACGCCTCCGTGCCTCCGCCTTCCATCCGGCGGAGGCGACCTTTATCGACCAGTCGGCAATCGTAAACGGCGAATCTGGTAGTCGCGATTGGCCGACGAGGGCTTCCTTCAGGAAACTGTCATTGTCGTAATCGTAGCTAATGAAGACTCGCTTGGCCATTGGTCCTCCTTAGGACAGGGCAAGATTACTCCACCACACGTGTCGCGATGGGCAGCTCATCACGTCGGCGTGTCGCCATTGTCGCCGCTATCCACGAAGTTGCTCTACCAGCACGGCCGTGCCCGCCAAGGAGGGCGCCCAGCAGGTAGCCCAGGCACCGGCGTCGGACACGGGCGCAGGGTTTGCCCCGAGCCACCAAGCCAGCCTTGCCGAGCACCGGTGACGGCTCTCCACGACCTTGGAGTCGCCTGCGGTACGGAGTGCCACGGTCCCGACCGCAAGCCCAGCAGGCCACAGGCACGCGTCGCGTTCTAGCAGCACCGACCAGGTACAATCAACGTGCAGGTCAGAGCTTGATCGTTTGTCCATGGTTTCGTCCATGAACAGCAGCGATCGAGGCCCGTTGAGAAACGATTTCGTCCTCACGTTCAGCTATCTGCCCAGGTGGGCGCGCTATGCCACAGCCTGTAGTCGATTTAGGTTCCAGCCAGTGAGGGTTCGACTCCCTTCGGCCCCACCCCTCCCACCAGCAGGAACAATCGACTAGAGATCGACTTAGTTGATCATTGGGCATGGCCTTGGGCGTGCGGCAGCCCAAAGCTGCGGTTAGGTAAGTTCCGAGAAAGCGCCAGGGTCGCGTGAAATCGCCATGAAGACCAAGACATCCGGCAGGCTCCGCGCGACCCTGGCTATCATACGCGCGAGTCGACAGGAGGCGCAAAATCGATTACCGAAAGGTAGCGATTGCTAGCCGGCAAAGTGATCATGATCCACCGACGGCCAGTTTCAATTAAACTGCGGCGACGCAAGTCTCGTAACGCGCCCTCAACGGCAGCGGTGGAAACACCCAAAGTTCGAGCAATGCCACCTTGCGTTAGGTTTATCTTCAACATTATACGGCGAGAGCCTGCCGCATCGACAGATTGCGTTACGCCAAACCGGGATGCCGTATCTTCGAGGAAGAGTCGTACGCGATCATTCGCCGACAAAATGTTTCGGGCACGACAAACCTTCTCGCGATAATGCTGATAAGCGAGATCGGCCAGTAAGGCGCGCGCGGCAGTTGCTTGATTGGTAATAAATTCACCAAACCAATCTACGGAAACAACGGTGACACCGACCGCCGTCTGTGCGATGAACCGACTGCCGGCGCATCTCTCATCGACAGCCAATGCATGAGCGGCACCAATGATGTCTCCGGGACCAAGAAAATTGCCAACCGCCGCCATGGAGCCTTCTTCGTACTCTAACGAAAGTACGCCTCGTTCGATTATAAGAATCTTACCTCTCGTTAGCTGATAGGTACTGCCAGCGTCGAATTCATGCCAATATCCGGCATCCAGCAGTTCAGCCTCAGGAAGGTTGGGAGCCGGGATACGTATGTATTCGACGGCCACGAGTCCAGCCTCAGACTTGCGTCCACTCCTACCATCGAATCTCCCTACCGCAGCGACGAGTACAGGGCAAGGACAACAGCCGGCAATACGGTCACTAGCGCTGCGATTGAGACGATGGTACCCACAATCCGCTTGGGTGCACGTTTGCCAAGTTGTCGGACCACATGGCCAACGAGGACAAATAGTGCAAGACATACTGCGCCAGCTACTGCAATTCCTAGATAACCCACCGGAAATAGTTCCCTTCAGTCCAATGGCGAGCCTGGCATGGTATTTGATCTGCACAAATTTACGTAGGAGTCGGCATTTGGTAGTTGAACGCCTGGATAGCTCCATCGCATGAGCTATCGTAGAACCGACAGAGATAGACGCCAAGGACATGTCGCTCAGCGGCTTAACCCCGGCGTTGCGGAATCATTTCCATAATTCTGGGGAGACGAAAGACCGCTCGGCGCGCGTATATGACCGGTTATCTGAGAACCCCGAGATCTGTCATAGCTTGACCCCTCTCCACCGCGGGCGGACAACCACCAGGCGAACGCCTGTCTTTGAGGGACTCCGAGTTCGTCGCGCTTGTAGGACATTGTTCACAGCAGCCGTTGCCGGTCTCATGGCGAGCCTGGCCAGACTGCCACCGGTGGGGCCTGACGGAGGTGGTAGCCGCTCGGCCCCACCGGCGAGTCTCCTGAACCCCACTGGCTGTCCTACATGCCGATGGTGAGACCTCAATGAGGGATATTTCCCACGTTCTGCTGATCCACCATGAAACCTGGTCGTCGGTCAGACAAAGTCGACGGCTTTCCAATGCGTGCCGACGGGTCGGTGGCCGGTGGTCGCGTACTCGGTGACCAGTTGCTTTAGCCGGGCGATCGACAGCAGGACATCCGGTGTCAGGGCGACGCGGTCGGGATCCCACGGGTCGTAGGCCAGCGGTGCGACGTCGGCCGGGGGATCGTCCGCGACGGCCAGCCAGGCGCCGACCGGCCCGTGCGCAGGGTCGCTGTTGGTGAAGTGCGCGGCGCCGTAGCCGTCGCGGTAGACGACCTTGAGCTGCTGGCCGGGGTACTCGTCACGCGCGCCACCTGCCGGGCGATTCCACACGTAGAACAGCACGTGCCCGGCTGGTTCGCCGAGCAGGCGCGCGACGATCTCGTGCTGTTGGTCGGGCGTGGTGGCGTAGTGCCAGGGATGTAGCGCTCCACCGGAGATGGCGGAGACAACGTGCGGTGTCGCGGTGGCGGTCACGTCAGCTCAACTCCTTCCGGCGAACGTCTCGTGGTGTCCTCCAGGCCACCATACGGTCAAAGGCGCACCTGGCGGCAGCAGCACGTCCAGGACCTGCTGGCAGGAGTAGGCGCCAGGGCACGGGCCTTCGGGGTTGTTGATGACGACCACACCCTGGCCGACGTGCTGTTCGCGCATGGTCATCGCGACTTTGACCTCTACGTGTGTCGCCGCCGGGTGTTGGCCCACCGGAGGCATCCGGACCGCTCGGGACGCTCGCAGGAACGTGTCGATGCGCGTGGAGATGTCTTCCTGGCCGCTGGTGTAGCGGGTCTCGTGCCCGTCGACGTCGTAGAACAGACCGGTGGTGGCGCTGGTCGTGCGGGGGATGTTGGCCAACCTGTCGGCGGCCCATCGGGCATCCTCGGTCGCAGCGTCGATGTTGGCGGGGCAGTCGGACGAGCCGGCATGCGCGACGGTGGAGCCGGACTCGCAGCCGAACCGGCTGGTGTCGCCGATGTAGTGGGTGAACACGAAGTAGGCGGCGAACATCACCAGCGCGATGAGCACCAGTCGGCCCACGAACCGCCCGATCACGATGCCCCCTCGTCCGCCACCCTACGCGGCTACGGTAATCGTCACACTGGTCACCGTAGGTCACAAGCGGGTGGTCGGCGCCCGTTCCGGCACTGAGTCGGGCACAACATCGGTGGAGGCGAGGCAGGCGTCACCCCTTGTGGTCACGCACGCATGACTGTAGAGGCCGAAGATCAACAATCGGACCGGTGGCAACCACGGCGCGGTTCGTATTGTGTAGCGTCAGGCCCACTACCTCATCCATTGTGCGAACCAGTGGTTTCTCCTGGTCACGGGCGCGTAGCGGGGATCAGCACGGCCCCGGGCGCGCCAGAATCGTCGTAGTGGTAGGCACTACGCCCCGTATCGACGAGGTGCTGTAGTAGATTCCGCATGTGGAAGAAGTCCAGTTCATCCTCAACGGGCGCAAGTATGTATTGACCCGTGCGGTCGTCGAGGCTCGATTGGCCGGCATTGCGCCCGAGCCGATTCGTGAACATGCTGTGCTGGTCAACGGCGTACGGTTCCCCGTCAAGCAGGCATTCGAAGTCGCGACAGGAGTTTCGCGGCCGGATTTCATCTCGCACACCGCGCGCCGCCACTTCATGTCATTGGGGTTCGACGTCGGTGCCCACATCGTGCCGGCACAGCAATCATCAACTAAGGATGCAAGCGAAGACTGGCACACCGAGGCGAACGTCCAGGCAATCGTCGTGACCGCGTTGACCGGCGCTGGATGGAAGATCCGGTCGGTGGCGAACACGAGCACGAAGGAGCGCGGCGTCGATGTCGTAGCCGAACACGATGGGCTCACGGTCGGCATCGAGGTCAAAGGCTTTCCTAGCCGCTCATATGCCGATCCGTCACGCGCGGGCGAGGTCAAGCCGACCGCTCCCAGCACCCAGGCCGGCCATTGGTTCGCTCAGGCGATCTTGGCGGCTATGCGCCTGCGTGGCAAGGAGCCGTCGTGGCGCAATGTCATCGCGCTGCCAGACTTTCCCCGCTATCGAAGTCTCCATGCCGAGACCGTGGACTCGCTCCGAGCGGCCCAGATCGAGGTCTGGTGGGTTCATGCGAACGGCTCGGTAAGCCTGCCGTGATCAACTGCCGTACGGCTTACCTGGCCGCGTGCCACGGTGGTGTCCAGTTGAGGCGTTCGCAGACCGCGTCCAGGTCGGCGTCGGTCAGGTTTCGGCGGTCTGCGAGATTTGCCGATCTTGGTCCTAAGATCTGCATTCGGTCGACCGTCGTGCCTGGATCGCCGATATCCCTGCGGACCTCGAGCAGGAAATCCGCATAGAGCCGGAATTGGAGATCAGCCGGGGGTGACAACGGCAGCGCCCGCATGAAGCGGGAGTACGCCTGTACGGCGCCGTCGGAGCCGTACACGTTCACCCACGTGTCGAAGCGGCGCTTGTGCCGCATCTCGTCATCCCCTGGCACATCTGTGCTGGTGAACATCCGGTCCAGCATGTCGACCATGGGTTCGTACATGGCGCGCTTGTGTTCCGAGATCCGTTCCCGGGCCTGATCCACGCCCTGGAGACGGGCCTCGAAACGACGCGATGCCGAGGCAAACAAACCGGCAACCACTGCGGCGACGACCGATGCGGCTGCCGCGATCACGGCGACGACGATGGCGGACACATTGTCGATCCAACCACGGATCCACTTGTCGCAACGGGCTTATCCGGCAAAGCGGCGACAGTGCCGGGTAACACGTCCGTACCGATCACGATGTGGCCCTGTGAGTCCCTCGACAGGAGACGTGCGATGGCACATCGGTTCAATCCACCCCCGAACTGGCCTGCGATGCCCGCCGGATGGTCGCCGCCACCCAACTGGCGGCCGCCTGCGAACTGGCCTGCGCCGCCTCCTTCGTGGCAATTCTGGGTGCCGGACGACGAGGCGAGTCAGCCATCGGGTGACGACATATCGGACAGCTCGGAATCGCATCGCGATGACGGACATCGAAGTGGTGGCGTATTCGGGGCCCGGAAGCGGCTTCGTGAGATCGAGATCGAACTGCAATCCGCCAATGATCGGAACCAAGGACTGCAACGCGCCCTTCAGGAAGCACGGGGCAAGAACGTCGACCTCGTCACCAAGCTGGAGAAGCTGGCGTCCGACTACGCACGGCTCCGCGGCAAGGACGCCGTCGCGATGGACATGGAGATCCGCAACACCCGGATGCACCTTGCCCGGCTGACCAGCCAGTACTCGACAGAGCAGGCCGCTCTCGCACATCAACGCTCCGAAGCGGCAGCCGGCCTGGCCACCATCCGGCAGGACTTCGAGCGGGCGAAACTGGAGCTGACCGTTGCTCGCCAGATGATCGTCGAAACCGAGGAGTTGGCACTGCTCCAGGAAGCGGGGATCTACGAGTACAAACACCCCCTTGCCGACTCGGTCGCCTACAAATCGGCGCTCGCGCGGCTCAAGGACTCCATCAAGTCCTGTGTCAAGAACAACGGCGCGATCAACGCGACCACCAACTGGACCGTGAACAACTCGCGCGTCGAAGGCGAGCGCATGGTTCGCGACTTTTCCAAGTTGATGTTGCGCGCCTACAACGCCGAAGCCGACAACTGTGTCCGGTTCATGAAGCCACATCGACTGGACACGTCGATCGATCGCCTCAACAAGACCCGCGAGACGATTTCCCGGCTCGGCCGGACGATGGATATCAACATCTCCGATCGATATCACGCGCTGCGGCTCAAGGAACTCGCTCTCACCGCCGACCATCTCGCGATGGTGGAGGAGGAGAAAGAACGCGTTCGGGGCGAGCGGGAGCGGCAACGGGACGAGAAACAGGCTCGGTTGGAGTTCGAGCGGGAGAAGGCACGACTCGCCAAGGAAATGGCCCACTGGCAAGTCGTGCGGGACAAGTGGCTCGCCACGGGCAACACCACGAAGCTGGACGAGGCCGACAACAAGCTCTCCGAGATCAGGGAAGCCGTCAAGAGTGTCGACGCGCGTGAGGCGAACATTCGGACCGGTTGGGTGTATGTGATCTCCAATGTCGGGTCGTTCGGCGAGAACGTCGTCAAGATCGGCCTCACTCGCCGGCTGGATCCGACGGAGCGGGTACGCGAGTTGGGCGACGCGTCAGTTCCGTTCAGGTTCGACGTGCATGCTCTCATCTTCAGCGCCGATGCCGTCGGCTTGGAAACCACGCTGCACCAGCGGCTCGCCGAACAACGCGTCAACAGGGTCAACCTGCGACGGGAGTTCTTCTACGTGACCCCGACGGACGTGCTCCAGATTCTGCGTGAACTCGGCCAGGCGAACAACGTCGTGGACTACGTGGAGGAGCCCGAAGCCCTGGAGTGGCGAACGAGCCGCCGGCTGTCGGACAGCGACTCGGCGGGCACCGAGGTCGAGGACGCGACTTCCGCAGCTTGAGGCCACGCGTGTCTTCGTCATCAGGAGTGCCACGGCGGCGAACAATCACCAGATGCGGAACCATGTAAAGATCGGCCGGGCCGCTCCGACCAGCTGTTGACGGGCCGAGCGGCGGCCCCGCGCGACGAGGAGTGACCATGAAGTTTCTGCTGATCATGCACATGAACCCGGCTGTGTGGAACACGCTGACCGATGAGGAGCGGGCCGCGGTCGGCTATGGCCACGGTGAGTTCATGGAGACCATCACCAAGTCCGGCGAGATGATCCTGACTCAGGCGCTCGCCGATCCGGCGCAGAGCACGGTGGTGCGGACGCGGAACGGCAAGCAGGTGGTGACCGACGGCCCGTACCTGGAGGCCAAGGAGCATCTGGGCGGTTTCTACCTGATCGACTGCGAGAGCAGGGAGCGCGCCCACGAACTGGCCGCGATGATTCCGGATGCCAGGGTGGAGGGCCTGGGGATCGAGGTGCGCCAGGTGATGTTCGCCGACGGGTTGTTGGAGATGTGAACACCGACGCCGCCATCGAGGACCTGCTGCGCGAGCTGGCGCCGCAGGTCCTCGGTGCGCTCGTTCGGCGCCACGGTCAGTTCGAGGAGTGCGAGGATGCCGTCCAGGAGGCCCTGCTGGCCGCCGCCGTGGGCTGGTCGGACGGCATTCCGGACAACCCGCGTGCCTGGCTGGTCACCGCGGCCAACCGCAGGCTGATCGACCAGATCCGCAGCGAGCACGCCCGGCGGGCGCGGGAGACCAGCGACTTCGTCCGGACCCCGGAGCCCGCTGACGACACGCCGGACACCGACGACACGCTGATCCTGTTGTTCCTCTGCTGCCACCCGGTGCTGAGCGAGGCGTCCCAGATCGCGCTGACCCTGCGTGCGGTCGGCGGTCTGACCACCGCCGAGATCGCGAACGCGTTCTTCGTGCCGGAAGGCACCATGGCCGTGCGGATCAGCAGGGCGAAGCAGAGCATCAAGGGTGCCGGCAGCCAGTTCGGGCTGCCGGCCGCGGGCGAGCGCGACGAGCGGCTGCGGGCCGTGCTGCACGTGCTGTATCTGATCTTCAACGAAGGCTACACAGCATCGTCCGGCGCTGAGCTGCACCGCGCTGACCTGGCCCGCGAGGCGATCCGACTGACCCGGTTGGTCCGGCAGCTGCTGCCCGACGACGGCGAGGTGGCCGGGCTGCTCGCGCTGATGCTGCTCACCGATTCCCGGCGCGACACCAGGACCACGCCACGCGGGGACCTCGTGTTGCTCGCCGATCAGGACCGGTCCCGGTGGCATCGGGACCAGATCGACGAGGGCACGGCGTTGATCAGCGTGGCGATGGCCACTTCGCCGCTCGGGCCCTACCAGTTGCAGGCTGCCATCGCGGCGACCCACGCGAGTGCGGACCGGGCCGAGGACACCGACTGGCAGCAGGTGCACACGCTGTACATGATCCTGGACCGGATCGCGCCGAATCCGATCGTCACGCTGAACCGGGCGATCGCGCTGGCCGAGTACAAAGGCCCCAAGGCCGGTCTCGATCTACTGTCCACATTGGATGACGATTCGCGAGTGAAGGGGCACCACAGGTTGCCAGCGGTGAAGGCGCACCTGTTGGAGATGGCCGACGACCTGCCGGCCGCACGGGCGAGTTACGAACTGGCCGCCCGCCTCACGACGAGCCTGGCCGAGCGCCGCTACCTGGAGTCCAGGGCGGCACGGATCGGGCCCTAGTCGATCGGGCCGCGCACGGTCAGCATCACCCGCAGCACGTGCTCCACGGCGGACGGGAACATGGCGCCGCGCAACTCGCCTCGGGTGGCCAGGTTCCGCGTCGCGAACTCCAGCACGTGGTCCGGCGACATCCGGCGCACGACGAGCGCGGCGATCTCCTCGATGTCCAGGCCGGGGTTGTCCATGCGGGTCAGGGCGAACTCGATGATCAGTTCCTCGTCCGTCATGTTCCCGCCCACCTACAGAGCGAACGCGATCTGGCGCAGGATGATGGCGGCGATGAACACGATCGTGAACGCCAGGTCGATGGCCAACCCGCCGGCCCGGACCGGTCGCATCCTGCGGCGCAGCGGCTCGATCACCGGCTCCGTGGCCGCGTGGGTGAACTCACGCGCCCGGCTGACCCACGGCGGGCTGCTTGGCGACAGCACCCTCGCCCAGTCCAGGATCATCCTGGCGATCAGCACCAGGATGAACAACGTCAGGACATATCCGAGCACTAGTCCGATGAGGCTCATGACCACATTCCTCCGCCTGGCCGTCTTACTGAGTAACAACGCAGCATGCCAGGTGGAAAGTGCCGTCGGCGTGACCTTCTCAGCGGACTATCAGGTCCATACGGTCAGTGCCGCCACTGGTGCACCGGCGGTTCGTCCTGGGCGAGCCGGGCGATGGCGTACAGCCGGGTCATGTCGTTGATCGTCATCCGCCGGTAGGCCAGTTCCACGACGCCGCGGCGTTGCAGGTCGCGCAACTGCTCCTCGACGGTTCGCCGCGCCATACCGGCCATGGACCCCAACTCGGCCTGGGTCAGGCAGTCGGGCAGTTCGTAGTGGCCATCGGTGTCGCGGTGCCCGATGGTGTCGGCCAGTTCGACCAGGACCCTGGCCAGGCGGCAGGGGACCGGCAGGACGTAGTCGGCGCGTCGGCGGTTGGCCTCGCGGAGCCGGTCGGTGATCATCTGGGTGACGGCGAGATGCGCATCGGGCTGCTGGCGAAGGAACTCACGGAACGTGAGGGCCTCAATCACCCGGACGGTGGTGATCCCGCACGAGATCACGTTGGCCGAGCTCTCCATCCGGTACAGGGCTGCCAGTTCGTCGGCGAGATCGCCGGCTCGCGCTACCCCCAGGAGCGCGAGCCGGCCGTCCTCGGACGAGGTGGCCACCTTCGCGGTGCCGCGGATCAGCAACATGGCCCGGTCGACGTACTCGCCGTGCCGGATGATCGGCTGGTTGCGCGCGTACTCACGTTCCATGCCGAGCTCAAGGAGCTGGTCACGAACGTCCGGCCGCAACCGTCCCAACAGGGTGGATGCGGCCCATGTGGGCCTGCTGCGGAGCGTCGGGACTCGCGTAGCGATGGTCGCCTCCTGCCATCTGACGCAATCTGGCGACCATCACTCTGACCTGTGCGAATTGGTGCCACCACATCCCAGGACGCTTTTCGCGCCACCTTTCGGATCAGCGGACACCGCGCTCGCCAGGCGGTCCAGGCAGACGACGCAGGGCACCACGACCTTGCGGTAGGCGGTGCGCACCATCCGCCGGCCGCGGAACTCGCGCAGCACCCGGTTCACGGTGACCTCGGCGGCGTGTGCGAGTTGGGCCATCTCGGCCTGGCTCAGTGGGATCACCGGAGCCTGTCTGCGACCCGGTTCAGCGAAGGCCTCGGCCAGCTCCACCAGCAGTTTCGCCACCCGGACGGGCACCCGGTTGCTGTGGATGTCCCGACCGGTCTGGTCGGAAGCGCGCAGGCGGTTGGCCAGCACCCTGGCGATCTCCATGCTGACCCTCGGGTGGTCGCGCAGGTAGAGGTCGAGCTTGTCCCACGCGATGCTGCTGGCCTGGACCTGGTTGATCGCGACGACGGACGCCGACCTTGGCTGCCCGTCGACGTAGGACTGTTCACCGAGCAGGCTGCCCCTGGCCCGGATGCCCAGCAGGTGCTCGATGCCCTGTTCGTCCTGCATGACCACCTTGACCTGGCCCGCGTGCACGAGGATGACGAAGCCGCCTCGGTCGCCGTCCACCAGCAGGTGCTGTCCTGGCTGGTAGGCGGCGTGGCCGCCGCGGGCGAGCAGTGCCTCCCGCTCGGGTGGGGTCAGCCGTCCGAGAAACGACTCGGGAGGCCAGGTCCCGGTTCCCGGTCCGCCATACATCAGTTCTCACCTCGCACTACTACGGGTAGCACATGGCGAGGAGTAGGAGCCTTACGCCGATCGCGCGGAAAAATTGCCAGTGGAAACAACAGCGCCGCCGAATGAACCAACAGCGCTGTTACGTTAACCCTCATGACTCCCGAGGAGTTGCTCGGCACCCGGCTCCGCGATGTCCTGGACACGATGGACGGTGCTGTCGCGGAGATCTACCAGGACCTCGGCCTGGCCGGTTTCCGGCCCCGCTACACGCCGATCCTGCGGCTGCTGGCCGCCGACGGGCCACGGTCGATCCGCGATCTCGCGGCCGCCACCGGCGTGACCCACTCGGCTGCGAGCCAGACGGTGGCGCAGCTGGCCAAGGAGGGTTACGTCGTGCTCGTCCAGGGCCGGGACGCCCGGCAGCGGATCGTGCACCTGACCGAGCCGGCCACGGCGATACTGCCCGTGCTGGACGTGGAGAGCGCCGCGACCACGGCCGCCGTGCGCGAACTGGATGCCGAGCTGCCGTTCCCGCTCAGCGACCTGATCACCGCCATCACCGAGGCGCTGGCGAACACACCGTTCCACGACCGGATCGCCACCCATCTCAAGCCGACCCGAGCGACGGACCGACAGGCGGACCAGGCCCCCGCCCGACGGCGGAGTCACCAGGCGTCGGACGCTGCGGTGCGCGGGTCCGGGGGAACCTGACCGAGCGGCCAGGCGCGTCAGGTCCATGGACCAACGGTCTACCAGAACAGACGCCGATATCCTCGACGCCATGGCCGGTGAGGTGATCGACAGCACCCACGTCGAGTCGGCGGACGGCACCTCGATCGGGTTCGCCAGCACCGGTTCCGGCCCCGGGCTCGTCGTGCTGCCCGGCACCCTGCGCGCCGCCCGACACTATCGGGAGCTGGCCGCCGCGCTCGCCATCGACTTCACCGTGCACACGGTGGATCGGCGCGGCCGGGGCACGAGTGGACCGCAGGGCCCCGGTTACGGGATCGACGCCGAGTGCGCCGATCTGGCCGCCGTGCTGGCCGGTACCGGCGCCACCATGGTCTTCGGGCACAGCTTCGGCGGGCTCGTCGCACTGGAGGCCGCACTGCGCGGGCCCGACATCACGATCGACCGGCTGGCGATCTACGAGCCGGCCATCTCGGTCAACGGCACCATCACCACCCACTGGGTGCCCGAGCTGGACCTGGCGATCGCCGAGGGCCGCGTGACCGACGCGATGGGCAGTCTCATCGCGGGCCTGGAGCTGGCCGGCCCGCTCGGCCACGTGCCGGAGCGGCTGCGTGCCGTCCTGGGCCGGATCGCGCTGCGCGGTCACCTGCGTGAGGACATGGAGCTCCTGTTGCCCACGGTGCACGCCGAGGTGGTCGCGGTGACGTCGCTGGACTCGGACGGCGGCCGCTACGCCGGCATCGGTACGGACACTCTGTTGCTCAACGGCGCACGCGGCCCGGACTACCTGCGGGACGTGGTCGACATGCTGCATGCCGTGATGCCCAACTCGCGGCGCGGCACGGTCGCCAAGGCCGGCCACAACGGGCCCGATCTGGAAGCACCACAGGCGATCGCCGAGCACCTGCGCGCGTATCTGGCCCGATGAGCCGACGACAGCACTCAGTCCATCGGACCCAGGTGGACACCGGCATCGCCGAACTGGTCAGCGATCCAGACCGATCGGGTGGCAGAACGCTGCTGATCGACGGCAACCCACAGTCCCATGTGGACCTGGACGATCCGACTCACCTGGCGTTCGAGTACGTCCGCAGGCTGGCGCACGTGGTTGACCTCGCGCCTGCCGGTCCGTTGCGCGCGCTGCATCTCGGTGGCGGTGCGTTGACCCTGCCCCGCTACGTCGCGGCCACCCGGCCCGGTTCCGGCCAGCAGGTGGTGGAGATCGACGGCGCGCTGCTGGACCTGGTGCGCAGGGAACTGCCGTTGGACCGGGCCGCGAAGATGCGGCTGCGCACCGGGGACGCGCGCGACGTGCTGGGCAGGGTGCCGGCAGGCGCGTTCGACCTGGTGGTGGTGGACGTGTTCGCGGGCGGTCGGATGCCGGCCACGGTGGCGTCGGCCGAGTTCGCTGACCTGGCGGCGAGAGCGCTGCGGCCGGCGGGCGTGCTGGCGGTGAACCTGGCCGACGGCAACGGCCTGCCGTTCGCGCGGGCCTACGTGGCGACCGTGCGCACTGCGTTCGACCGGCTCGCGCTGCTGGCCGATCCGACCGTGCTGGCCGGCAGGCGGTTCGGCAATCTCGTCCTGGTGGCCGGTCGCGCCGAACTGCCGGTGCGCGGCTACGTCCAGCGCACCGCGTCCGACCCGTTCCCCGGCCGCGTACTGCACGGCGCCGACCTGGACCGGTTCATCTCGGGAGCGAAACCGGTGGTGGACGCCGCCGCGACCGGCTCGCCGACGCCGCCGGGCACCCTGTTCACCGGCTGAGCGCTACGCTCGGTTTTTGGGGAGGTTCGCCTGATGAAGCTGCCAGAGACCCTGCCGGCCCGGATCTATCTGTTGGCCTGCGACGTCGAGCGGCACCGCGTGCGTGGCCAGGACATCGGCCTGGTCGTGCGGGGCGCGCTGCTCGCCGACCTGAACATGCGTGGCTGCCTGGTCGAGGAGAACGGCTCGGTGCGGTCTGCCAGTTCGCGGCGCACCGGGGACCCGGTACTCGACGACGAACTGCGGGCGCTCGGCGAGCACGGGCCACGCAGCTGGCGGGCGTCGCTGCGCGGTGGCAAGGCGACACTGGCCGCCGTGCGGGACCAACTGGCGGCCCAGCAGCTGATCAGCGTGGAACGGACCCGCAAGCTCGGCATCTTCCCGGCCACGAGGGTCCGGCTGACCGATCCGGCTCAGGTGGCGGCGCTGCGCGAGTCGGTGCGGGCGGCCGTGTTCGGCACCGGCCCGGTGTCGGCCGTGTCCACCGAGGACGCCACGCTGGTCGCGCTGGTGGCCGTCGGCGAACTGGGCACGGTGTTGTCCGGCAAGGACCGCAGGACCTACCAGGCCCGCATCGAGGAGTTCACCGAGCGGGGTGGCAGCGCGGTGCCGGCGCTGCGCAAGGTGCTGCGTCAGATCAAGTCGGCGCGCACGGCGGCTTATGCGAGTGGTGGCTGAGGCTCTGGCGCGCCAGCGGCGCGGGAGAGCCAGGAGCGAAGCGACACCTATGCGCTTTCGCGGTCAACTTGAGGGTATGAACGCAAGGTACTCGTGAGTAATGTGAGGGGCGCTGTTACCTCGAAGCCCACGAGGACGCCCCCGAGGAGGACCCGTGACCACCTCTCAGGTCGACACGGACACGACCAGTTCGGCACCGCCGTCGCCCACGTTCGACTCGCTGGACCCCAGCACCGGTGACGTGGTGGCCAGCCACCCGATCCACAGTGCCGAGGATGTCCAGGCAGCGGTGGACCGGGCGAAGGAGGCCGCCATCTGGTGGGCGGGCCTCGGCTTCGCAGGCCGTGCCGAGCGGCTGAAGCGGTGGGCAGGCGTGTTGACCCGCAGAATGGCCCAGCTGTCCGAGGTGGTGCACGCCGAGACCGGCAAGCCGCACGCCGACGCGCAACTGGAGATCGTGCTGGCCATCGAGCACATCACGTGGGCCGGCAAGCACGCTGCCAAGGTGCTCGGGCCGCAGCGCCGCTCCCCCGGGCTGCTGATGATGAACTACGCGGCCTCCGTGCGGTACGAGCCGCTGGGCGTGGTCGGCGTGATCGGGCCGTGGAACTACCCGGTGTTCACGCCGATGGGCTCGATCGCCTACGCGCTGGCCGCCGGCAACGCCGTGGTGTTCAAGCCCAGCGAGTACACCCCGGGTGTCGGGGCGTGGCTGGCCGCGTCGTTCGCCGACGTCGTGCCCGAGCAGCCGGTGCTCCAGTTGATCACCGGGCTCGGCGAGACGGGCGCCGCGCTGTGCCGGTCGGGCGTTGACAAGCTGGCGTTCACCGGGTCGGCGGCGACCGGCCGCAAGGTGATGGGCGCGTGCGCGGAAACCCTGACGCCAGTGGTGATCGAGGCCGGCGGCAAGGATTCGCTGCTGGTCGACTCGGACGCCAATCTCGACGACGCGGCCGACGCAGCGGTGTGGGGTGGCATGTCCAACGCGGGCCAGACGTGTGTCGGCGTCGAGCGGGTGTACGTGCACGAGCAGGTGTACGACCAGTTCGTGGCGAAGGTGGTGGCCAAGACCGAGGGTCTGCGTGCCGGGTCGGACGCGGGCGCGAAGATCGGGCCGATCACCATGCCCGGCCAGTTGCGGGTCATCCGGGAGCACATCGCGGACGCCCTGGCCAAGGGTGGCCGGGCCGTGCGCGGCGGTGCGGACGCGGTGGGTGACCGGTTCGTGCAGCCGACGGTGCTGGTGGACGTGCCGGAGGACTCTACGGCCGTCACCGACGAGACGTTCGGCCCGACCCTGACCATCGCCAAGGTGCGTGACATGGACGAGGCGGTGACCAAGGCCAACGCCACCCGCTACGGCCTTGGCAACACGGTGTTCGCCAAGGCGCGCGGGATGGAACTGGCCGACCGGCTGCGGTCGGGCATGGTCGCGGTGAACTCGGTGATCAGCTTCGCCGCCATTCCGAGCCTGCCGTTCGGCGGTGTCGCCGACTCGGGATTCGGCCGGATCCACGGGCCGGACGGACTGCGTGAGTTCGCGCGGTCGAAGGCGATCGCGCGGCCGCGGTTCCGCGCGCCACTGAACCTGACCACATTCTCCAGGCCGGAAAAAGCGGACAAGACCGTGGCTTCATTGATGACGATGCTGCACGGGAAACGCTGATCCATCGTCGGCTGTAGGGTGGCCACGCACATTTGGTGGCACCCTACAGCGAGGTGTGGTGGCATGACCGAAGATGCCGACTGGATTCCCGACGAGATCAACATGGATGTGCCCAGTGCCGCCCGCGTCTACGACTACCTGCTCGGCGGCGGACACAACTTCGCCGCCGATCGGGCCGTCGGCGAGGTCGTGCTGCGGGTGCAGCCGCACGGCAGGCAGATCGCCAGTTCCAACCGGGCGTTCCTGAGTCGTGCCGTGCGTTACCTGGTGGACCAGGGCATCACCCAGTTCCTCGATCTCGGCTCCGGCATCCCGACCGTCGGCAACGTGCACGAGGTGGCGCAGCAGGCCGACCCGGAATGCCGGGTGGCGTACGTGGACTACGACCCGGTCGCCGTCGCGCACAGTCAACTCATGTTGCGCGACAATGACAGGGCCACCGTGATCGACGCCGACCTGACCCAACCGGAACAGGTGCTGGACTCGTCGGACATCCACAAGTTCATCGACTTCAACGAGCCGATCGGTTTGTTGATGGTGGCGGTGTTTCATTTCGTGCCGGACGCGAAGCAGCCCGCGGACATCGTGGCGAAATACCGGTCGGTGCTGCCGACCGGCAGTTTTCTGGCGTTGTCCCACCTGACCGCGGACCAGATGCCCGGCGAGAGCGACGCGGTT
>DASUJK010000187.1:0-2542 GCA_036279295.1 Pseudonocardiaceae bacterium | reverse complement strand
GACTGCTGGTCAGGCCGCTGAGGTTCGTCGTGACTTTGGTCTCACCGGTCGTCTCGCTCTTCCACGCGAGCGCGTTCACGGCAGCCTGGACCTGCGGCTGGATCAAACCGCAGACACCCAGCGGGAACCGCGGCCGGATCACCGTACCGCGCGCGTCCACCAAGCCGAAGACCGGCACGATCTGTCCCACCGCCGCGCAGCCGACCGCGGTATTCGCCACCTTGACCTCGTCCGGCCGGCGCAACTGACTGATCAGCTCGCTCAGGTCTCCTCCGGCGCGCTGGACTTCGTTAACGCGGCACGTCTTGCCCGCGCCGTCCGTGCGGTAGGCGTTGGTGCACCGGAGCGCGGCGACCGGCTGGAAGTCCGCGGGCAGTGGCGTGCGGGGCTTGACGGTCCGCAGCGCGGCGATTGCCGGATCGGTGGCGTTCGCCGGGCAGTCGCCGGCCGGCGCGTCCGAGTACGTGGCCTTATACGCCTCGGTGGCGATCGAGTTCTGGGGCGTGGCCGCCGAACCGGCGCACCCGGCGAGCAGAACGGTCATCGAGACCGTGGCGGCGGCGAAGGCGATCACCGACGACGGGCGGAGGACCCCGAACCGGGCGGGGCCTTCCTGCCGACGCCCTAGTGCAGCGCTGCGTTGATCCTTCGGGGGTTCTGGATCAGTGTGGGGGGGTCGCCGAGGTAGAGTCCGGCGGCACAGTCGAGGGCGGCTTCGGGGGTGCCGAACGGCAGGCCGGTAGGCAGGATGTTGTCCTCGTAGCGTTCGTTGCTGGAGGTGAACAGGGCGAAGCCCCACATCTCGGGGTGGCCGGTGTCCTTCAGGCGGCACAGGTGCAGGTCGCGGTCATCCTCGCCGTCCACGGCGGCGTCGATGTAGGCGTATCCGGCCCGCCAGCGGACCTTGATCTCGGTGATCTGCGGCCAGCGCCGGGCGTGGGTGGTCAGTCGCTGTTGCAGGGCCGCGGCTTTGGCGGCGTTCGGGCTGGCCATGGCCCCATCTTGCCGCACAGGTCTCTGGCCGGGTCACCCGGCGCCCGCACAAGCGCCGCCGCGCGGGATGATCAGCCGATCAGTAGACTGATCTCAGGGTGGGGCGATGGGGCCGGACAGTCCGTTCATCATCGAGTTGACCGAGGCCGAGCGGGAGGTGTTGCAGCGCCTGGCCGATTCGCGCGCCGCACCGTTCGGGCAGGTGCAGCGGGCCTCGGTGATCCTGGCGCTGGCCGAGGGGATCTCGAACGCCGCTGCGGCCAAAGCGGCCGGGCGGCATGTGGACACCGTGCGCGCCTGGCGCAAGCGCTTCGCCACTGAACGCCTGGCCGCGCTGGTCGACCGGCCCCGGCCGCTGGGACGGCCCCGGCTCTCGCCGCAGGACAAACTGCGGATCATCGCCACGGCCACCGCCAAGCCCCCGGGAGCCGACACCGCCTGGACCCACCGACTACTGGCCGAGCACCTGCACCTGTCGGGATTGGCGGTGTCGTCCTCGCAGGTCGGGCGGGTCCTTGCCGCCGTGGACCTCAAACCGCACTTGGTGCGTGGCTGGCTGACCCGCCCGGCCGACCCGCAGTTCTTCGCCAAGGCCGCCGAGGTGTGCGCGCTGTACCGCACGCGTCCGGCGCAGTCGGTGGTGTTCAGCGTGGACGAGAAGACCGGCATCACCGCCCGCTCACGCAAGCATCCCGACCAGCCCGCACGCCCCACACGACGGACCCGGCGGGAGTTCGAGTACATCCGCCACGGCACCATCTCGATCATCGCCGCGTTGAACGTGCACACCGGCCAGGTCCTCACCGAGCGCATCGAGCGCAACAACGCCGACACGTTCATCGGCTTCCTGCGCTTGCTCGACACCACCGTCCCGGCCGATACCGACATCCACCTGGTCATGGACAACGGCTCGTCGCATGTCGCGAAGAAGACGAAAGCCTGGCTGGCCGCGCACCCGCGCTTCCACGTCCACCACACGCCCAAGCACGCTTCCTGGTTGAACCAGGTCGAGCTGTTCTTCTCGACCTTGACCCGCAGGCTGCTACGACGCGGCCAGTTCGCCTCCCGCGACGAACTGGCCGAACACATCGACACCTTCGTCCTGGCCTACGACGAACACGACGCCAAGCCCTACCGCTGGACCTACGACGGCAGCCCACTCAAGACCGCGTGAACCCCCGAAGGATCAACGCGGCGCTGCACTAGTACTCCAGCTGACGTTCGAGATTTGTCATAGTGGCACGGCCTGTCGTCGCTGGTAGTGGCATCGTTGGACGATGTGCTGGTGGCGTCGTCGCCACGTCGACCAGCGCATCCGGTGTTCAGCCGGGTGCGGCTGGTTCTGCATGACGGCCAGGAAGTGGGCGATCTCGTTGCGGGTCAGCGGGATCAGATCGAGTTCCACCGGTGGTTCTGGTTGTTCGGCGGCCAAGACGGTGAGGTAGGCGTGCGCGAGCATGACCAGCACTGTCCACCGCAGCCAGGAGACGTAGCAGCGGACCTGGTGTTCGTCGAGGCCGGCCAGGCCCTTGCCGGTCTGGAACGCCTC
>DASUJK010000186.1:0-5369 GCA_036279295.1 Pseudonocardiaceae bacterium | reverse complement strand
TGGTCCGGGTAGCCCAGTACCGCGACACCGAGCAGGGTGCTCGGTGGCTCGTGCGCACCCAGCGCGGCCGTCACGACCCGCCAGGCCGTCACGAGATCGCCGCGATCACCGCTCGCCACGTAGATCGTGGTCCGCACGATGTCGCCGAGCCCGGCGCCTGCCGCTGCCAGCGCGATCCTCAGGTTGGCGATCGTCTGCTCTGTCTGTGCCGCGACATCACCCGGTGCGACAACGGTTCCGTCGGCATCCAGCGGGCACGCGCCAGCGGCCAGCACGAGCGTGGCCGACGCCGGCACGACTGCCGTGTACGAATACGGCGTGGCCGCGAGTTGGTCGTCGGACCTGATGAACCGGACCGTCGGCGTGGCATTCACTACTCCGGTACCTCGAATCCTCGTGCCACCGACTGACCGCGTCGCCGTCCTCGTTGGTCGTCTCATGGACGTTGACCGACCTGATGTGATCCCACGGCGCCGCCCGACGCCATCCCGTGGGCCGGCCGATCACCAACGCGCCCGGCTCGAACCGCAGACCGGTCGCCCGCCAGGACAACGCCGCGATCACGGCACCGCCGCCGACCCACAGCGCCGCGAACACGCCGTTCCACCAGCCACCCAGTGCCGACCCGACCGGCACGCCGATCCCGACCACCAGGCCGGCCAGCGCCACGCCGGCGAACAACCCCGACCAGGCCGACCGCGAACAGCGAGTCGGGCATCTGCCGAATCCTGATCGAGGCACGCGGTTCCGTCGAACTCACGTCGACATCATCCCAGCGGGCCGGACCCGGACGGTGCTCCGGCCCCGGCCCGCCGCGCGCTACCTCCTGCCGCCCGTCGTGTCGGGACGGTGCTGTGCTCCGTGCGCAGCCAGCGTCAGGTCCTGTTGCAGCGCGGTGAAGGACGCCTTCGGTTGCAGGTTGACGTCGAAGATGTCGGCATAGCCCTCACCGGTGAAGAACCCGGGCACCCACGAGTCGGTGTCGCCGAATCCCCATACGGTGAACGAGATACAGCTGCGCACCCCGAGGCACGCCTTGAGCATCTGGTCGTAGTAGAACGCCTGCGCGGACGGGGCCAGGGTGTCCGTGGGCACCTGGTCGGTCACGTTGTTCACGAACGTCCGCACGTCGGCCTCGGTGATGGCCACCTTCAGGCCCAGGTTGGCGAACCGCTGCAAGTCCTGCTGCATCTGCGTGGGGAAACCGAACTGCAGGTCGAGGTGGCCCTGGTTGCCGACACCGTTGATCGGCACGCCCTGGGCCTTGAGCTGCTTGACGAACGCGAAAGCCGCGTCGCTCTTGGCGTTCGTGCCGTCCTCGCCCGCGATGTTGTAGTCGTTGTAGAACAGGAGGGCGTGCGGGTCGGCGGCATGCGCCCAGCGGAACGCGTCCGCGATGACGCCGGTGCCCAGGTGGGAGATCCAGAAGTCGTCCGGGTTGATGGTGGACGGGTTGGTGTCGGTGAAGAACTCGTTCGCCACGTCCCACTGCCAGATCTTGCCCCGGTAGCGGGAGACCTCGGTGGTGATGTGCTGGTGCAGCAGGTCACGGAGCTGGGCATTGCTGATCGTGCCGTTGGCAACGCCGTCGGTCAGCCAGGTCGGTAACTGGTTGTGCCACAGCAGCACGTGGCCACGGACCAGTTGCCCGTGCGCCTGCGCGAACCGCACCAGCCGGTCGGCACCGGACCAGTCGAACACGCCCTGCTCCGGCTCGACGACCTGCCATTTCATCTCGTTGCCCGGCGTGACCACGGAGAACTGGTTGGCCGCGGTCTGCGCGTACTGGGGATTGTCCAGGTCGAAGGGGATGATGGCGCTACCCATCCGCAGGCCGACCTGCGCTGCGATGGCGCGCAGCGAGTCGGCCGGTGCCGGGGCGGTGCCGCCGTGGTCGGTCGTGGCGAAGGCGGTGGACCCGGCGGCGACCAAGGCCACGCCGATGACCCCGGCCGCAAGACTTCTAAGTCTCATGGGACTGACTCCTTCGAGGAGACGGGCGTCATCGCCCGTCCGGGTTCGATCTGTCCGCTGACCCCCTACCGACAGGCCCTGGCCGGCACTCGAAAACGTTATCGATAACGATTGACGGAAGCAAGAGGTGTCCGCTAATACTGAAATGGTCGATAAGACCGGTCGATCACCCTACGTCGACGCGACCGCAGCGGCCGCGGCCCGGCCGCCATCACGCGCAGGAGAGAGTCAATCGGCTAAGCCGTTTTCCAACACGCGACCCTTGGATCCGTCATTGCCTTATCCGGCCGACGTAGCACAATGGGTCGCCACCGACCTGATCAATACTGGAAATGTCCAGAAACTCACATGCTCTGGGCCGAATGCCCACACCGGTAGACAACTTCGGCGGCAAGTGTCGCGCAGATCGGGCACGTGCGGGTCGGTCGGTCGCGGCGGCCCCAGAACGGATAGGCGACCCCGCAGAGCGCGGTGATCCGGTCGCCGGGTTGGGGCTCCGGGGTGCACCGGGCGCAGTAGGCGTGCGCGACCCGTTCGACGTCGGTGGACGACGAGGTCTCACGTGCTTCGACATCGGTTGTCATCTGGCCTCCTTGCTGGCAACGCCCACGGGGGGTACCCCACATGCCGGCCGGGCAACCCTGGAGTGAGGCATCTCCGGACCAACGGTGCAAAGCACGCGTGGGATCCGTTCGAGCGATCCGCCGCACCCGGGAATGTCGCCCGATCGGCGGCAACCAGTACTACCCACCCGGATTCGGAAGAAGTGCATTTAACTCGTCGGTGTTGCCATTAGGCCGATTGAGCAGCCCGCGTAACGCGTCGGCAATACCGAGCTGGATGCAACATTCGAGTGAACCACCACATGACCCGAAAGTGTTCTTGTGTAGCATTTCTTGCTTGCTATGTTTGAGCCATCGGGCCGTCGATAAAAACCGATAGAGCAGCAATAACCCCTATCGAAAGGAACCATACCTATGACCGTCGCCCCCGCCCCCACTGAGGTCCTGCGCAGCGACTACCAGCGGTCGGTCGCGACGTACTGGAACAACGAGCAGGATCCGGTCAACCTGCGGCTCGGCGACGTGGACGGGCTCTACCACCACCACTACGGCATCGGCGAGGTCGACTGGTCGGTGCTGGAAGGCCCGGAAGACACCCGTGACGAGCGGATCATCGCGGAAATGCACCGGCTGGAGACCGCGCAGGCGGACGTGCTGCTCGACCACCTCGGCGACATCGGGCCGGACGACCGACTGCTGGACGCGGGTTGTGGACGCGGCGGCAGCAGCATCATGGCCAACCAGCGCTTCGGGTGCCGGGTGGACGGTGTGTCGATCTCGCAGAAACAGGTCGCCTTCGCCAATGGCGAGGCACGACGGCGGGGCGTGACCGACCGGGTGCGCTACCACTTCGCCAACATGCTCGACACCGGCTTCGAAACCGGTGTCCGGCAAGGCATCTGGAACAACGAGAGCACGATGTACGTCGACCTGTTCGACTTGTTCGCCGAGCACTCGCGGCAGCTGAAGTTCGGCGGCCGGTACGTGACGATCACCGGTTGCTACAACGACGTGACCGGTGGCCGGTCCAAGGCGGTCAGCCAGATCGACCAGCACTACACGTGCAACATCCACCCGCGCAGCCGGTACTTCAAGGCGATGACCGCGAACAACCTGGTGCCGATCAGCGTGGTCGACCTGACGGGGCCGACGATCCCGTACTGGGAGCTGCGCGCGAAGTCCTCCGTGGCCACCGGCATCGAAGGGCCGTTCCTGGCCGCCTACCGGGAGGGCAGCTTCCACTACCTGCTGATCGCCGCTGACCGCATCTGAGCCGGACCTGGAGCGAATCGATGACGGACACCGAGCCCGTTAGTTCACGCCTTGTCGTCCTGGCCGGACCGACCGGTCTCGGCACGTCGGCGGCCAACCTCGCCGCCCTGCTCACCAGCGCAGATGCCGGGGAGCCGGCTCCAGCGCCGGATCCCGCGTACGCCTACCGGCCGTGGGGCGACGGATCGGCGTCCCCGCTGTACTGCCCGGTCACCGAGCGGATCGACGGTCCACTCGGTGCCGAGGTGGACCGGCAGTTGGCCGACTGGGCACTGGACTGCGGATTCTCCGAGGAGGAGAGCGAACAGTTGGGGCAGGCGGGTTTCGGCAGGCTGGTGATGCTCGCCCACCCCGACTGTGACGACGTGGACCGGCTGCTGATCTCGGCGAAACTGAACGCGGCATGGTGGGCCGCCGACGATCTCTACGCCGACGACACCGCGCTGGGTGCGGTGCCGGCCGAGTTGCCGCCCAAGTTGGCGCTGGCGATGGCCGCCATGGACCCGGTGCCGGACATAGGTGAGCTCTCGACCGAGCTGGACAAGGCGCTGGCGGACGACCGGGTCCTCGTCGCGCTGCACAAAGGTGTCGAACACCTGACGCGCTACGGCACGCCGTCGCAGGTGCAGCGGGTCTGCTATTCGACGTTCTCGATGTTCGTGTCCTGGACGGCGTACGCGGCCTGGAAGCACGCCGAGAAGTACCCGCCCGCGTGGGAGTACCTCGCGGCCCGACAGCACGACAGCTTCTACACGTCGATGACGCTGATCGACGTGCTCGGCGGCTACGAGGTCCCGGCGAACGTCTACTACGAACCGCACGTGCGCCGGGCCGCCATTCGGGCGGGCACGGCGTCGGTGCTGGTCAACGACCTGCACTCGGTGACCAAGGACCTCGCCGACGCGAACCCGCCGTGCAACATCGTCGTGCTGATCGCGGCCGACCGGAACTGCTCGATCGAGGAGGCGACCGAGATCACAGTGCAGCTGCACAACGACCTGGTCCGGGACTTCCAGACGGGCCACGAGAAGCTGAGATCCGTGCCGTCACCGGAACTACAGCGGTTCCTGCGTGGACTGCGGTCCTGGATGGGCGGCGGCTTCGAGTGGCACTCCACCAGCCCGAGGTACGCGACCAGCGGATAGCCGACAACGCATCGGGGTGCCGTGACGATCCTGCCCGTGTGTCCGACGACAGTGACGACTGGGTCTTCCAGCACCATCCCGACCTGATCGATCCCCGGTGGACCAAGAAGACCGCACGGGCCGCCAGAAAGGCCACGCGGAAGGCCCGGCGCCGCGAGGACATCACGCTGGCGGCACCGCCCGGCCGGGGGCCGCCGCCTCCAGCTGGCGGTGGTGGTCGTCCTGATCGTCGGTACGGCGATAGTCGCGACCCGCAACTCGTGGTCGTCGGGGCGGCATGACACTCCCTGTGTCAACCTCAGGCGGCAATCTGTTCGGCGGCGAGCCGGACGGCGTTGCCATGTCGACTCGGGTCGTAGGGTGTTCGATCGACCCAGCATCGCCAGATCACCCGTATCCAGGCACGGGCCAGGAC
>DASUJK010000185.1:0-3745 GCA_036279295.1 Pseudonocardiaceae bacterium | reverse complement strand
CTCGGCCGCGCTGGCCATCAGTTCGTGCCTCGGCAGCACCCGAACGGTGTAACCCAGTGCGCCGGCATGGGGCAGTCGCAGGTCGGCCAGGTAGTCGCCGTCCGAGCCGACCCGCATCGACGCGGTCACGATGTCCCGCAGCTCGTCGGCGTCGTCCACCCTGCCGACCACCACCTGTACGTCCACATCGGACGGTTGCAGGCCGGCAAGGTCCACCTTCGCGCGGACCCGCATGTTGGCGCCGATCACCGGTGGCGTCGGGCCGTCCACCGTCAGCTCGCCGCCCAGCACCCGGATCCTCGGCCACGCGTCGGCGATCCTGGCCCGGTAGGCGGCCAGTTCCCGGGCACCCGCGTAGCCGTCGTCGTCCACCGCCGCGGCAGCCGTCGCGGCCGGCAGGTAGTAGGACTCCACGTACTCGCGGACCATCCGGCTGGCCTGTACCTCGGGACCGAGCGTGGCCAGGGTGTGCCGGACCATGGCCAGCCAGCCGGTCGGCACGCCGTCGGCCGTGCGGTCGTAGAACAGCGGCGCCACCTGGCTGCCCAGCAGGTCGTACAGCGCGGACGCCTCCAGGTCGTCCCTGCGCTGTTCGTCGGTGACCCCGTCCGCGGTCGGGATGGCCCAGCCGTTGCTGCCGTCGTAGCACTCGTCCCACCAACCGTCCCGAATGGACAGATTGAGCCCGCCGTTGAGCGCGGCCTTCATGCCGGACGTGCCACACGCCTCCAACGGCCGGGTCGGGTTGTTCAGCCACACATCACAGCCCCAGTACAGGTACTTGGCCATCGACATGTCGTAGTCGGGCAGGAACACGATCCGGTGGCGCACCGATGGATCGTCGGCGAACCGGACGATCTGCCGGATCAGCGCCTTGCCGCCCTCGTCGGCCGGATGGGACTTGCCGGCCACCACCAACTGCACCGGGCGCTGCGCATCCAACAGCAGTGACCGCAGCCGCTCGGTGTCCCGCAGCATCAGCGTGAGCCGCTTGTACGTCGGCACCCGGCGGGCGAAGCCCACGGTCAGCACGTCCGGGTCGAACACCGTGTCCACCCAGCCCAGCTCCAGCGCCGACGCGCCACGCTGCGACCACGCCACCCGCAGCCGCCGACGCACCTCGGCCACCAGCCGGGCGCGCAGCCCGGAGCGCAACGCCCACAGTTCGCCGTCGCTCATCCCTGGCTGGTCGACGGCCGTCATCTCGCGAGCGGTCCACGTCGGGCCGTGCACACCGTTGGTGACCGACCCGATCGGCACCTCGGCCGTGTCGAAACCGGGCCACAGCCTGCTGAACATCTCGCGGGTGACCCGGCCGTGCAACGCGGACACCCCGTTGGCCCGCTGCGCCAGCCGCAGACCCATGTGGGCCATGTTGAACATGCCCCGGTTGTCCTCGGCGCCGAGCGCGAGAATCCGCTGCACCGGCACCCCGGGCAGCAGCCGGTCGGTGTCGAAGTAGGGCCGCACCAGCTCGACCGGGAACCGGTCGATACCGGCCGGCACCGGGGTGTGCGTGGTGAACACCGTGCCGGCGCGCACCGCGGACAACGCCTGGTCGAAGTCCAGGCCCGCGCCCGTGATCAGTTCCCGGACCCGTTCCAGGCCGAGGAAACCGGCGTGTCCCTCATTGGTGTGGAACACGACCGGGCTGGGGTGCCCGGTCAGCTCGCAGTAGCGGCGGACCGCCCGCACCCCGCCGATACCGGCCAGGATCTCCTGCCGGATGCGATGGTCCTGGTCACCGCCGTAGAGCCGGTCGGTCACGCCACGCAGCGCCGGGTCGCCGTCGTTCTCCCGGATGTCGGAGTCCAGCAGCAGCAACGGGACCCGACCCACCCTGGCCAGCCAGATCCGGGCGTGCAGCATCGTGTCGCCCGGCATCTCGACCCGGACCAGCACCGGTGCGCCGGTGGACTCGGTGAGCGGCTCCAGCGGCAGGCCACGCGGGTCGATCACCGGGTAGTGCTCGACCTGCCAGCCGTCCAGGGACAGCGACTGGCGGAAGTAGCCCGACCGGTACAGCAGACCCACCCCGATCAGCGGCACACCGAGGTCGGAGGCCGCTTTGAGCTGGTCACCGGCCAGCACGCCGAGGCCACCGGAGTAGTTGGGCAGCACCTCGGTGACGCCGAACTCCATCGAGAAGTAGGCGATCGCGGGCGGCACGTGGTCGGTGTCCTGGCCCTGGTACCAGCGTGGTTCGGTCAGGTAGCGACGCAGGTCGTCGGCTGCCGTGTCGATCCTGGCCAGGAAGTCCACGTCCTCGGCCAACTGATCCAGCGTCGACGACGGCACCTCGGCCAGCAGCCGCAGCGGATCGGCGGCCACCCGCTGCCAGCCGGCCGGATCGACGGCCTCGAACAGGTCCTGCGTCGGTGGATGCCAGGTCCACCGCAGGTTCATGGCCAGCGTGTGCAGTTCGGCCAGCGGCGCGGGCAGGCCAGGACGAACGGTGAACCGACGCAGCGCTCTCACCATTCGGACCTTAGCGACTCATACCCGTTCCGCCCGCGACCGGACGGCTACGGCAACAGGTCGGCGGGATCCAGCGTGACCGGGACCGGGGCAGCGGAAATCGTCGTGGTCGCACCGGGCTTCGCCACCTCCGTCACGACGTACTCGCCCCTGACCAGACGATGCGCGGTGATGGTGGGCTTTCCCGCCTTGTCGCGGTCGACCGCCCAGAAGAACAGCACACCGGCGCCGGCGTAGGCGGCTTTCTTCGTCAGCCGCTCACTGTGCGCGTTACCCGGAGACCAGATCTCGACGACCAGTTCGAGCTGCTCGGGCAGGATAGTGGGCTCCGGCAACGGGACGTTCAGCATCACGATGTCGGGGATCAGAGCAGTACGCCACGGCGTACTGATCTGCACGCCGGCTCCGGTGACAACGTAGAGGTCGGTCCGGCCAGAAGCCCTCAGCGAGCTCTTGAGCACGGCTCGGAGCTCGTCGCCGATGTACTGGTGACGACTTGATGGCGGTGGTACCACGTGGAAATACCCCATGATCAGTTCCAGGCGCGAGCCGTCCGGTGGTGGTTCCTGCGCAAGCCAGTCGTCAACGGTGTCCGGACCTAGGGCGTGCACAAATGCAGCGCTCACGGTGTCCACCTCCCGGGTCCGAGTCACTGTCTCAGTGTCTCACGATCACCTGGGGTGGTCGAACGGTGCGCCGGGTGGGTGATCGACTCATCTGTGTCTTCCCGTGACGCAGATCACGCCCTAACCTGAGCGGACGGTGACCGGCTCCGACGGTGTCCGGTCTACATCCGACCGGGATCGGGGTGTGTGTCGGGATGAGGATCGCGGACGTACTGAGCGGTAAAGGCCATAATGTCGCCACAATCGGGCGATCTGCCACGGTCAGCCAGCTCTTGGTGACCCTCGGCGAACACAACATCGGTGCTGTGGTGGTGACAGAACGCGACGAAGTGATCGGGATCGTCTCCGAGCGGGATGTCGTGCGGCGCCTCCGGGAACGCGGCGGCGACCTGCTGTCCGCGACGGTCGGCGAGATCATGACGGCCGACGTGCTGACGTGCTCACCGGAGGACACGGTCGATCACCTGGCCGAGGTGATGACCGAACGCCGGATCCGACACGTGCCGGTGCTGCGGGACGGCGAACTGGTCGGCATCGTCAGCATCGGTGACGTGGTGAAGAGCCGGATCAGCCAGCTGGAGACCGATCGGGAGCAGTTGGAGTCCTACATCGTGCGTGGCTGAACGACAACGAGTCGGGCC
>DASUJK010000184.1:0-38170 GCA_036279295.1 Pseudonocardiaceae bacterium | reverse complement strand
GGCCTGACCGGCATCGAGACGGTCGCCGAGATCGCCGACGCGTTCCCGGCGCTGCACACCCGGCTGGTCAGCGCCGGCAGCCCCGGTGGCCGGCTGTCCGACAAGGGGCGCCGCTACCTGGACAGCACGTTCGCCGAGTTGGGCGTCGAGGTCATGGCCCATGCCAGGGTCGAACGCGCGGAGGCAGGCAGGCTCGTGTTGACCGACGGCCGAACCGTGCCGTTCGAACTGTGCGTGTGGGCGGGCGGATTCACCGTGCCCACGCTGGCCCGCACGGCCGGGCTGGCCGTGAACGCCGACGACCGGGCACTGGTCGATCAGACACTGCGGTCGGTCAGCCACCCGGACGTGTACGTGATCGGCGACGCGGCCGCCGTTGCCGGCACGTGGGGTGAGCAGCTGGCGATGGGTTGCCGTTCCGGTGGTTTCACCGGGCCGAAGGCGGCCGACGTCATCGCGGCACGGCTGACCGGTGGGGAGCCGACACCGTTCCGCTACCGCTACTTCCACGAGTGCATCAGCCTCGGCAGGCGGCACGGCCTGGTGCAGTTCCTCAACGCCGACGAGACACCGAAGGACCGCGTCCTGACCGGCCGCACGGCCATCACCTACAAGAACGCCGTGCTGAACGGCGCCCGGATGCTGTTCGCGCACCCGGGTCCGATCGGCGCCCGCCGTGGACACCTCAAGCTCGGCAAGGAAACCAGCACGGAAAAGAGCGCGCTATGACAACACCGATCCTGGTCACCGGCGGCACCGGCACACTCGGCCGGCTCGTCGTCGCACGGCTGCGGGACGCGGGCCACCCGGTGCGGGTGACGAGCCGGAGCCCGCACGAGGACACTGACGGCGTCGAGTTCGTCACCGCCGACCTGAACACCGGCGACGGCGTCGATGCGGCCGTGGCCGGCGTGCGGACCATCGTGCACTGCGCAGGGAGCGCCAAGGGTGACGCGGACAAGGCCCGACACCTGGTCAGAGCGGCGGTACCGGCGGGCGCGACCCACCTGGTGTACATCTCGGTCGTCGGGGCGGACCGCATCCCGGTGGACAGCCGGATCGACCGCGCCATGTACGGCTATTTCGAGGCCAAGCTGGCCGGCGAGCGGATCGTGGCCGAGTCCGGCATCCCGTTCACCACACTGCGCACCACGCAGTTCCACGATCTGATCCTGACGATGGCGACGCAGCTGGCGAAACTGCCGGTGATCCCGGCGCTGCGCGGCGCCCGCTGCCAGCCGATCGACGCCGAGGACGTTGCCGACCGGCTCACCGAGCTGGCGCTGGGGGAGCCTGCCGGTCTGGTGGCGGAGATGGGCGGACCGACGACGTACTCGATGACCGGCATGATCCGCGACTACCTGACCGCGGCCCACCGGTACCGCCGCCCTGTCGTGTCGTTCCGCCCACCGGGCAAGGCGGCCGGCGCGTTCCTGGCCGGCGCCAATCTGGCACCGGACCAGGCGGTCGGCCGCCGTACCTGGGAGGATTTCCTGGCCAGGCGAGTGGCCAGCAAAGTGGCCTAAGTGGACAGTGAGTCGGTCAGCTTTCCAGTGCGGCGTCCAGCGTGATGTCCACGCCGGTCAGTGCCTTGCTCACCGGGCAGCCCGCCTTGGCCGCCTGGGCCGCCTTGGCGAAGCCGTCGGCGTCCATGCCGTCCACCTCGCCGCGCACGGTCAGCTTGATGCCGGTGAGCCGGAAACCGCCGGCCTGGTCCGGACCGAGGGTCACGTCGGCACGCACGTCCAGCGCCTGCGGCGTGGCGCCCGCCTGCCCGATCAGCGCGGACAGCTGCATGGCGTAGCACGACGAGTGCGCCGCCGCGATCAGCTCCTCCGGGCTGGTGAAGCCGCCGGCCTCGTCAGCGGCCCGCTTGGGGAAGGACACCTCGTAGGTGGCCAGGCCGGAACTGGTCAACTCGACCTGGCCGGAACCCTCCTCAAGGGTGCCGTTCCAGGCGGTCCGAGCGGTACGGGTGGGCATGTGTCCTCCTGCTGGTCGTGTGACGTGCAGTCGCACGATAGTCCGGGATCGGCCGATCCGCCGTCGAGGTGCCATAGGGTGGGCCGATGCGGTACACAGCGCTCGGCGCGTCCGGCCTCGAAGTGCCCGTGCTGTTCCTGGGGTGTGGGAACTTCGGCGGCCTCGGGTCCCCACCGGAGCTGTTCGGTCTCGGCGACGACAAGGAGACGGCGTTCGCGGTGCTGGATGCCGCGCTGGCAGCCGATGTCCGGATGCTGGACACCGCGAATTCCTACGGTGGCGGCGTTTCCGAGGAATGGATCGGCGACTGGCTGGTCAGCCGGGGTGTGCGCGACGAGATCATGCTGACCACCAAGGTGGCCAGCCCGATGGGTCCGGCGGCGCAGGATCGCGGCCTGTCCCGGCGACACATCCGGCAGCAGATCGAGGCCAGCCTGCGGCGGCTGCGCACCGATCGGGTCGAGCTGTATCTCGCTCACGAGCCGGACGGGTCGACGCCGATCGCCGAGACCGTCGCCGCCTTCGCCGAGCTGGTCGCCGAAGGCAAGATCGCGCACTACGGACTGAGCAACTACGACAGCGCCGGACTCGACCAGGCCGTAGCCGCGGTGGCCGAACTCGGCGTGCCCGGTCCGGCCGATCTGCAGAACGGCTACAGCCTGCTCGACCGCTCCGCGTCAGCCGCGTTCGAGACGGCGAACCGGGCCGGAATCGGTTGCACCGCATACAGTCCGCTCGCCGGTGGGCTGCTCACCGGTAAGTATCGGGCGGGTCAGGAACCGCCAGCAGGGACCCGTCTCGCGCTGCGGCCGACGGCGTTCTCGAACCTGAGCATGGACGACGCGTTCCCGGCGATCAGCAGGCTGGCCGCGGCCGCCGACGGCTACGGCGTCCCGCTGACCACGCTCGCCCTGGCCTGGGTGCTCACCGATCCGACCGTCTCGGCGTTGCTCATCGGGCCCCGGTCCGCCGCCCACGTGACCGCGATGTGTGCCGCCGTGGACATCCAGCTCACCGAGGCGCAGCGGGCCGAACTGGTCGGCCTGGCTACGTGAACAGGTCCTGGCCGAGCAGTTCGCCGCGCTTGGCCGGCGACCGCGTGCTCCGCGTCTTCACCACGCCGATGCTCACGCCGACGGCATCGGCGACCGCCTCGATGCTCAGGTCCTCCCAGTAGCGCAGCACCACGATCGCGATCCCTCGGCATCAGGTGGCCGAGCGCGGCCAGCAGCGTCAGGCGTAGTGCGGGGTCGTCGTGCAGCGGGGTGTCCGGCACGGATTCGACCACCACCTTCCGGCCCCACGCGGCGTACAGCTTCGCCAGGGTCGTCTGGGTCAGGTCCTGCGCCAGGTGCCAGTCCCCGCACATCAGGTACGCGGCGATTCGAATGGCCTCCTGCTCGGTCAGGATCTCCGGTCCCGGCAGATTGGGCTTGCCGTCCCAGGCCAGGCACGTGCTGACCATGAGCCGCACGTCGATGCCGTCGCCGTGGTCGACGTTGACCATCAGTGATTCGATGCGGTTGCCCGGCACGCGGAGCACGGTGCCGCTCGACGGCGTGCTGCGCCCGATGCTCAGCCGGACATCCCGTGGCCTCGGTCGAGATGGATCTGGCCCATCAGCGTGCCGTCCGACGCGCGGCCGTAGCCGCTGGTCGCCACCGCGACCGTCGCCACGCCGATGGTGAGCCACTGCCGGCCGCCGCGTCGGGGCCCGTCCGGTGCGGCCAGGGTGAGCACGGCGGGTTGGTCTGGTCCTTCGTCGGCCATGGGTCTCCGCTCTCGCCGCGGCGGTGAGGACGGATCGGCCCTCAACCGTCCTGACGCGGTGGCGACCCGGTCCGGTTACACCTGATTCGACGGGTCGACGCGGAACACCGCGATCCGGTCGGCGGCCGCCGCCACCTCGTCCGGGGTCGCCCCGTCGGCCAGCCCGGTGGTCACGTAGCGCTGCCCGACGCTGGCCGGGCTGCTGGCCACCAGCTCCCGCAGCAGCGGGGCCCCCTCGGCGGCCGGTAGCTCGACGAGCCGGACGGTCGACGTGCGCCGCCCTCGGCTCAGCGTCACCGTGTCGGCGGCCCGCACGTTCAGCACCCATGCCGCTTTCGGGAACGCCTGAATGACATATCGGCCGCCGGTCAGCGGCAGCACCGCGACGGGGAACGTGCGCGGCAGGCCACTGCGCCTGCCGACGACCGTGAGCAGCTGCATCTGCCCGAAGGCGATGCCGACCCGCTGCAATCCCATGATCACCTTGTTCACGGTGTTGACCATCCGACGGTAGTTCTGCGCTTTTGTCGTCATGCCGCCACGGTACCACTGAAGATACGAGGCACATATGATATGAGTCTCGTATAGACGCTGGCGTGCTGGCCGGTGGGCGAGGGCGGCGGTCAGTAGGATCGCGGCGAGACGGCAGGCCGGGCGACACTGGGGGAGACGCTTCGATGGACACCCTCGACACCACTGGCGCGCAGCCGGGAGCCACGGTCTTCGTGTTGTTCGGGGCCACCGGTGACCTGGCCAAGCGGATGGTGCTGCCGGCGTTCTACCAACTCGAACTGGCCGGGCTGCTGCCCCAGGACTGGCGCCTGGTCGGCAACGGCCGGGGCGATGTCTCGCACCTCGACTTCCGCCAGTACGTGCACGATGCGCTCGGCGAGTTCGGTGACGCGCCCGACCCGGACAAGTGGGAGAAGTTCGCCGGCAACCTCTATTTCGCGGGCGGCGGCTTCGCCAGCGATGATCCGGGCAGCATGCTGGACGTGCTCGAACGCGCGAAACAGAGCGTCGGGCAGGACGCCCAGTTCGTGCACTACCTGGCCGTGCCGCCCTCGGCGTTCGAGCCACTGACCGAGGCACTCGGCCAGCACCGCCTGACCGAGAACGCGCGGGTCGTCTACGAGAAGCCGTTCGGCACGTCACCGGACGGCTTCCGCTCGCTGGACGACGCGGTGCACCGCGTGCTGGACGAGTCGCAGGTGTACCGGATCGACCACTTCCTCGGCAAGGAAGCGACCCAGGACCTGCACGTGCTCCGGTTCGCCAACAAGCTGTTCGAGGCGTCGTGGAGCAACGAACACGTGAAGGCCGTGCAGATCGACGTGCCGGAAACCCTGGACATCGCTGATCGCGCCGGCTTCTACGACGCGACCGGTGCGCTGCTGGACATGGTCGTCACCCACCTGTTCCAGGTCGCGGCCGAGGTGGCCATGGAGCCGCCGGCCAGCCTGCACCCGGACGACCTGCAGGCGGCCCGGGAGTCGGTCATCGCCGCGTTCCGCCCGATCGATCCGACCGAGGTCGTGTACGGCCAGTACGACGGGTACCGGGCCACCGACGGCATCGCCGACGACTCGACGACCGAGACGTTCGTCGCCGCGCGGCTGTGGGTGGACACCGACCGCTGGCGTGGCGTGCCGTTCCTGCTGCGCACCGGCAAGCAGCTCGCGGACAGCCAGCAGGTGGTCAGCCTGCTGTTCCGGGACCCGGTCGGACCGCTGAAGGAGTTGCCGCACAACGGCAACGTGCTCCAGTTCTCGCTCAAGGGATCGGGCACGGTCCGGGTCCGCATGGTCGTCAAGGAGCCCGGCGTCAGCATGGAGTTCGGGGTCAGCGACGCCGACATCGATCTCGCCACCGTGCGCAACGGCCACCCGGTGCCGCCCTACGCCAGGCTGATCCACGACGTGCTGCTCGGTGACCGGTCGCTGTTCACCCGCCCGGACGGCCTGCAGGAGGTGTGGGACGTCGCGGGACCGCTGCTCGATCACCAGCCCGGCGTGTTGCCCTACCCGGCTGGCTCGTGGGGACCGACGGAGGCGAACGCGTTGGCGGCCCCGGACGGCTGGCTGCTCGGCACATCGGACGAGCCTGCGGCAGATCGGTGAATTCGGGGTCGGGCAACGCTGGGACCGCGTAGCGTCCAACTGTCATTGGGGCACCATGGTGGCGTTGGTACCGCTGGTGATCGCCCACCACCGGGATGCGCAGGACCCGGACTTCGTGGCGGCGGGCGGCGCGTTCGGGCTCAGCTTCGCTGCCGCGGCGGTGCTCGCGCTGGCCGCCCGGATCGTTCATCTGGTGGGCGACGGTGCTCGGCGCGGGTGCGGTACCGGAACTGATCGGCACGATCGTCGGCCGCCCCACCACAACGCCGACGAAATGCGGGATCTCGCGACACCGTCGCCGTGAGCACGGTCCTGCTGGCCGCCTCAGCGGTGCTCATGTCGGTGATCATCAATCGGATCAGCCGGTGGCAGCGGCGGTAGATCGCCGCGAGTGATCTGCGAGACTCGGGGGCATGACCGGACTCACGGACCCCCGCGTACGCGCCGCGATCGAGCTCGACATCGCCGGTGCGCGGGAGTATGTCGGACTGCACGAGTACGACGGGGTCATCCAGGACCTCTCCCCGGACGGCGTGACCGCGGCCCTCGGCCGGATCGGCGCCGGGCCGCTACCGACCGACCCGTTCGACGCCGCTGTCCTGACCGAGTACGAGGACGGCCTGCGGGCGACCTACGTCGACGCACAACGGCACCGCCATGATCCACTGGTGCACGTCAGTGCCATGGATGTCGCGTGTTACGACCGGGAGTACGCGCCCGCAGATGAGCGGCGCGAGGCCAGGGAACGACACCTGCGGTCCTGGCCGGACGCGGTGGACAACGCCATCGCGGCACTGGACCGGGTGTCGGCGCCGGTCGCCACCGCGACACTCGCCTCCGTCCGCGGGTTGACCGCGGGCGTGGACGACCCGGCGGCGCTGGCGGCCGTGCGACGGCTCGCCGAGCACGTCGAGGCAGCGACCCGAAACGGTGCACCGTCGGCAGAACTCGGCGCGGACCTGTTCCTGCGGCTGCTCGGCGCTGGCGAGGCCAAGACGTTCGACGTAGCCACGCTGACCGAGACGGCCGAACGCGAGACGGCTCGGCTGCGCGCCCTGATGGCCGAGGCCGTCGAGCGCTACGCTCCCGGTGAGCGGCCGGTCGATGTCGTGCCGGTGCTGACCCGCGACCACCCGGTGACCACCGTCGACGTGATCGCGGAGGCGTCCACGCTGATCAGTGAGGTGACAGCGTTCGCCATCGAACGCGACCTGATCGGCGACCCTGGCGGAGTCTGCCGGGTCGGTCCGGCACCGGCGTCCCGGGCCTACGCGCAGGCGATGATGTCCTGGTCGGCGCCGTTCGAGGCGGACGCGGCGAGCTGGTACTACATCGTGCCGCCGGACCCGGCGTGGGCGGCGGACGAGATCGAGGAGTGGCTGGCGGTGTTCAGCCGCACGTCGCTGCCGTCGATCACGGTGCACGAGGTGACACCCGGCCACTACGCGCACGGTCGCGCCCTGCGTGGCCTGACCAGCGACGTCCGCAGATCGCTGTCGTCACCCGCGTTCGTCGAGGGATGGGCGCACTACGCGGAGGAGCTGTACGCCGAGGAGCTGTTCCGGGCCGGTGACCCGAGGTACGTGATCGGGATGTGCATCGAGGCGCTGCTGCGGGTCACCCGGCTGGCGTGCTCGGTCGGCCTGCACACCGGTGGCATGACGGTCGCCGACGCGACGGCCCGGTTCGAGGACGTGGCGTTCCTGCGTGGTACGGCAGCGGTCGGCGAAGCCCGTCGCGGCACGTACGATCCCACGTACGGCCGCTACACACTGGGCAAGCTGGAGATCCGCCGCGTCCGCGAACGCGCCCGCGAGGTCTGGGCCAATGGCTACACGCACCGCCGGTTCCACGATGCGTTGCTGGCACTGGGCATGCCGCCGACCGGCCTGTTGGAACGGGCGGTGGTCGGCGACCTGGCGGTCTCGTAAGGGGCGGCCTCATAAGGTATTGGGTGCTGCCGCTGTTGTTGCCGCGACCACGGCCATGGTGCTGGTTGGTTCCGGAGCCGCCATGGCG
This sequence comes from Pseudonocardiaceae bacterium, assembly GCA_036279295.1. GTDB lineage: Bacteria > Actinomycetota > Actinomycetes > Mycobacteriales > Pseudonocardiaceae > DATEPR01. The sequence continues at coordinate 30,278 of DASUJK010000184.1, read as the reverse complement.
GCATCGCCGTCCACTGTCGCGCCGCTGTCGAAGCGCACCGGAACGGCGGGGTGCTTCAACTGGTCCTGGGCGGACGGCACTGTCTCCACTTTCCTGACGCAAGCTGTTCTGAGATGGGGTCGTCGGTCGAGAAGCATCTCGGACCACGAATGAGGGGGCCGGGTGACCCGACCGACTATCTCCTTAACCTCAGGTCAGGGCGGATCCTCGGTGTCGGCGGCGGGTTGACGGCCAACGGCACCCATCTCGTCCTGTGCTACGTGCGGTCGGCCAGCCACGGGTAGCGGGCGGTGTCCTGCCGGGCGTAGTCCGGGTCCAGGTAGATGAAGCAGCGCTGGATCTTGAAGTCACGGATCTCGAAGACGTCGCACCACCGGCCGGCGCCCCACTCGGGCACGCCGGCCCGCCATGGGCCGTCCTGGTGTTCGCCGTAGCTGGTGCCCTCGGCGACGATGGTGTCGCCGCCGGAGAAGATCCAGTTGAAGTGCGAGTAGTCGTGCTTGATCGACTTGAGCGTCGAGCCGACCTCGCAGAACATCTGGCCGATCTGTGCCTTGCCCTCGGCGATGCCCCACTTGGGGAAGTAGACCTGCGCGTTGTCGTCGAACAGGTCCAGGATGCTCCCGCCGCTGGTGGTGGTACCCCCGTTGTCAAAGGCCTTGAGGTACTCCAGTGCGACGGACTTGCGTTGTTCGTCGGTCATGATCTGCGAGCTGATGGCCATCGGTCTACCTCCTTGAGGTGACTCTACTGGTCAGCCCGCCGAAACGACCCCAACGCGACTCCAAATTGGACCAGCAGGTCCAATCGTCATCCGGTGACGAGCAGGGTCTTGACCTGGTCCAGCGCCATGTCCAGTGCGATCTCCATCGGCCGGACGTCGTGTGCCGTGTCGGCGAGGAGGTAACCGCCCTGCAGCGCGGCCAACAACCCGGTGGCGAGTGTGTCGGGGTCGGCGGTGGGCTGGAGGGACCCGTTGGCCTGCATGCGGCGCAGCCCGTCGGCGATCAGTGACCCCCACACCGTGAACGACTGGGCCAGCGCGGACCGGGCCACTTCGTCCTGGTCGGCGAGCTCGTTGGCCATCGAACCGAGTGCGCAGCCGTAGGCACCGTGCCGCAAGGCGGCGGCATGCACGAGTGCCGTGCGCCACCGTTGTAGGCCACGGAAGGAATTGAGCCGCTCCAACCGCTGGCGCTCCCTGGTCAGGATTTCCTTGGCCCGCACCGCGATGACTTCGTGGACGAGGGCGTCCTTGTCGGCGAAGTGGTGGTACAGCTGCGATTTGCTGGTGCTGCTGGCTGCCCGGACATCGTCCAGCGTGGTTGCGTTGACACCCTTGACCAGCATCAGTTCGGCGGCGGCCTGGACGATGCGGTCCCTCGTGGCGGCGCCGCGCGGGGTCAGGCGCCGCACCTGTGGTGCGCTGTGTTCCGGCTCTGCCATCGCCCCAGGATACCCCGTAGCCGACAAAACCCGCTTGCCCGACGGGACCACTCAGTCCTAGGCGAACAGACCTACGTGGCCCGCCTCATGGGCGAGTAGCCATTGCTTCGCGTCGATCCCGCCACCGTAGCCGGTGAGCGAACCGTTGGCGCCCACCACGCGGTGGCACGGCACGATGATCGAGATCGGGTTCTTGCCGTTGGCCAGACCGACAGCCCGAGCGGCCGTTGGCGCACCGATGGTCACGGCCTGCTTGCCATAACTGGAGGTTTCGCCGTACGGGATGTCCAGCAACGCCTGCCAGACCCGCGTCTGGAACTCGGTGCCCTTCGGGTGCAGCGGCACGTCGAACTCTCGCCGGTCACCGGCGAAGTACTCGGCCAGCTGCGTGCGAACCGTGTCGAAGCCATCGTCGTCGCGTACCCAATCCGCTTGCCGTGCCATGACGTGTCGGCCGGTGGGCAGGAACAGCCCGGTCAGTCCCACGTCGTCCCTGACCAGCAGCAGTGCACCGAGTGGCGAGTCGGTGTGCGTGTACCGCATGGGCTGGATCCTTCGCTAACTGGACTAGAAGGTCCGCTAGCGTAGCACAGCTACTTGGGACAGCTCTCGGTCAGTTTCACCGCACCGAAATCGATCTTCGACTTGAGATTGAACAGCGTGCCGGGCGGAATGTTCTGCGTGCACACGTTCCAGTCTCGGTCGAACACCTGCATCCGCTGCCGACCGGTGGCGTCGTGCGACGACGTGAGGAAGATCGGGTCGCCGGTCACCGACTGCATCTTGTTCTGCGCCGTCTGGAGGTTGGTGCCCACCAGGTCGGGCATCTTCCACTCCTTCGCAGCCTGCGCCGCGGTGGTCGTGGCGGCGGCACCTGTTGTGGTGTCTGACGAGCCGGTGGCCACCGGGTCCTGACAGCCGGCCACGGCGATCACCGCCGCGACCGCGCCGACGACGGGTGTCAGTCGTCCGCCTGGGAGTCGCACGGGACCCTCCTCGGGTCGTAGACGTACGGGGTCGTTGTCGTGACGAACTGGAAGCCCCGCTTGGTCAGGATGGGTTCGGAGGTGGGCAGGGCGTCGACCAGCACGTGCGTGCGCCCGCGATCACGGGCCTCGTGCAACCGGGCGGCCACCAGGGCCGTGAACAGGCCGAGTCGACGGTGGGTCGTCATCGTCCGGCCGCCCGCGAGTTCCGCGAACGGGCTGCCGGTCCGCAGATACAGCCGACCACATGCTGCTGGGGTTCCGCCGACGTACGCGATGTAAACGCTCAACTGGCCCGGCTCATCCCGCAGCGCGGCAGCCAGTTGGGCGGACTCCTCCTCGACGTTCCGGCGGCCGATCTGGCGGGAGACCGCCGCGTAGTCGGCCAGGCCCGCGGCATCGTGGACACGCCGGATCTCGTGGGTCGACTCGCCGAAGGCCGCGACGCACCCGTCGGTGAGTGGCAACGTGAGGAGACGTTCGGTGTCCTCGACGTCGAAACCGGCCGCGCGCAGCCGATCCGGCAGTTCGACAGGCTTGTCGTGACCGTAGGTCTTCCACTCCAGGTCGTACCCGGCCGACCTGGCCCTGGCCTGCTCCGCGCTGATCAGCGAATCGAGATCGGCAGGCGGGCAGTCGGTGTACACGATCCGGCACTCCGAGCCGTCCGGCGACGTCTCCCGGACCACCCGACCGTCCGCCGACAGCACACCCATCGCCCGGCGTTCGTCATCGAACCGAGCCAGCAGGTTGGCGTCAACGGTCACTGCTCAGCGGCACGGTTGGCAACCATGGTCGCGAGCATAGTGCGGGCCGTGGCCGGGCCGCTCGTTGATTCGGGCGTGCAGATGCATGTCGTGCCAGCCGTCGACGTGCAGGCCGGCGCTGCCGTTTGTGCCCTCGGCGGTGTAGCCCGCCCTGGCCGCGACCAGGCACGATGCGGTGTTGTGGGTCGAATGTTCCAGTGTGATCCGGTGCAACCCGATCTCGGCGAACAGCCACTCGGTGACGGCGGCGAGGGCTCGGGGCGCGACCCGGCGGCCCCTGGCGGCCGGCACCACCCAGTAGGCGGCCGCACCATGTCCTTCGGCCAGGTCCAGCGCGCCCACGTTCATCCGCCCGGCCAGCATGCCGTCCACCTCGACGGCCCACCCGGCACCGGTCTCGGCGGCCCAGTGATCGGCCCAGGACAGCACCCAGGCCAACGCTTCCGCCTCGGTCATCGACCGGACATGCCACCGCTGGATGTCCGGATCGCGGTACGCGTCGACGACGGCGGGCGCGTCCGAGGCCTGCCACGGCCGCAGCACCAACTCGTCCACGGTGATGGTCGGCTGGACCAGTCCGCGCAGCCTGCCGCGTGGCACAACGGGATCGGTGAACGAAGGCATCACCCGCTATCGTGCCCCAAGGGGGGATTGTGATGGTTGTTCGTATCCGGGGTTACGCGTTGCCGCACGGCGAGTACATGGCCCTCTACGCCGACGGCGACCGGTGGACGCTTGACCCGGTTCGGGACGCTGACCTGGTGGCCGAGGGCTGGCTGTTACCACCGTTGGAGATGTGGAAGGGACCGGTATGGACATCGTCATCGCCGGCAAGGTCATCGTCGTGACCGGCGCCGCGCAGGGGATCGGGTGCACGTTGGCCATCGGCCTGGCCAAAGAGGGTGCCCGGGTTGCGGTCCTCGCACGGGACCGACACGCCAGGCATGCGGGACATCGTCGGCGCCGACCACATCACGCGCGTCGCCGCCAACTATCCCGGTGGCCGGATCGGACAACCGGACGACATCGTCGCGCTGACCACATTCCTGTGCAGCGATGCCGCGAACCATTTGTCCGGCACGGTGGTCACCGTGCGCCCGCCCATCATTTGACGACGTGCTGGACGTGCCGCCGTAGCAAAATCCTGGGTAACATGAATTTAGTACGCGATCGGTGACCGAAAGACCAACCCCGCGTGACTTGCGACCCGACAAGATTTCGCCGGATCATTCTCAGGAAACGGAAATCGTTCGGCGGTCTTGTTCCATTCAGGCCGGTTGACCAGTCGAAACAGCTACAAGATCAACTCCCTGCTCCGAGGCGTCGGCACCACGCGCCGTTTGACCAGATGTCGAAAATTTGGGTGACCAGACTTGGTCATTCACTCCTACAGCGGTACGCGACCCGTCATTACCTTCTGTCGGAAGTGCCCGACTACCAAGGAGCGGCGATGCGTACCCGCCTCAGTCTTGGCCTCCTGGTGGTAGCCGCTGTCGCCCTGACGGCGTGCTCCACCCCTGATGCGACACCCGGCGCGTCGTCCGGCGGCGGTGGTGGCGGCGGCACCATTGTCGTCGCCCTGGCCAGCGATCCCGGGACGATCGACCCGACCCTGGCGGACACGTTCGACGCCAGGGTCGTGTTCACGTCGTTCTGCGAGAAGCTGTACGACGCCAACAGTCAGCTGCAGCCGGTGCCACAGCTCGCATCCGGGCTGCCCACCACGTCCAGCGACGGCCTGACCGTCACGATCCCGCTGCGTACCGGCATCAAGTTCAACGACGGCACGCCGTTCAACGCCGACGCCGTGAAGACCACCCTGGACCGTGACATGACGATGTCCGGCTCGGCCAGGGCACGGGAGATCGCGGCCATCAAGACGGTGTCCGTCCTCAACCCGACAACTGTGCGGATCAAGCTGAAGTACCCGTTCAGCCCGCTGGTGGCCCAACTGGCCGACCGCGCCGGTCTGATCATGTCGCCGACCGCGCTCACGAAACTCGGTGCGAAGTTCGGCGACGCGCCCGTGTGCGTCGGCCCGTTCAAGTACGCCGGCCGTGTCGAGGGCACCTCGTTGTCCTTTGTGAAGGCTCCCGACTACTACAACGCCAGCAAGGTGAAGGCGGCCGGCGTCACCTACAAGATCATCACGGACCCGACGACGCGGGCGGACAACCTCCAGTCCGGTGACGTGCAGGCCGCCGAACAGCTGGACGCCACCGACATTCCACAGTTGCAGAGTGACAACTCGCTCAAGATCGAGAGCATCAGCGCCATCAGCTACGAGGGCATCTCGATCAACATCAGCAACGCGCACGGGGTGAGCGCGCCGTCCGGCCCGGTGAACACGCCGCTGGCCAAGAGCCCGCAGTTGCGCCAGGCGTTCGAGATGGCCCTGGACCGCAACGCGATGAACAAGGCCGTGTACAACGGTGCCGAGTCGGTGGACTGCCTGCCGCTGCCGATCCAGAGCCCGTTCCGGCCGGCCAACCCGGACTGCACGCCCTACAACCCGACCGTGGCCAAGCAGATGGTGGCCGCGTCCGGCGTCAAGGTGCCGGTGCCGGTGAGCCTGATGATCCCGGCCAACTCCGGTGTGGACCGGTTGGCGGCCGTCATCCAGTCGATGGAGGCCAAGGCAGGCTTCGCGGTCACGATCAAGTCGGTGGAGTTCACGTCAGCGCTGGCCGCGGCACGCGCCGGCAACTTCGACACGTTCCTGATCGGCTGGTCCGGCCGGCTGGACCCGGACGGTGACCTGTCCGACCTGGTCACCACCGGTGGTTCGAACAACTTCTCCGGGCTCAACGACCAGCAGCTGGACTCGTTGGTCACGCAGTCGGCGGCATCGTCCGACCCGCAGGTCCGCAAGGCCAGCTACGCGAAGACGTTGCAGCGCGTACAACAGCTCCGCCCGAACATCTACCTCTACCACGACCGCTGGTACCTCGGCCTGTCCGCCAAGCTGACCGGGGTGGGTTACAACACCGACGGCATTCCCCGGTTCACCACAGCGTCGCTCCAGTCCTGAGGACGCGGCAACCATGGGTATGTTCGTTCTCCGCAGGGTGCTCTCGTCCGTCGTCGTGCTTTTCCTGTGCAGCGTGGCCGTGTTCGTCGGCGTGCGCGCGCTGCCCGGGGATCCGGCACTGATCATGGCGGGCGAGAGCGCCACGCCCGCGCTGCTCGCCGCCATCCGGCACCAGTTCGGGCTCGACCAGCCACTGCCGGTGCAGTACATCGACTACGTGACCCAGGCCCTGCACGGGAACTTCGGCATCTCCACCACCGACCAGATCCCGGTGTCCGAGATTCTCGTGCAGCGCATCCCGGTCACGCTGGAGATCGCCGTCCTGGCGATCATCGTCGGTGTGCTGATCGGCGTGCCGGCCGGCATCATCTCGGCCGTCCGCCAGGGCAGGTTCGCCGACTACGTGTCCAACGGCTTCGGCCTGATCGGCTTGTCCGTGCCGCACTTCTGGCTCGGCCTGCTGGCGATCTGGATCTTCGCGGTCCGGCTACACTTCCTGCCGGCGTCCGGTTTCGTCGGCCTGGCCGAGGATCCGGTGGAGAATCTGCGCCGAATGGTGTTGCCGGCGATCGTGCTGGGCACCGGGCTGTCCGCCGTGTTGATGCGGCAGACCAGATCCGCCTTGCTCGGCCAGCTGTCCGAGGACTACGTGCGGACAGCGCGGGCCAAGGGCCTGTCCCACGGGGCACAGATCCGGCACGCCCTGCGCAACAGCCTGACCACGGTGACCACCGTGCTGGGCCTGCAACTGGGCGCGTTGATCAGCGGCGCGGTCGTCACCGAGCAGATCTTCGTCATCCCTGGCTTCGGCAAACTGACCATCGATTCCGTGCTACAGCGGAACTATCCGGTCATCGAGGGTGTCGTGATGATCACGGTGTTCGGCTACGTCATGGTCAACCTGATCGTCGATCTCGCCTACGCCTGGCTGGATCCACGGCTGCGACTGTCCGGAGGCGCCCGATGACCGACATGGCCGTCGCCGTGTTGCCGGCGACCACCGCCATCACTCGCGGCGTGCGGCTGCGCAGGCGGTTCCTGCGTCGCCCCATGGCGGTCGTTGGCCTGGTGCTGGTGACGCTGTTCCTGTTGCTGGCCATCTTCGGACCGCTGCTCACGCCCGACCCGCTGGTCCAGGAGTTGACGTCGGCGTTCGCGCCGCCGTCGGCGCACCACCTGCTCGGCACCGACGATCTCGGCCGCGACGAACTGGCCCGGCTCGCGTCCGGCGCCCGCGTGTCGCTGGTCGCCGGTGTGTTGTCCACCGCGCTCGCGTTCCTGGTGGGCGTGCCGATCGGGCTGGCGTCCGGCTACTTCCGGGGCTGGCTGGACGAGGTCGTCATGCGGCTCAACGATACCGTGCTGGCGTTCCCGTTCCTGATCTTCGCGGTCGGCTTCGCCGCGATCTTCGGTGCCTCGCTGCGCAACGTGGTGATCGCGCTGGCCATCGGCCTGCTGCCGTCGGTCGTGCGGATCACCAGAGGAGAGGCGTTGGTGCTGCGGGAGCAGGACTTCATCGGCGGCGCGGTGGCCGACGGCGCGCGGGCCGGCAGCATCATGTTCCGCTACCTGCTGCCCAACTCGGTCAACGCGCTCATCGTGCAGGCCACCGTGGCGATCCCGACCGGGATCGTCGGCGAGGCCGCGCTGAGCTTCCTCGGTCTCGGTGTGCAGCCGCCGGCACCGTCGTGGGGGCTGATGCTGACCTCCGCCCAGCAGTTCCTCGTCCAGGCACCGCAGCTCGCCATCTATCCCGGTGCGCTCATCGCCGTCGCCACGCTCGGCTTCAACCTGCTCGGTGACGGGCTGCGTGACGTGCTCGACCCGAAGGATCGCCGATGACAGCGCTGCTGGAAGTGGACCACCTCGGGGTCACGTTCCGCACCGAGGACGGCCCGGTGCTGGCCGTGAAGGACATGTCCTTCACCCTGAACCAGGGCGAGATCCTGGCCCTGGTCGGCGAGTCCGGGTGCGGCAAGTCGGTCACGGCCATGTCGATCCCAGGCCTGCTGCCCACCCATGGGGTGGCTCGGCGGGGCTCGGTGCTGCTGTCCGGCCGCGATCTGACCACACTGGCCGAACACGAGCTGGAATCGGTGCGCGGCAAGGAGATCTCGGTCATCTTCCAGGAGCCGATGACGTCGCTCAACCCGTCCTACACCGTCGGCAAGCAGATCGTCGAGGTGATCGCGCGACACCAGGGCATGAATCGCAGGCAGGCACTGGGCCGGGCCGTCGAACTGCTGTCCATGGTGGGCATCCCGGACCCCCGCAGGCGCTGTGCCAGCTATCCCCACCAGCTTTCCGGCGGTATGCGGCAGCGTGTGATGATCGCGATGGCGGTGGCGTGCGACCCGAAGGTGCTCATCGCCGACGAGCCGACGACCGCGTTGGACGTGACCATCCAGGCCGGTGTGCTGGAGGTGATCCGCACGCTGTGCCGGGAACTCGGCACCGCCGTCGTGCTGATCACCCACGATCTCGGCGTGGTCGCCGAGGTGGCCGACCGGGTGGTCGTGATGTACGCGGGCCGGGCGGTGGAACAGGCGTCGGTCGGCTCGCTGTTCGCCGCGCCGCAGCACCCGTACACAATGGGCCTGATGGGTGCGCTGCCGGCGAACGCGCTGCGCACCAAGTCCCGCCGGCTGGCCGAGATCACCGGCCTGGTGCCGGCGCCGGTGGACGATCCGGACGAGTGCCAGTTCGCGCCACGCTGCGGGCGGGCCACGGCGGAGTGTCGTGCCACCCGGCCGAAGCTGGCCGAGTCCCGCGTCGACCACCACGTGGCCTGCTACCACCCGGGACGGGAGGACGACCGTGGCTGAACTGCCGACCGCGACCGAGTTGACGACGGTGTCGCAACCGCCGACCGACAACGTGCTCACCGTGCGTGGCCTCACCAAGCACTACGCGGGTGGCTCGCGGCTGCGCGGTGGCCGCCATTCGGTACGTGCCGTGGACGGTGTGGACCTGCACATCGGCCCCGGCGAGATCCTCGGCCTCGTCGGTGAGTCGGGCAGTGGCAAGTCCACCGTGGGCCGCTGCGTCACCCGGCTGACCCGGCCGACGTCGGGCAGCATCGAACTGCTCGGTCGGGAGATCAGCGGACTGTCCGAACGCCGGATGCGGCCGTTGCGGCAGGACGTGCACATCGTCTTCCAGGACCCGTACTCGTCGCTCAATCCCAGGATGACGGTCGGCGACATCATCGCGGAGCCGCTGCGCCAGCAGGGCTTGCGCTCCCGACGGGAGCGGGTGCGCGAGGTCGAGGACATGCTGGAGCGGACCGGCCTGCGCACCGAGACCCGGTCCCGGTTCCCGCACGAGCTGTCCGGTGGCCAGCGGCAGCGGGTCGCGCTGGCGCGGGCGCTGATCCGGCGGCCCAGGCTGATCGTCGCCGACGAGCCTGCGTCCGCACTGGACGTCTCGGTGCAGGCGGCGATCCTGAACCTGCTGCTGGAACTGCGGCAGCAGCTGAACTTCTCCTGTCTGTTCATCTCGCACGACCTGTCCGTGGTCGAGTTCATCAGCGACCGGATCGCCGTGATGTACCTCGGCCGGATCGTCGAGATGACAACGCGGGAGCGGCTGTTCACCGCCCCGCAGCACCCGTACACGCAGGCGTTGCTGTCGGCGGCACCGGTGCCCGATCCCACGGTGGCCAGGGATCGGGTCGTGCTGCGTGGCGAACTGCCCAGCGCCGCCGCGATGCCGGCGGGATGCCGATTCCACACTCGGTGCCCTGTCGCGGTAGAACGGTGTCGCACCGAGGATCCGCAGCTGGTCGGGGTCACAGCGGCGGAGCACCGGGTGGCCTGTCACCTGGTCGACCCCGTCCATGGTGGCCCGGACATCTCGACCCCGAGGAGCGCACATGTTGATCACCCGGCCTGAGCTGGTCGGCGATTTCGGGATGGTGGCGAGCACTCACTGGCTCGCCTCCAGCACGGGAATGAGCGTGCTGGAACGCGGCGGCAACGCGGCCGACGCGGCGGCGGCCGCCGGGTTCGTGCTCCAAGTGGTCGAACCACACCTCAACGGCCCTGGCGGCGAGGTGCCGATCCTGCTGTGGGACAACGGTGTCTCGGTGATCTGCGGCCAGGGTGTCGCTCCGCGGGCAGCGACCCCGGCGGCGTTCGTCGACCTCGGGTTGGACCTGGTGCCGGGCACCGGCCAGTTGCCCGCCGTGGTGCCCGGCGCGTTCGGTGCCTGGATGCTGCTGGTCGAGCAGTGGGGCACCTGGCGGTTGCGGGACGTGCTGGCGCCCGCTCTCGCGCTGGCCCACTCGGGCCATCCACTGCTGCCCGCGGTGTCCAGTGCCATCGCCTCGGTCGCTGACATGTTCCAGGAGCACTGGCCGAGTTCGGCTGCGACCTGGCTGCGCAGCGGTGCGGCCCCCGCGGCTGGCGACCGGTTCCGCAACCGGGTGTTGGCCGGGACGTACGAGCGGCTCATCGCCGAGGCCGAATCGCGCACATCGGACCGTGCCGAACAGTTCGAGGCTGCCCGGGATGTCTGGTACCGAGGATTTGTCGCCGAGGCGATCGGGACGTTCTGTGCGGAACAGGAACTGATGGACACATCGGGCCGCCCGCACCGCGGCCTGCTCACCGCGGCCGATCTGGCCGCGTGGCAACCGACCGTTGAGGACCCGCAGACCTTCGACTACGGCGAGTACACCGTCTGCAAGACCCAGCCATGGGGCCAGGGACCGGTGTTCCTGCAACAGCTCGCCCTGTTGGCGCACACCGATCTCGCCGCGACGGAGCACCTGTCCGCCGACTGGGTGCACACCATTGTGGAGGCCACGAAACTGGCCTTCGCCGACCGGGAGGCCTGGTACGGCGATCCCCGGTTCACCGACGTGCCCATGGCCGACCTGCTCGACCCGGCCTACAACGCGGCCAGGGCCAAGCTGATCAACGGGCAGGCCTCGCTGGAGTACCGGCCGGGCAGCCCTGGTGACCGGCAGCCGGTGCTGCCCACCCGCTGGTCCATGCCGGACGGCACACGCCCGGCGCAGGCCGGTGTCGGCGAACCGACGATCGCGGCCAACGGCGACACCAGGGGCGACACGTGTCACCTGGACGTGGTCGACCGCAACGGCATGATGATCGCGGCGACACCGAGTGGCGGCTGGTTGCAGAGTTCGCCGACCATCCCCGATCTCGGCTTCTGCCTGAGCATGCGTGGCCAGATGTTCTGGCTGGAGGAGGGCCTGCCCAACACCATCCGACCGGGGGCGCGGCCACGCACGACGCTGTCCCCGTCGATGGCGTTGCGCGACGGCGAGCCCTACCTGGCGTTCGGCACGCCCGGTGGTGATATGCAGGACCAGTGGACGCTGCACTTCTTCCTCAACGTCGTGCACGGCAAGCTCAACCTGCAACAGGCGCTGGACGCCGCCGACTTCCACTCGCTGCATCCGGCCAGTTCGTTCTACCCGCGCACGGCCGAACCGGGCCGGGTGGTGGCCGAGGGTAGGCTCGGTGACGACGTGTTGACCGAGCTGACCAGGCGCGGACACGAGATCACGGTCACACCGCCGTGGTCACTGGGCCGGACCAGTGCCGTGGCCAGCGACGGCGAATGGCTCAAGGCCGGCGCGAATGCCCGTGGTGGACAGGGTTATGCGGTGGGCCGATAGGCCTTAGTGGACACGTGCCACCCCGGTCTCGCGATCACTGTGGTCCATTTGGTTAACAAAACGTCACCCGTAACAGAGTTCGGACCCCGAATGGTCAACTATCTTGTTGAGCCACACCGACCGAGGGATCGGGGTGACGCACTGTGACCCATGCCGAACTCCAGAACTTCGTGGAGGACCTGGCCACCCGGCTCGGTGCGCCGACTGTGCTCGAAGACAAAGAGCAGCGGATGATCGTGTACTCGACGCACAGCGAGCCGATCGACCACGTCCGCCGCGATTCCATCCTGCGCAGGGAAACCAGCCAGGACACCAAGCTGTGGTTCCGCCAGTTCGGCATCGTGGCCGCCACCGAACCGATGCGCACGCCCCGGGATCCCACCACCGGGGTGCTGGGCCGGTTGTGCGCGCCGGTCCGCTACCTCAACCGGCTGATGGGCTTCCTCTGGCTGATCGACGACGAGTTGCGGCTGGGTGCCGCCGAGATCTCCGTCGTCCGGGACGTCGCCGACCACGTCGGTGTGCTGCTGTACGAGGAACAGCTGACCAGGCAGTTGGCCGGCGCCGTGGTCACCCAGCTGCTGTCGTCGTCGGCCGAGCTGCGTGAACTGGCGGTACAGCAGATCGCCGAGTCGGCGGCGCTGGACGTGCACGCGCCGACTGCTGTTGTGGTGCTGCAACCGCTCGGCTTGGCCGAGCACCAGGTGCGGCCGACGATCACCGAGGCACTGACCGAGGTGGCCCGGCGCTGTCAGGGCGTCAAACACCTGCACGCGGCCTCCGGCGATCACGGTGTGCTACTGGTTCAGCTGCGTTCGCTGGAGGACGACTCCAACGCGCACCGGCTCGCCATCCAGGCGCGGGAGTCGCTGCTGCGCCGGCAGGGCCGATTACACGCCGGGTGCCGGGTGATCGCGTCGGTGGGCGAACCGCAGGAGCGGCTGATCGCGGCGGCGACGTCCTATCAGCAGGCGCGGTTGTCCGCGAAGGTCGCCCAACTGGTGCCCAGCATCGGTGACCTGCCCAAATGGCGCGAACTGGGGGTGTTCCGCATCCTCGCCCAGCTGCCGTCCGACGAGATCGCGTCCGCCGTGCTGGATCCCAGGCTGGCAGCGGTGTTGCGGTCCGGTGACGAGCCGGTCGTGCTCACCCTGGAGACATATCTCGATCTGGGCTGCGACGCCAAGGCGACCGCGGAACGCCTGCACCTGCACCGCGGCACGCTGTACTACCGGTTGCAGAAGGCAGAACGCATCGGCGGCATCGACCTGCGCAACGGCGACGACCGGCTGTCCGTCCACATGGGATTCAAGCTCGCCCGGTTCACCGGCCAGTTGACCACGCCACCGGCCCAGAGCTGCGAATAGCCCCGGACCGGCGGCGTACGTGTCACACTGCTGATTCGCCACTCGCCAGCGCGGCGAGTTCCTTGCTGATCGCCTCGTCGTGGGCCGCCGCGTCGGCACGGGCCTTCGCCGGGCTCCACCGGCCGGTCATCAGCCAGATGAACGGGATGAACAGCAACTGGCCGGCCAGGCAGATCCACCACCAGCGCTGCCACTGCCCGGGCGCGTCCTGCTGCGCCTTGGCCACGACGGCACCCTGCGTCTGCAGTGTCGTCAGCGCCGACACGACCTTCGGGTCCTGCAGACCGGGGCCGTACTTCGCCAGGAAGGCGAGGTCGGCTGCCGGCACCGCACCCAGCGCGGTCAACTGCGCGCCCGCCGTCTTGACGGCCGTGCCGTTGGTGGCCAGGAATGTCAGGTCGGCCGGTGGCACCTGGGCCAGCGCGGCCAGCTTGGCAGCGGCGGCAGCGGCCGGGATGTGCCGGCCGGCGGCGATCTCGCCGACCGCCCGAGCCTGCACGGACGGGTTGGTCGGGTTCTTCGACAGCGCGACCTGAGTGGTCAGGTCCAGGGCGCCAGCGGTGACCAGCTGGTCGGAGTACCGCCCGTTCAGCGTGATCACCTTGACCACGTCGGCAACGGACTTGCCGGAGATCTCGCTGATCGCCTCGGCCTGGGTGGCCGGGTCGGTCGGATTCGCCGTCAGCGCGGCCGACGTGGCCGGCTTCAACAGGGCGGCCGTGGTCAGCTGCGTCTTGTACTGTGCGCCGAGCGACTGCGCCTTGGTGACGATCGTCGGATCGGCGGCGACCGCCTTGACGGTCGCGTTCTCCGACGCGTTCAGGGTCGGGTCCTGACCGGCGACCAGCGCGCTCACCGTCGGACCCTGGTCGACCAGCGTGCCGGCGGCCGGCACGGCGAAGATCAAGCCGATCAGCGCGACCACGACGACGGTGCGCAGCGTGGCACCCCACACGGCGAGGCCGGTCGCGGTGCCGGCCGGGTTGTGCTTCTCCACGGTCTCGGTGAACGCGGCCATCCACGCCGCGAACGCGATCGCACCACCGATCGAGATCAGCAGGATGATCCACACGAAGTGGTAGTACGTCGTGTCCGGATGCGTGGTCGCGAGCGCGAACAACGCGACACCGACGGCGCTCATCACACCGCCGAACAGCATCAGCGGCTTACGCACCTTCAGTCGGTCGGACACGATGCCGGCGAGGATCAGGGCCAGTGCCTGCACGCTCCAGTACCAGTTGCCAAGGCCGTTGGCCTTGGCCAGGCTGTAGCCGAACGTGGTGGCGAAGAAGACCACGAACAGGCCGACCGCGATGTAGTAGAACAGCAGGAAGATGCTGATCGCGAACGCCGGTCCGATGATGTCGCCGCGCAGCATCGCCTTCCAGTGGCCCTTGAGGGCCTCCGCCGGGTTGATGCCCCTGGCACGGGCCTCGATCAGCGCCCGCTCGCGCAGACTGATCATCAACTGGTCGCGCAACCGGGGTGCGAGCTCTCGTAGGCCGATGAACGCGATCACGAACACGACGAGACCGACGATGCCGCAGACCTTGAACTGGTACTGCCAGTCCGGGTGGCTGGTCAGGGTGTGGCTGGACACCTCGGACACGACGAGGCTGCCGACCACCGGGCCCAGCGTCCAGAAGCCCATCGCCGACGCCCGGCCAAGCTGCGGGGAGAAGTCCCGGACCAGTGCCGGCGTGGCGACCAGGATCATGCCTTCGACGAAGCTGACGACCGCGAACAGGATCAGGTAGGTCAGCTTGGTGTGCGCGTTGGCCAGGCCGAACAGGACCAGCGCGCCGGTGACGGCCAATCCGTAGACGACGAGGTTCGCGCGGCCCCACCGGTCGGCCAGGCCCGCGACCACGGACGCCAGCGCGCCCAACGCGTTGCCGACGATGGACACGGTGATCAGGTACGCGAGCGTCATGTGCAGGTCGGCGGCGATCTCGGTGGCCACGGAGCCCTGCACGTACAGCTCGTAGTAGAGGGTGATCGTGGTGATCACGACGATCCCCAGGTACACCGCTCGGGGCAGGTTGGCTGGATAGCGGCCGAGTTGGCGTCCCCAGATGCCACTTCGGACGGGGATGGACGGCGACTCTGCCTCGTCCAGAGCACTAGATGACATGCTGGTCCGTTCTTGTCGAGCGGCTGGGATGGGGGTCAATATGGCACTGGACACATGCGCTGTGCAACACTTTCGGGAAATGTTTCATCACGATGCAGTCCCGGGATGATGTCGCCCTCGTTGTCCTGCGTTCGTCCCCAAGGTCGTCCCCACGGTCGTCTCACGGTCAGGAGATCCCGATGACCACGCTCGTCACCCCCATCAGCGGTTCCGATGTCGACGACGGCCCGGCGATCGCCGAGCTGCATCGCCTGTTCGCCGTGCAGCGCAAGGCTTTCCTTGCTGACCCGTACCCGGACGCCGCCACCCGCAAGGGCCACCTGATGGCGCTGGCCGGCATGATGCTCGCCCACCGGGACGAGATCCGGGCGGCCATGATCGCCGACTTCGGCGCCCACCCAGAGCTGTTCACCGACCTGGTCGAGGTGCTCGGCGTGGTCGGTCGGGCTGCCTTCGCGGCCGAGCAGCTGGACACCTGGATGACCGAGGACGAGCGGCACGCCGAGCCCGCCTTCTACGGCACGGCCAGGGCCGGCATCCGCCACCAGCCCAAAGGCGTCGTCGGCAACATCGTCCCGTGGAACTTCCCATTCGACCTGTCGGTCGGCCCGCTGGTGGAGATGCTGGCCGCGGGCAACCGGGTGATCATCAAGCCGTCGGACTACACGCCTGCCTGTGCCGTGCTGCTGCAGCGGATGATCGCCGAGACGTTCGGCGAGGACCGGGTCGCGGTGGCCGTCGGCGGGTTGGCGCTGGCCAAGGAGTTTCCGACGCTGCGCTGGGACCACCTGCTCTACACCGGCAGTCCGGCGATCGGCCGCGAGATCGCGCTGGCTGCGGCGCGGAACCTGGTGCCCGTCACGCTGGAGCTGGGCGGCAAGTGCCCGGCCGTGCTGACCGAGGACAGCGTGGACGCCGCCAGTGTGCGCAGCGTTGTCGGCACGAAACTGATCAAGAACGGCCAGATGTGCATCTCGGTGGACTACGTGCTGGTCCCGCGCTCGCGGCTGGACGACTTCGTCACGCACGCCGAGCACTACCTGACCACCGAGCTGCCCGGCTACGGCTCGTCGGCGGACAACACCGGCATCATCACCGAGCGGCACCTGGACCGGATCATCGCGATGACCGAGGAAGCCAGGGCCGCCGGTGCGCGAGTCGTGTCGCTGGGTGGTGCTGGTGACCGGTCGAGCCGCACGCTGCCGTTGACCCTGGTCGTCGACCCGCCGCAGGACCTGCGGATCATGCGGGAGGAGGTCTTCGGCCCGATCCTGCCGGTCATCCCGTACGACGACCTGGACACGGCATTGGCGGAGGTCAACGCGGGGGAGCGGCCGCTGGCGCTGTACGTCTACAGCAAGGATGCCGACCTGGCGGAGCACGTGCTGTCGCGGACCACGTCCGGCGGTGCGTGTGTCAACGTGTGTGCCGTGCAGGGTGCGCTGCCGGCGCTCGGCTTCGGCGGTGTCGGGCAGAGCGGCACCGGCCGGCACCACGGGATCGAGGGCTTCCGGGAGTTCTCGAATCCGCGTGGCGTCGTCGTGCGCGGGACCGGTGATCTCGCCGATGCCTTCCTGCCGCCGTACGGGCCGACCGCACAGGCCATTGTCGATAGTGTGATCAGCGGGGCGGCGCAGGCCTGATCCGAACATCGCCATGCCATCCGACGGATCGACGAGTCCGGCGCCCGGCCTCGCCGACACGGTTGCCGATCGCTTCGTCAACCGTGCGGCGCGCTGGGTACGCGACGGCAGGCGCCTGGACATGCAGGGCCTTGCCGACGAACTCGGTGTGTCCAGGGCGACCCTGTTCCGCAGGGTCGGTGGCCGGGAGGAGCTGCTGAGCAAGGCGTTGTGGCTGCTCACCCAGCGCACGCTCGCGGCGGCGTCGAACCGCTGGGAGGCGGAGCGACCACCCGGCGCGCTGCACACGTCGGGCACCGGCCGGTACATCAACAGGTTCGTGTCGTCGGCGCCCGGTCTGCGCAGACTGCTGGATGACGAACCCGCCCTGGCGATCCGGGTGCTGACCGACCCTCGGGGCCGCGTGCAGACCGGCATCGTGGCGTTCGTCGAGGCACTGCTGCGCCGCGACATGGCCGATAACGGGCTGGTACTGCTGATCGAGCCGGACGCGCTCGCCTACGCACTGGTGCGGCTCGGCGAGTCGTTCCTGTACGCCGACGTGCTGGCCAACCGGCAACCCGACGTGGCCCTGGCCGACCGGCTGCAACGGGCGCTGGTCGAGGGGATGACGGACTGACTCTCCGGCCGCGTCCCACCGACCGTGCGGCGGCTGCGGTAACGTCAGGATGTGGTCGACGTAGATGTCGTCGCTGGTCAGCGGCCCAGGCGCGGCTTCTTTCGGCGTAACCGCTGGGCACTGCTGGCCTGGCTCGTGCTGCTGATCGTGCTCGCGACCGTGCCGACGGTGTGGGAACGGTCGTTGGCCGCGCCCTACCTGCGTGACCCGGCCACGGTGCCGAACACCCGCGTGGCCCTGGTGCTCGGTGCCCGCGTGGACGGCAACCGGCCGACCGCGTTCCTGGCCAGTCGGCTGGATGCAGCCGTCGACCTGTTCACGCGGCACAAGGTCCAGCTGATCCTGGTCAGCGGCAACGACGACCGCCATGGCTACGACGAGCCCGACGTCATGCGCGGCTACCTGATCGCGCACGGCGTGCCGGCCGCGCAGGTGATCGCCGACCATGCCGGGTTCACCACCTGGGACACGTGCGCGCGGGCCCGCCAGGTGTTCGGTGTGGACCGGGCGATCCTGGTCACCCAGACGTTCCATGTGGCCCGCGCGGTCGCGCTGTGCCGGGCCAACGGCGTGACCGGCTACGGCGTCGGCATCGACTCGATGTCGGTCGGCGTCGTGTCGACCGTCTACGGCTACGTCCGGGAGTTCTTCGCGGCTGACAAGGCGATGTGGGACGCGCTGGTCACGAAACCAACGGGCTGAGCCACACAGTTTGCTGTGTGTTCCACCGGTTGTGTGCGTGGATTCCGCGCCGGCATGGCATCCTCGATCATGGCCGCTTCGCATGATCCGGACGAATACCTCTTACCGTCCGAACGCCGGGTGATCCGGGTTCGTCGACACTGGTCCGTCGTGGCATGGGACGTGTTCGAGGCGGCAGCGCTGCTGGCGGTGGTCATCATGCTGTCCAAGCTGCTGCCGGCGAACGCCTGGCTGTTCATGACCATCCTGTGGTATGCGGGTCTGCTGGTGCTGCTGCGGTTCGCCTACACGCTCTACGAGTGGTGGGACGAGCTGCTGGTGGTGACCGACAAGCGGTTCGTCCTGGCCACCGGTGTCTTCACGACACGCATCGCGATGATGCCGTTGACCAAGGTGACGGACCTGACCTACGAGCGCAGCGCGGCGGGCAGGCTGTTCGGGTACGGCACGATCGTGGTCGAGTCGGCAGGCCAGATCCAGGCGTTCAACCGGATCGACCACCTGCCCGAGCCGGAACGGATCTACGACGCGATCTCCGAACTGGTCTTCGGGGACAAGCAGGCCCAGTCCGAACGGTTCTCCATGATCCGGGCCCAGCGCATCGCCCGGGGCAAGAAGCCCATACCGCGCTGAGGCTCAACCCTTTCGGCAGCGGGCCTCGAAGAAGCAGTACACGCCGTAGGCCGCCAGGCCGAGCGCCACGATCACCAGCAGTACCACACCGAACGGTTGGCCGGCGAGTGTGCGCAGCGCGTCGTCCAGGCCACCGGCCTTGTTGGGGTTGAACGTGATCGCAGCGATCAGCACCAGGATGCCGACGATGCCGTACGCGACGCCCTTGGCCACGAAGCCGACCACACCCAGTGTCTCGGTCGTCTTCCGGGCACCGGCGGACAGTTTGCCGAGGTCCAGGTCCCGCATGAACTTCCGCCTCAGGCCCCGGTAGGCCAGCGCGCCAGCCGCGACCACCACCGCGAGCCCGGCCGCACCGACCAGAATCCGGCCACCCGACACGCTCATCAGCCGCGCGGTCAACTCCTTGGACTGGCTGTCACTGGACTTGCCGGGATCGGACAACAGCAGGCGCACCGTGTACACCGCGATCGCGAGCACCGCGACGCCACGCGCGGCCGCGCCGATCCGCCGCCTCGTGCGCTTGCCCTTCTTCTCGATCCACTGGAAGCCGGTCACGGCGCACAGCAACTGCCAGGCACCGAACGCGACCAGGCCGACCGCGATCAGCCACAACACCACCTCACCGAACGGCTGTGCCGCGACTGTCGCGACCGCACCTTTCTGGTCCACCGAATGACCGGAGCCACCGAACGCCAGTTGGATCGCCAACACCGCGACCACGATGTGCACGACCCCGTAGCAGATGTCGCCGAACCGGCCCAGTCCCTGCACGACCGTGCTGTGCTCGACGTTGCTGGCCTTGTGCTCGGCCGAATTGGCCACGTTGCTGCTCATTGCCCCTCCGGTGCTCGCGATCCAGCGCTGGTGCGCTGCTCTACGAGCTACCCCGATGTGGCCGGTGCTAAGCCCTGGTGACCGTGCGTGTCCACATCGGCAGTTCCGCGGCCGCCACCTCGGCCTTGGCCTCGGCCAGTTGTGCTTCGACGATCGGCTTCGGATACAGCAGCGCCAGTATCGGCCCGGTCAGCGCGGTCGTGACCAGCGCCATCACCAGGAACAGCACGAACAGGTTGGCCGAGAAGATGCCGAGCGCCAGGCCCAGTTGCAGGACGATCAGCTCGGTCAGTCCCCGGCAGCTCATCATCACACCGAGCCCGGCGGCCGATCTCGTGTCCAGCCCGCTCAGCCTGCCCGGCACCGATGCGCCGAACACCTTGGCCACGATCGCCACCAGGATCACCACGACGATGATCAGCCAGTTCGTACCGCTGCCCAGTACCCCAAGGCTGACCTGGATACCGGTGATGGCGAAGAACATCGGCATCAGGAACCAGTTGGTCGGCCCCTCGATGCGGTAGGCGAACTCGGTCACCGCACGTGACCTCGGTGCGACCAGGCCCGCCATGAACGCGCCGAAGATCGCTTGCACGCCGATCGCATCCGTCGCAGCCGCCGAGCACAGCACGACGAGCAGCATGACGATCATCAACCAGCCTCGACTGGCACCGACCGTCTCGGTGCGGGCTGCCAGCTTGGCCAGCAGCGGCCGGACGCCCCACCACATCAGTGCGCCGAACGCGACACTCAGCCCGACCGTGCGCAGTGCTTCGGTGCTGGAGTGACCGTGTGCGATGGCGACCACGACGGCCAGCACGCACCACGCGCTGACATCGCTGATCCCGGCGGTGGCCATGCCCAGGGTGCCGATCCTGGTGTGCCGCAGCCCCCGGTCGGTGAGGATCCGGGCCAGTACCGGGAACGCGGTGATGCTCAGCGCGACTCCGCAGAACAACACAAAGGCCACGGGTGACACCGTGGATTCGCGATAGTGCGCGAGCATGGTCACCGCGAGGACGACGCCGGCCAGGAACGGCACCGCGATCGCGGTGTGCCCGGTCAGCAGCACACGGCCGCGATTGCCGCGCAGCAACGGAAACGGCAGTTCACGGCCCATCAGGAACATGAAGAAAACCACGCCCAATTGGGCCAGCACGCCAAGGAACGAGACCATCTGCTGGGTCCAGAGCCAGTGCGTGACGTTGGGCGCCACCGCGCCGAGAACGGACGGGCCGAGCAACAGGCCCGCGATGATCTCGCCGATCACCTTGGGTTGGCCGAGCTTCTCCGCTGCGATGGCCAGCAGATGCGCGACCGCGACGATCAGCGCGATGGCCAGTAGCACTTTGTACACGGAGAGGATCGACGTCGTCCGTATCACGGGAACCGCGTGCCGCGCGCTGCCGACCGGTACGCCACGGATGATCAGTACCGCGATCGCGGCCGGGACCAGCGCGAACAACACGTACAGGGCGATATTTCGCCACCGTTTGATGCCAGAGTGGCCGGCTGCGTCAGGCATGCGACCAGGGTATCGGAGTTGAATGAGATCAACGTAGTGTCACATGAAGCCATGAATTATTAATAGGCCGTTTGTTTTGGCCTGTGCTGGGCGGAACTGATTCGATCTCGACCGGTACTCCATTTGATGATTGGCGATTACCGACCGGTGAACGTCGTGGTTTCGGTGAGCAACATGCTGTGCAGGGTCGCGGTCGGTGTGGTCACCGGGTGGCCGTCGATGTCCAGCCGGACCGGATGCGCCGGGACGAACCTGCTGGCTTCGATCGTGCCCCAGCCGGTGGCCACGTCGAATCCGGCGTGTGCGGCGAAACCGGGTGCCTTGGGTATCGCGTTGCCGCCGGTGGCCATGTCGGTGATGCCGGCCTGCGTGCCGCGTGGCCCCAGCCGGTAGATGGCGTCGTTCACCGCGCCGACACTGCCGTGGTTGAGCTGCGCCGCCAGCGCGAGCACGTCCAGCAGTGGGGCCAGCGCTGCGATGTGGGCCGGATTCGGTGTCACGCTGGGCGGCGCCGCCACCACCGACCTCCTCGGTGATGACGGCGCCTGGTGTGTGGTCTGCTTCGCGGGCAGTGCCGTGCATGACGACACGCACAGGACGCATGCCACGAGTGCGAAAGTCGCTGACCCCGCTGATGGGCACGGATCGACACAACCACGTCCGGTCCAGCGTGCGGTCGCGACCGTGGTCTCAGTCGAACAACTCCTCGAAGAAGCTGCGCCTGCGGCGCTGGTGCCCGCTGTACCTGTCGTAGCGGGAGTCCGGGTAGCTGCCGCGCCGGTGGTGGTCACGGTGCTGCGGCGGCTGCGCGTAGAACGACGTCTCGGCAGCGATGACACGTTCCAGTTCGCCCTGGTCGAGAAAGATGCCCCGGCAGGCCGGGCACTGCTCGATGCGGATGCCGCTCTTGTCCACTGCGCCCATCGCGGCACCACACTTCGGGCAGGTCACCTGCCACACGTCCGCTGTCATGGCTGACTCCCCTCCTCGTCCCGATGCGGGTCGTCCCGGCGTGGGCGCAGGCGGGCCAGGCGCTGCTTGACGTTCGCCAGCAGCCGGGCCGCCCACGTGTACTCGGTGGCCAGCAGCGCGAGACCGCCCGCGATGACCAGCAGTCCCGGTCCGGGCAGCACGAGCATCGCGCCGCCGACGGCCAGCAGTGACCAGCCGCCGACGATCCGGCCGATCCGCTTGACCCGGCTCGGCCGCTCGGTCACCTCGGTGGTGGTCAATTCGGTGGTCGGCGCTGTCATCACTTGTCCGTCCGGCGTGACTTGGTCAGCCGCGCCCGGAGCTGGTCCAGTTTGCGGCGCGTCTCGGGGTCGCGGGCGATCTCCGTGGCCCTGTCCGTCAGCCGCTTGGCCTGCGGGCTGCGCAGTGCGCGGGCGATGCGGTCGGCGATCGGTGTCATGGTGTCGTCCCTCCCGGGGTGTTTCCTGCTGACACCATCCAGTCTGACTGCGCTGACACCGCAGTGTCGGTATGCTGACGGCCATCATCGGGTGCGTTCATTGCCGGGAGTCGGCAATATCGGGCCAGCCCAGCGAACGCGCACCGAGCACCGCCGTGTGCAGTACGTAGCGCTGTTCGGGATCGTGCGGGTCCCAGCCGGTCAGCTCGGCGACCCGGTCCAGCCGGTAGGTGACCGCGCGGACGGACAGGTGCAGGAGCGCCGCGGCCCTCGTCGTGTTGCCGCCGGAGCCCAGATAGGCGTGCAGTGTGTCCAGCAGTGGCCGCGCACCGCCTCTGGCCTGCCGCAACGGGGTCAGCACGGTCTCGATGAGATCGGTCAGCGCCGCACGGTCACGGAGCAGGACCTGGTAGACGAGCAGATTCTCGGCCCGCAGCACGGGATCGGTCAGCCCGACCCGCTCGGCGAGGGCGTGTGCGTCGCGGGCCTCGGTGAACGACCTGGCCACCCCGGACGGACCCGGGTAGCCACGGCCCACCGCCAGTCGGGCGTCCTCGGTCAACGATGCCCGCATCGCGGCCACGGCCCGGTCCAACGCGTCGGCCGACAGCGCCGGCAGCACGATGACCAGCAGGCCGTCCCTCGTGGTGATCAGCACGTCGTGGTCGCCGAGCACGGCGGTCAGGGCGGCTGCCATGTCGGACAGCACCGGTGTCGCCTCGCGGAACGGCACGTCGCCGTCGATCAGGACGACGGCGTGTGCGCCGGCCAGTTGCAGACCGTAGGACTCGGCACGGGCCAGCAGGCCGGCCGGGTCGGCGGCACCGGACAGCAGGTCGTCGACGAACTCACGGCGGGCCGATGCCTCACTGTGCACGACCGCCCGGCGGGCCGCGGTGAACCCTTCCGCGACGGCGGCGACAACGTTGTCGGACGCGCGCAGTACGGCCCGCCCGGCCTCCCGCATGGCAACGGTGTCGTCGCCGGTCACCGCGGGCAGCAGTGGCCACGCACGCCAGGCCGCGGACAGGTAGAGGTCGACCAGCGCGACCAGCGCGACACCCTGCTCGGCCGCCTTCGCGCCGAGTGCCGCGAAGGCGGCGTGCTGATGGCGGTCCCAGGCCCGGCCGGGCGCCGGATCAGCCAGGCGGTCCAGGAAGTCGCCGAGCAGGCCGGGATCCAGACCACCGGCGTCGGAGGCGGCCGCGTTGGCCACTTCGGTCCGCCACCCTTGCCGGCTGTCGGCAGCGAACTGACCTGATTTCCGCCGCGACCGCCCTGGTTGTTGCGCACTCATTGCACCACCCTGGCACATAGAGAGAGGTGGTGCCGAGATGAACGTGCCGCTGTGGGTGTGGGTGGCGACCGGTGTCGGCCTCGCCATCCCGGTGACGATCGACGTGTGGCGAGCGCGTCGGCCGCATCCGGTCGGGTTCGGCGAGGCCGTCACCTGGTCGGTGGTCTACATCGGTCTTGCCCTGCTGTTCGGCGTCGGCGTGCTGCTGTTCGGCGGCCCGACACCCTCGGTCGAGTTCTTCACCGGCTTCGTGGTGGAGAAGACGCTGTCGGTGGACAACCTGTTCGTTTTCGCGCTCGTGCTCGGCGCGTTCGCGGTGCCGGCCAGGGACCAGTCCCGGGTGCTGCTGATCGGCATCCTCGGCGCGCTGGCGATGCGGGCCGTGTTCATCGTGGCCGGAGCAGCGGCACTGCAGCGGTTCACCGTGCTGTTCCTCGCTTTCGGCATCCTGCTGCTCTACACCGCCGTGCACCTGCTGCGTTCGCACGGCAAGCCGCCGGACGTGCGCAACGGTCGGGTGGTGCGCTGGGTCGGCAACCGGTTCGCCATCTCCGGGCTGGGCCTGGCCACCGTGGCGATCCTGTCGGTGGACGTGATGTTCGCGCTGGACTCGATACCGGCCATCTTCGGTATCACCCAGAACCTGTACCTCGTCCTGTGCACCAACGCGTTCGCCCTGCTCGGCCTGCGTGCCCTGTACTTCGTCCTGGCCGGCCTGCTGGACCGCCTGGTCCACCTGCACTACGGACTGTCCATCGTGCTCGGCCTGATCGGCGTCAAGCTCGTGCTGCACTACCTGCACTCGCTGCTGCCCGGTGTGCCGGAGATCCCGACGTGGCTGTCGCTGGTGCTGATCGTGGCCGTCTTCACGGTCACCACGGTGACCAGCCTGCGCGCCAGGCCGACATCCCGGCCCACCGCACGGGAAACGTCATCGGCGGGCAGACTGTCCGGGTGACATCAGTGGCGAACACGGAACGGCCCGCGGTCGCGGCGCGCAAGCACGGGCCGGTGCTGGCCCTGGCGTTCGGCGCGCTCGGCGTGGTGTTCGGTGACATCGGCACCAGCCCGCTCTATGCGCTGCAGACGGTGTTCTCCATCGACAGCGGCGCTGTCCGGCCGGTCCCCGGTGACGTGTACGGCGTGATATCGCTGGTCTTCTGGTCGATCCTGCTGATCGTGTCGGTGAAGTACGTGGTTTTCGTGATGCGGTCGGACAACGACGGCGAGGGCGGGATCATGGCGCTCGCCGCACTGATCCGGCGGCGGGTCGTCGGCCAGCGGCGGCTGGTCGCGGTCGCCGTGGTGCTGGGCGTCATCGGCGCGTCGCTGTTCTTCGGCGACAGCGTCATCACGCCCGCCATCTCGGTGCTGTCCGCTGTGGAGGGCCTGGACATCGTGTCGCCGGGCATCCACACCGCCGTGTTGCCGATCGGCGCCGCGATCCTGATCGTGCTGTTCGTCGTCCAGCGGTTCGGCACCCGCCAGGTGGGCCGGTTGTTCGGCCCGGTGATGCTGCTGTGGTTCGTCACCCTGGCCGTGTTGGGCGTGCCGCAGATCGTCGCCCATCCGGGTGTACTTCGCGGCCTGTCACCGACGTATGCGATCGCGTTCTTCTTCGACCACCCGTTCATCGCGTTCATCGCGATGGGTGCCGTGGTGCTGTCGATCACCGGCGCCGAAGCGCTGTACGCGGACATGGGCCACTTCGGTCGCCCGCCGATCCGCAGGGCATGGTTCGCCGTCGTGTTCCCCGCGCTCACCCTGAACTACCTCGGCCAGGGCGCGCTGATCCTGAGCCGGCCGGACTCGGTGAGCAATCCCTTCTACCTGCTGGTGCCCGGCTGGGCGCGAATCCCGATGGTCGTCCTGGCCACGCTGGCCACGGTCATCGCGTCGCAGGCGGTGATCTCCGGGGCGTTCTCCGTGGCCCGGCAGGCGATGCAACTCGGCTTCCTGCCCCACCTCACTGTCCGGCACACCTCACGGCAGGAGAGTGGCCAGATCTTCGTGCCGGCGGTGAACTGGCTGCTGCTGGGCGGTGTGCTGATCCTGATGTTCGCGTTCCGGTCGTCGCAGGCGCTGGCCACCGCGTACGGCCTCGCGGTCACCGGCACGCTGCTGTTGACCACGTCGTTGTACCTGGTCCTGGCCGGTTCGGCGTGGAAATGGCGGCCGTGGCAGCTGGCGCTGTTCGGGGTCGTGTTCGGTGGGCTGGAGCTGATCTTCTTCGCGGCCAACCTGACCAAGGTCGTGCACGGCGGCTGGCTGCCGCTGCTGCTCGGTGTGCTCGTCGTGACGGTCATGCTGACCTGGCAGCGCGGGCGGCGCGTCATCACGGCTCGCCGGGTCGACCTGGAGGGCGAGCTCACCGACTTCGTGGAGGAACTGCGCGAGCATCCTCGACATCGCGTGCCCGGCACCGCCGTGTTCCCCCATCCCACCAAGGAGACCGTGCCGCTGGCCCTGCGGGCCAACGCCGAATTCAACGGCGTTGTGCACGAGCATGTCGTGATCGTCTCGGTGGTGTCCGAGAACGTGCCGCACATACCGAGGAACGAGCGGCTCAGCGTCGACTCGCTCGCGCACTCCGACGACGGCATCGTGCACCTGTCCGCGCGGTTCGGTTTCCAGGACGACCAGGACATCCCCAGGGTGTTGCGGGACGCGTTCATGCTGACCAGCGAGCTGGAGGTGGACCCGGACACTGCGTTCTACTTCCTGTCCAGGATCACCATCGAACGCGGCCGAGGGCGCGGGCTGCCGAGCTGGCAGAAACGCCTGTTCATCGGCCTGTCGCACAACGCGGCGACACCGGCCGCCTACTTCAGACTGCCGGCCGGCCGGACCGTCGTGATGGGCACGACGGTGGAGCTCTAGCCAGCGGTGTGCGGCTGTGCGTGGCTGTGCTGAACCGCACGGTAACGCTCAGTCGGCGGTCGGAGATACATGCGGTATATTTCGCCTGGACGCAGAGGGGCGGTTTGCGTGGTCTACTGTCCGTTCGACGTGGAGCCGCATCCTGAGCGATTCGGCCTCAAGACGACCTACGTGAGCACGCACTACGGGCCGCTGGCCGTCCGGTCCAGCAAGAAGCGCGAGTCCGACTCCGCCACGCTGTACATCCATGGTGTGGGTGCGGACTGGTCCACCTGGACGCCGATCATCAGAGCTGAGCAGCAGTCCTGCGCGGCCGTGCATGATCAGATCTTCGTCAACCTGCCGAGCTTCGGCGACTCGGTGAACAGGCTCGGCCGCATCGAGATCGCGGACGTCGGTGCGACGTTCCTGTCGGTGGTGTCGTCGCTGGGTTATTCGCAGGTCCGCATCGTGGGGCACTCGATGGGCGGATTTCTGACCCTCGACATGGCCAGCCGGTATCCGGAACAGATCACGTCGATCCACCTCGTGGCGGGCTCCTATTTCTCGATACTGCGTTCCATTCAGCACCCCGTGCTCAGCCTGGCCAAGTCGCCGACCGTCGCGACCACGTTCGGACTCCAGTACCTGCTGGCGCACACCGGGTCGTTCGAGGTTGGCTTGTTCAAGTTCCTCTACCGCATCGGAGCGTTCCGGTATCTGCTGTTCCCCTTCGCGAGCCATCCGCTCCGGCTCAGGCAGTCCGTCGTCGCGGCACTGTGCGATCAGATCAATCCCGCCGGCCTGATGCTCACGGCCGCGAACGGTGACGGATATGACGCGAACAAGCAGTGGGCGCAGGCCAAGTGTCCGATCTGGGCTGTTTTCGGGGACAAGGACAAATTGGTGCCACAACAGGACATGGCCGAACTGGGCAGGTGTCAGCCCGGCGCCCATTGCAGTACCATTTCCGATGTCGGGCACCTGTTGCACATCGAGCGGCCCTTTGAGGTACTCAAGGCATTGCATCTCTGGACATAGGGCCAGTTCGGGAACTGGACTGCCGAACCGTACTGTCGAAACCAGGTCTGGACACATCAAAGACGATGAAAAGCATAGAGGAACTCACGTCCCGGGAAGAACCTGAACCGGTCGCTGAACCTGAATCGCCGCATATCGCCACAGCCGGTCGGGAGCTGTGGATTCACGTCGTCGCGCTCGCGCTGCGTATCTGGCGACTGCGCTCCCGATTGGAATTCCTGCGCACGGCAGTCCGGGCGATCGCTCGGTCCGAGGTGATGTCCCTCATCATCGTCCCGATCCTCACGTTTGTCTTCGTCTATGTCGTGGCAAGTATTTCTGGTGTTGGCTACATTCCGCACTGCAACAGCGTCAGCAACTTCGCCGCGAGCCTCCTCTTCCAGCCAATTCGCCCGTCCACGTGTCACGCTGTCCCGTTTCTGTCCGACATACCGACCGTGATTTTGTCCTTCACCTGTCCGTTCGCGCTGGTGGGATTCCAGCTGTTACGCAGACGGCTGACCGGAATCATTGCCGACCTCATCGGCACCGGACTGATCCAGTCGGAGAGTTCGAGCACCAGAATCGTCGGTCTGGTGCGAAGCCTGAAGCGCACGGTGAACCCGGCACTGTGGCTGCGCATTGTTCTCTTCTTGTCGTCGTTGCTCCTGGTCACCTGGCTGTACTGGCGCAATCTGGTCGACGGCCACCTCTTCGACATCCTGGCGAGTGGCCCGCCGGACGGGCCGAACAGTGCAGACGGTCTGCGCCTCACCTGGTGGGCGAACTACCATTTCCATCCGGTGCTGGCAGTCATCTGCATCCTGCTCGGCACGATCGGTGTCACATATGCCTTCCGTTGCGGTTTCCTCTACTACAAGCTCGGTCTGGCGCTGCTGACGACGCACAAGATGTCCATCCGGAACCTGTCCGTCCAGTACATCCCGAGATGGCGCGACCGAAGCTACGGGTGGAGCCCGGTGACCGGGGCGCTGATGCTGATCTACGTCTCGACGATCAATCTGGCGATGTCGATGGTCTCCGTGTTCGACATGCTGCAGAACACCACGTCGACGTTCGTCGTCGCGGTGACCTTCGCCGTGATCGGCTTGGCGTCCAACATGCTGATCATCGGCACGGCCCTGTACCAGATGGCGTCCGTGCACCAGTCGGTGCGGAAGCGGTTGCGCACGCGGTTGCTTCGGGGCGAGACCACGGGTTGGCGGCCGATGAGCCCGGCGGAGTACGTGGTCGCCGCGAACGAGCTGTCCTCGTGGCGGAAACTGCCGGTGGGCACGTTCCTCGGCGGTATCGTCCGGATCTTGCCCGGCCTCTACGCGCTGTTCCAGTTCGTCAGGACTTTCGTGGACTGACGGCGTTCCGCGCGATCAGGCTCTCCGCGCAGTCCACGACGGTCGTGCCGGCCTGGCGGCCCAGCATCGGCGTCACCGCGCGCACCGAGGGGTCGAACATCGACATCGCCCGCAGCGCGATGTCCGGCAGTGCCCGGGTGGGCACCTTGGATGAACCGCCATGCCGCGCGCGCGGTGACGGCCTTGGACCCGCGGTAGGCGTCGAGCGTGCCGTTCCCGGTGTCGGTCCACACGGACCACCGCGGCGACGATTGCCGACCGGCAGGCCCGGGTGGAGTTCCTGCCTGCGGTTGTTGCTGTCCGAAACCCGCTAACGACTGTCCGGCCGCCGGTGCAGAATGGGCTGGTGATCCTGCCGGACAACGACACGTGCTACCGAGCCGTGAGCGGCCGTGACCCCCGATTCGACGGGTGGTTCTACACGGCCGTCCGCACGACCGGGGTCTACTGCCGGCCGTCGTGTCCAGCTGTGACACCGCGCCGGCCGAACGTGACGTTCTACCCGAGCGCGGCGGCGGCACAGCGGGCCGGCTACCGGGCGTGCAAGCGCTGCCGGCCGGACGCGTCGCCCGGCTCGCCGCAGTGGGACGTGCGCGGTGACCTGGTCGGGCGGGCACTGCGGCTGATCGGCGACGGTGTGATCGACCGCGACGGGGTGGCCGGACTGGCGCGGCGGCTCGGGTACTCCGAGCGGCAGGTGACCAGGACACTCGTCGCCGAGGTCGGCGCGGGTCCGCTGGCGCTGGCTCGGGCGCAGCGGGCGCAGACCGCTCGGATCCTGGTGGAGACCACGGATCTGCCGATGTCCGATGTGGCCTTCGGCGCCGGGTTCCAGAGCGTGCGGCAGTTCAACGACACGGTGCGCGCGGTGTTCGGCACCACGCCGACGGTGTTGCGGTCGAAACGACGCGGCACCGGGCTTTCCGACCCTGGCACGATCGCGTTGCGGCTGCCGTACCGCGCCCCGATGGATTTCGGTGC